>CASFYR010000089.1 GCA_949298975.1 uncultured Bacillota bacterium | reverse complement strand
TTTTTTCCCATGTGGACATGATAATCATTAATCTTCAAAACGCATCTCCCCCTTAATTAAAGAATACCAACCAAAGATAAAACGGTACCGGCAATTAACAAGAACATCATTAGGACAACTGGGGAAGCAACTTTCTTTTTCAACAGCACATACATCAACAATACTAAACATACCGGTAATAAGCCTGGTAATAAGCCATCCAATGTATCCTGAATTGAAATAGTAACATCGCCTGAAGTATAGGCCCAAGGAAGTTTAAGAGTGACATTGCCAGGAATAAATCCACCAATGACCACAAAAGCCGCAACCGATGCCAACTCTGTTACTTTTGACATCATTCCTGAAGCCTGCAGTTTAGTAACAACTTCCGTTCCTTCTTTATATCCTTTAAATACTCCTAAATATCTGACACCTAAAGTAATGCAACTCATCACAACCAAGAAAAGTGCCGGACCAAGAATACTGCCATTTAGTGCCAGCCCGCAAGCAACACCGGCAACGATCGGTCTGGCCGTACCATTAATAAGAGAGTCGCCCAATGCTGCCAAAGGCCCCATCAAAGCAGTTTTGACTGAATTCACAGCTGCCGGATCGATATCTCCCTTTGTCGCAATTCGCTCTTCCATAGCGGCGGCTACTCCGATAGGTAAAGAAGCAACCATCGGCTGTGTCAAAAACAATTGCATATGACGGTCGATTACTTCTCTTTTTTCTTCCTCCGTTTCACAATATTTATCAATGATCGGCTTCATCGCGGCGGTAAAACCGATATTCTGCTGACGTTCAAAATTTAAACAAGATCTGATAAGAAACTGTTTTCTATAAATTGCCCAAAGATCCTTATTGGTTAAAGATTGATTTGTATTTTTCATATTACTTGTCCCCCTCTTGTCTGTAACTGATGAAGTAATTATGCAAGAATACCAACGCTAAAGCGATAACACCAATACCGAGCATATTGATGCTTAAGAAAGCACTGCAAACATAACCGACTACAAAATATGGCCATACCTTTTTATTTGATACAGTAGTCAGTAACATTGCAAACCCAACGGCCGCCAGCATACCGCCACCGACTCCTAAAGCGGTAATAACATTATCAGGTATCATGGCAATTAAAGGAGTTACATATTCGGCACCAAAATATACTGCCAAGAAAGTTGGTAAACCATAGAATACAGCGTTAAATGCCAAAGCAACATAATTCATCCTGACTATACCGTTAACATTTGCTTTTTCAGCATATTTATCGGCAATATGCATGATAGCTACATTTACTAATGAATATTGCAAGGTTGTTACTAGCCCGCCTATAACAGCTATAGGCAAAGCACTGGCAATTGCAACTTCGGTTTCCCCGCCGGCAAACACCGCAAACGCTGTAGCGATAGCCGCTGCCATCGTTGTATCAGGAGGTACTGCGGTACCTACAAACACTGTGGCAAGGAACATCGTTTCAACCATAGCCCCTATCACTAACCCGGTCTGCAAATCTCCCAAAATCAAACCTACTACCGGCCCGGTTATTATTGGTCGAGTAGTTTGGAGCTGAAATGTCTGTTCGTCAATTAAACCCCATGTTACCCACAGAGCCACTAATATTGATTGCATCAAAAGCATATTTTTTATCCCCCTTACTTAATTAAATCTAAAAAATCGACAGCTTTTTCATTAGGCACTACTTGAGTAATCAGTTTTACTCCCATGCCATTTAATTTGTTATACTTTTCGATGTCGTTTTCATCCAAAAATATCGATTTAAAGTACTGTTTCTTTCCTTTGACGGCACCGGCATTACCAATATTGATCATCTCTGGTTTAAATCCTGCTTCGCACAAAGCCAAAGCTGAATCGACATTTTTGAGAATGAGCAAAACATTATCACTGTCAGCCGATTGTTTCAGCATTGAAGCGGCATCACTAACTTTAACGATATCGAGTTTAATATTGTTTGGCACCGCTATTTTTAGTAATGCTTGCTGAAAGGTATCTAGTGCGGCCTTGTCATCTGCAACAATTATTCTGCTACATCCTAAAGAAGAAATCCAAGAAGCAACTATCTGACCATGGATCAGACGGTCATCGATTCTGGTATAGCAATCCATGCTTTCTACCTCCTTTCTATATTGATAACAATTTTTATTTTTGTTATATTATTGTTATATAAATAACGACTTAATAGGAAATATTAATAAAATATTGTATTAATATTATATCATTTACAATACAATAATAATACAATATTTAGTATTAATCAATATTTTTAAGTAAGAAAGGGGAATTTTTATCAAAAGCGCAATCAACAAAGAAGCTCCTATTCCTTTGTATTATCAAATAAAGGAATATATCAAAGATCAAATTGAAAAACAGGAACTGAAACCAGGAGCAAAATTACCAACCGAAAGTTACTATTCACATTTTTTTGATGTCAGTAGAATTACTATCAGAAAAGCAATCGAAGAACTATTAAGCGAAGGAATTATTATTCGGGACAAGGGGAAAAGCCCGACTGTTCCGGACAAAAAAATAAGCCGTGATTTTGATAAATTGGAAGGTTTGGGCAAACAAATCAGAGACCAGGGTAAAACGCCATCGTGCAAAGTAATCCATTTTGAAATAGTACAGGCTAATGAGGAACATGTCAAAAAATATCGGTGTAATTTAAATGACGAGTTATATTCTGCTATTAGACTTCGCTATGCTGATGATGAACTGATTGCCGTGCAAAATCTAATTGTTGTAAAGAAGTTAGTACCTAATTTAACAAAAGAAATCTTGGAATGTGGTTCATTATATGAAACAGTAAGAAAAAACGGTTTAAAAATAAAATACGCCAAACAAACGATTGGTGCTGATCTATTACCGGAAAACCTTTGTTTCATTACCGGCATGAATCACAATACTTTGTGTATTTTATCCGACAGAATTACATATCTGGACAATGATCAAGTGGTGGAGAACAGTATATCTCACTATATTGCTTCAAGATACGTTATTAATATGACATTGCATACAGATTGAAAATCGAGGTTGCTTAATAACCTCGATTTATATTTTATTCTCACACTTAAATAGCATTTTATCCAATATGCAATATGTGATAAATATCCCGCTGATAACTACATATGTATATTTATATCCAACATAAGATAGTGCGAACCCCAATAATGAAGTTATTAGCGAACAACCAATATAACCAAAAGCCATCTGAATACTAACCATTTTAGCCGATTGATCTGGACCATACTTCATGTATATATTTGAGGTAATATGAATCGTTACTGGATAAATAGACGATATCCCTAAACCATAAACAAAGAAAGAGAATAATAAACAAATATTGCCTCTACCGAAAATAATCATAATAAGCGATAGAAGAATAATCCTTTTCGAATAAACTATCATCTGTTTATCTTCGACATATTTCAATATTATTGACGATATAATTCGCCCGATAGTTAGTCCCCCATAGATACAAGACACAATTATTGCTGCATTAACTTCAGAAATCATTTTAAAACTAACTAAATATGTATTTGACCAAAGGCCAGAAAAAGCATCAAAACTACAATATGATAGAAGAATAAATAATGGTAAAAAAT
>CASFYR010000088.1 GCA_949298975.1 uncultured Bacillota bacterium | reverse complement strand
TTAAAGAATAATCCTGAGATCGACCTGACTATTACCGAAACGATCAAGAAACAATTATTCAGCAAAGAAGAGCAGTAAACTGCTCTTTTATTCATTGACCTTGTGATTTTGGGTCAAATATTGTAAAATAGTTACCGGAAGGGTAAAACCTAACAAGGACAACATAAGGGAAGAGAGGGGTAAATTATGCCAGATTTATCATATTCTTCCATTATTATAGGTGCAATAATCGGTATCATAGCCGGGATCATTGTTATGTTCGCTATGAGCCGAATTGGTTTGAATCGAGACAAACAGAAAGCGAAAACAATTTTGGATGAAGCTAATGCCCAGGCCAAGAACACCTTAAAACAGGCGGTCTTGGATGGTAAGACCCAAGTTTATGATCTTAAACTTCAGGCTGAAAAAGAGATCAAAGAACGCAAAGGGGAGCTTACTGATCTGGAAAATAAACTTTTACGTCGTGAAGATTCGCTGAACTATCGCGACCAGACAATTAATCAAAAAGAAAAACAACTCGATGATAAATTAAGAAAAGCAGAAGCGAAAACTGCAAACCTAGAAAAGATGGAAGAAGAATTGCAATCACGGATCGACGGTCAGATCGCTCTTTTGGAACGGGTTTCCAATATGACGGAAGCTGAAGCTAAAAGCGAGCTGATGGAAGTGGTTGAAAAGAAGATTCAAAACGAAGTGGCGACCTATATCCGCGATGCCGAAGAAGAAGCACAGCTCAAGGCGAAAGAAAATGCCAGAGAGATCATTGCTACGGCCATCCAGCGGATGTCACAAGAAGAAGTAATCGAACGATCGGTATCGGTGGTATCACTGCCAAGCGAAGAGATGAAAGGCCGGATCATAGGCCGAGAAGGACGCAATATCCGGGCGATCGAACAAGCTACCGGTGTCGATTTGATTATTGACGATACACCGGAAACCATTACTGTATCTTGTTTTAATCCGATCAGAAGAGAAATTGCCAAAGTCGCTCTTGAAACTCTGATCAAAGACGGCCGGATTCAGCCAGGCAGAATTGAAGAAGTTGTAGCCAAAGTGACTAAAGATATTGATAACACGATCTACAAAGCCGGTGAAGAAGCGTGTTTTAAACTGAAGATCGGTAAGATGGATAAAGAAATGATCAAATTGATCGGTCGGATGCGCTATCGCTATTCTTATGGCCAAAACGGTCTGGAACACTCGATGGAAGTTGCTTTTTTAGCCGGAATGATGGCTTCGGAATTAGGTTTGAACCAGTCGTTGGCTAAACGGGCCGGCCTTTTGCATGATATCGGTAAAGCTGTTGATTTTGAAATGGATGGCACCCATGTCGAGCTTGGAGCCAAGCTTGCCAAAAAACACGGTGAAAATGAAGTCGTTATCAATGCGATCGAATCTCATCATGGTGATAAACCGGCTACCAGCCTGATTGCCAATCTTGTTGCTGCTGCCGATACTTTAAGTGCCGCCAGACCAGGAGCCAGACACGAAGGAATCGAGAATTATATCAATCGTCTGGAACAGCTGGAGAAGATTGCTATGGACTTTGACGGAGTTGAAAAGTCTTATGCGATCCAAGCCGGACGGGAGATCAGGATCATGGTCGTTCCTGAGAAGGTCAATGATGCTAAATGTCATATGATCGCTCATGATATCAAGGAACGCATTGAGAATGAATTGACATATCCGGGCCAGATTAAAGTTACCGTTATCCGCGAAATGCGGGCTAACGAGATTGCAAAATAATGCGGATCTTATTTTTAGGCGATATCGTCGGTCGTGATGGCCGGGATATCGTCTTTCGCCATTTAAGTCAACTCCAAAAACAGTACGCTATTGACTTTACGATCGCAAATGCTGAAAACAGCGCACATGGCAAAGGAATCAGCATCCGGATCTATGAAGAACTTATAGCTCATGGCGTCGATGTGATTACGATGGGCAATCACACTTATTCCAAAAGTGAAATCAAAAATCATTTGAGCAAAATGGATCAGATGGTTCAGCCCTATAATCACGCTTTGCAGCTTCACCAGGGTTATAAGATCACTGAAGTTAACGGGTCAAGGCTTTGCGTCGTTAATCTTTTGGGCGGAGTTTTTATGAACGAAAATCATCAGGATGTCTTTTTAGCGATGCAGGATATTTTAGATAATACTGACGCCGATCTGTATTTTGTCGATCTGCACGCCGAAGCAACTTCTGAAAAAATTCTTTTTGCCAATTATTTTAAAAGTGATCTCATAGCCGTTATTGGTACGCATACCCATGTGCAGACCGCTGATGAAAGATTGATTGGCAATTTGGCATATCTGTCCGATGCCGGGATGTGCGGTACTTTTGATTCGATCATCGGCCGGGATGTCGATGAAATGATCGCCAATATTCTGCACAAGGAAAAAACCCATTATACCATTGCCAGCGGACCGGCAATTCTTTGCGGCTGCGTTATTGAAATTGATGAAAAAAATCGGCGGGCAGTATCGATAAAAAGAATTCAGATCCGACCGGAAGATGAACAACTTTGTCGTATTTAATGTCAATGACCAGCGATAATGTCCCAAAAAAAATTAAACATTAGCCGGACATTT
>CASFYR010000087.1 GCA_949298975.1 uncultured Bacillota bacterium | reverse complement strand
TTGCTTATATGAAAAAAGAAGCTTACCATTACAATAAAAATAACGGTAAGCTATAGTTTAATCCATTGATCCGATCGATCTTTTCATCATTTTATCTTTGATATAACTGTCAAGGCTGCCAATATCCTTGGCCTTTTTAGTTTTAAACTGCTTTCGATGTTTAATGATTATCTTAGCCAGGACCTTCATTGAAATATCGATGGATTTTCTGAATTTAAGATCAGGAATGTCAAGATCAGCTGCTATTTTGATCAGTTCGTTTTTAATTGAATTGAATTCTTTGATATCTCTGAGCGCCCTCTCTTCTCGTTTTGGTCCATAATAGGCAAACAGTTCATTCCGCTCTTGCCGATATAGATCCAAAAGATCTCTTACATTTGGGTCATCTTCAATAATATCTATCAATTCATTCACTATTTTCTTAGTATCATTTGGCAAATACTTATAGAACTTTCGTCCTTTATAAGAATTGAGCCTTTCTGATAAAAGTGACATTTTTTTATTGAATTCCTTGTTTTGGATTCCATTGAGATTGTTGATATTGTCTTTAGCCAAAATAGAAGCCATATCCTTTACTTCTCTTTTAACCAGGTCAATCTTTCGATGGATATGACGAAGTTCGTTTTTGAACATATGATTCGTAAAAGCGATTTAATGTTTTCAATTCCTTTATCGGAAAGGAAACCTTCCTTTGGGTCTTGAGAATACAGGACCATGTGAATGTGCGGATGATGCCTTTCATTATGAAAAGCAGCATACCATTTAAGATTGGTCGGCTTTATTTTAAATGATTCCGATACCTTATCGTGATTAGCTATGATCATCTTTTTGAATACTTCTGGATTTTCATCTCCTTTCGTTTTCCATAAATAAAACTCCCTAAACAGGGAGCCTATAGCTTTAATCAACTATTTATAGATGTCTTTTCTATGTCCTACAGCAAATGCTAATATTACCATCCTATCATCTTGAATATAGCATATCAGCCGATAATCGCCGATTCTGTAACGCCAATATTGCCTTAAATTGCCAGTAAGTGCTTTCCCACGAATCCGAGGATCTTCACAATTCACAAGGTTTTTTGCAATCCAAGATTTTATCATACGCTTGGTATAATTATCTAATTTTTTAAATTGCTTATCAAATTGCGGGGTTGTTTCTATCCTATATTTCATATTTCAAGTTCTTCCCAAAGTTCTTCAATTGGGCGACTCTTTTTCCCGCTTTGTACATATTCTTCATATGCATCGTTCGCAACTACAATATCGTATTCATCTTCAATTTTTTCAAATAAGGCTTGTTTGAACGCTTCTCCAAGTGATAGTGAGTGTAGTTTAGAATAACTTTCTGCCAGCTTTCTTTCTTCATCTGATAAACGAATTGAAAATGCCATAATCTTTACCTCCTAGTATATAGTACACTGTACTACACCATTATTATAGCAGTTAGATCTGTGCTATTCAATTATGTTTTGAGATTTCCATAAAAACTTTGCTAGAAAATAGGACATATTAAAAGGCATGGTTCTACGTTTACCGTACACCCGGCTTCAAGCAGTCAGGAAACCATGCCTTTGAGGGTTCTGTTTTAGAGTGTTTGATATTATTATCGTTTACCAAATCTCTTGCGATAGATAACTAATGAAATTATGCCTGCAGATAAAACGGCTGCTACAGCATATAACACCGGTCTTATTTCATGTAAGGCAATTCCGGTATTAGGAATCAGCACGATAGTATCATTTATCCTATCTAAAGCGATCTGATTGATCGTATATTCCGAAGTTACCTCAAATGACATATTTGGATCATCAAAGTAGAAGCCTTCAGGAGCTTGTACCTCTTCTAATCTTATCTTTGTGGCGTATTTAACGCTTTCAAGATAGACCATACCTTCAGCTACATAGTGTTTGCTGATGACAGGCTCATTTAACAGTGATGTACCTTCTGATGTAAGTAGTATTTCTCTTGAATAATATACTCCATCTTCAAGATCTAATAATACTAATTTGCCAGTATCATCAACTGTGTATTCATCAAAGGAAGTAAAGGTATCATATTTGGATATCATTAAATGAATTGACCTCATCGTTTACCAGTTTAATAGTATCGCCTTCATATTTGAATTCGATATCATAAATATTCTTGTCTAGGATATAACCATTTAAGGTCGTTTTTTCTTTGACATAATATTTACCTAAAGGTAATTCTTTAGATAAAGCAGCTTTATCACCAGTGGTAATCGTATCTACTAATTCATCTTTAGAATATAATAGAGTGTCATTGATATCATTGGCTTTGATATCTTCAGCTGCATATATCTCCCATTCAGTATCAACTAAAGAAGTATCAGAATAGATCAATGAGTATAATTCGCCATATTCTGTGGTACTGTTTGATACACTAGATAATACATGGCCTGTTTTATTGATGGTTATCTGTCCTTTAGCTGCTTCATTGATGACATCAATAACGATTTCATCTTGATATAGTGAGATCTGCATTTCGCCATTAGGGATATTTAATAATCCATCAGGTGTCTTAACTTCTTTTAGAGTATAGATGCCCCATTCTAATTTTTGCGGCAGATCAACATATCCATTAGAAGCAGTAGTGAATTGTGATATCACTTTATGTTCCGGGTAATTGACTTCCATTTCAACTAAAGAGCCATCTTCCCGATAAAGTTCAAAGGTCATATCTTTGACTGGGATATTGGTATCCCCGTTTCGCTTATAGACCTTTAATTGGGTCGTACTTGGATAGTTCGATAAGATTTTGGTAATGGTTGTGCCATTTGAATTAACTTCAACATCAAACGGATCGATCGGATTATAGTATTTGCCATCAACGATCACTAAGCCATCTTCATTCGTTATTTCCTTTACAGTATAAGTACCATAAGGAAGATCCTTTGATAAGGCAAGACCATCTGCATTGGTAGTTAGGGTATCCACTAATTAATTAGTTGATTTTAAATAGATATCAAAGATAAAGTTAGCACCTGGTCTTTCAACTTGGCTGCCATCTGGATTAGCTGGCATTACCATCTTTACTAACTGGATCTTGCCTTTGACGACATTATTTTGAATGGTTACTGAATTGGTTTCGCTGCCATTGTTTGCATTTGTGATCGTTACAAACTGACAGGCACTATCGTTAAGATATGATGAGTTAGTATTGGTTTCACAGACCCTTACATTAGTACCGATCGCATATTGGATCGTACCATAAGCATAGCCATCATCATTAGTTACAATGACATCATCACTGTAGCCATATGCCGATAAAGTGAATTCAATACCAATAAAATTTGCAATAGTAAATGCGAAAGATCTTTTAAAAATATATCCATGAACCAGTTTATCATGAAAATCTTTCAATAAGTCCTTTAAATAAGGCTGATAGAGGGTGGTATGATCGATATATTAACTTTTAAGGCATGATGAAAAGATCAATCAACAGCAGCGATCTCGATCCGATAGCTCTGCGGTGTGCGATCAAAACCTACTTCGGCAAAAAGATCGGTAATATCCAATTCAAAGCTTTGACTTTCCTGCGGTTTCAGCCGGTCAAAAGTCAGTTCACCCAAAACATATTCCTGACCGTCATCAAAAGTGAAGAACGGTTCAATCACAAAAGCCTCGACATAGTACGCATCGCTTTTGTTGCTTACAGCGCTGCTAAAAAAGACCATATTCTGTTTTTCGTCATATTCGCAATTAAAATAGATATTAACATTATCTTTCGTCGCCGGAAGCAAACTGATCTCAGTCTTGCCGTCATTCTTTGCCGGATCAACCGGTACTACAATAACTTCATCTTCTTCATTATTTTCAACATTATCTGGCTGATCAATATTATTATTATCAATAACCGGATTATGCGGATCATCGGGTGTTTTTTCACCGCCGAAAGCGACTAGATAAACACTGATTGCAACAACAAAAACCAAAACGATCAAAACTGCTATGTTTCCTTTTTTCATCTTATTCTCCTTTTTCGTCTTCGAAACTGACGATTCTTACAGCACATTATCAAGATAGCTTCGTTTTACTGATCATCATGATTATATCATATATATATTTCTATATACCTCTTCAATATAAGCCCGCTTGCATAACATCTGATCAACTCATGATGACCGGTTTTTCTTTTCGATAACAGCCTGACACTTTTCTAAAGCGGCAGGAAAATCACTCATCTCAATTGCTGTCCGATGACCGTCGATCATTTCATCCCACGGTTCGTATTCACGATCGATCACTTTTTGCCAAGACGGTACATTCAAATTAGGGATATCACTTTGCCGATTTTCAACTCTTTGCCAATGCAGCCGACGATCATTCAGTATCAATTCAAATTGGACCAAATCAACTATTAACTCATCTGTAATTGTCAAAAACATCTTTCGGCTAAGATGCAGCGGATTTACCGAATCAATAATGACACCATGACCAAGCCGTAAATTCTCTATCACCAGATTGATCAAAGCTTCATACCCTTCCCCTTCGCTGCCGGCTTTGGGATTTATATGAGAGAATGGGGTTTAGATGCAATCGACCCGCAGATAAACTAATTCATTTTTTCTCGCCAGCGAGCGGGCGAGCGTAGTTTTACCAACGCCGGGCAACCCGGCTAAAATGATCAGTAATGGACATTCCATAATTATCATCTCCCTTTCAAAAGTAAAAAGATTGCTTTTAAGCAATCTTCAGACTGTTGACAAATAGACTTATTTATCTATTTGTGTTAAAATCTTAAATGTGAATGGGTTCTCTTTTCTAACCAATAAGTTG
>CASFYR010000086.1 GCA_949298975.1 uncultured Bacillota bacterium | reverse complement strand
TTAAGAGGACTCTTTATTAGTTTATTTTGACATTTTTAAGCCTTAGATATTTCGGACCGTGATAAGCATTGCTGGTCGTTTTTTCTTGGGAGAATTCTGCCGTTTTCAAAGCTTCATAGATATTGGTGCTGACGCTAAAACCGCTAAGCGGGATAATTTTTCCGTCAGTATCATGGTATAAACCTAAACGTACTTCCCCGCCGCAATAGCCAGAATTGCTTTCAAGCTGTGGTGATGAGAAATTACATAGTTCAAGATAAGGAAGTTTTAATTCTTCAAAACATTGGTCTGATACTTCGTATTCAACGATATTGGCGTTACCGCTGAATCGGTCATAGTTAAGATACTGGCCATAACAGATATTGCCCCAAAACGACGTCACTTTGCCATTTGTAATGATCGGGGTATCTTTGATTAATGTGCCATGGGCATCGTAAGGCATTGAATCAGCAGCTTTAGCCAGTTTTCCTTTTACTGATACATTTAAGTTGTATGGCACTACGGTATCTGCTAATTGATAATGATTGGAATGATGATAAACATTGGCGAAATTCAAGTCATAGGCCAATTCCCGGGCAATCAGATCGAGCATTTCGCCTTTGATAACGACATCAGCGCCTTGGATCTTATCGGATGGTTTTTCAGCGATGCTCCGCAAACGGGCTTGTTTTAATATATCAAGGACTCTTTCGGCAATCGTTTGATAATCATCATCGTCCTGCTTAAAGGAGAGATATAATTCAACTTCTTCCTTTTGATTGCTCCAAGTCGGGATAACTTCAGCAAAGATCTTGGTTGAGATGTATTCTCTTTGTATTTTGTTAGAATTGATAAATTGATGATGTCTTCTGGTAACAAAGATCTCGATCGAATTCAGCCAGCCGTCTTGATTGACATCGCAGTCGATAATTGTTTTAGCACACTGCAGGGCGATCTGATCAAGACGGTCGTCTTTGAAATCACCGCCTTTGCCGCTGTAGTTATTTATATCCTGTTCTAAGGCAAAAAACGGATTATTAACGGTTTGCGCGATTTTTACCGCCTTGTCGATCTTGGCGTCGATGCTTTGTTCGCTGTCGGCGGCATTGATAACGATGCCAGAAGAACCGCGAAAACCGTCGTGGTCAACATAGATCGTCGCACTAAGATCGCTGTTATCGGTATAACGATTGGTTTCCAGCTTATTCAATACATAAAAAAGCTGAACACCTGTCGTGTGAGATGATGAGATCTCATAGCCGCTGATCAGCGGGTGTTGATTCAAATGCTGTATTAATAATTCTCTCATCCTAATTTAACCCTCGCTTTTAAATATGGACCGCCATCGGCGACATAGACCCATTCCTTGTGGCCTTTGCCGCACATGCCGCTGCCGGTAATTATCACTTCATCGGAAACCATTGAAATCGAATGCAAAAGATCCAGCACATAACCGCTCATCACAACCGGAGCATAGATATTATCGGTCAATTTACCGTCAATGATTTCGTAAGCATATTGAGCAGTGCACTGGATCTGCCAGTTTTTAGGATCTTCCATACCGTTGGAAGTTTGGCATAGATAATAACCGTGTTGGATGGAGCCGATCATGTCTTCCAATTTGTCTTTGCCTTTATCAAAAAAAGTATTGGTCATTCTGGTGTAGGCTTTGGCCCGGCTTGATTCACGGCGGGAATTGCCAGTAGGGTCGCTTTTAAGCTCCAAAGCTGACAAAAGATCGGAAATTCCCTTTAACAGGATGCCGTCTTTGATAATCTGCGTATCTTGGGCCAAAACACCATCATCATCAAAGAAGTAAGAGGCGCTGGACAAAGCAGCAGCTGCACCATCATGCATATTGACTAAAGGGCTGGCGACGTCTTTACCGATGAAGTCTTTGGCTTTGGCCCGGTTTTTAACGAACATATCCATTTCTACACCATGGCCAAAAGCTTCGTGGGCAATCAAACCGCTGATCGAAGGGTGAGTGATAACATCATATACCCCCGGTTCGATCGGTTTTGCCTCTAAAAGCCGAACAGCCAGTGTGGCGATTTCTTCGATTTTAGCCTGCATTTCGTCAAGGCAAGTCTTGGAATTAACACCATAGGTAACATCATAGCTTTGCTGGATATTATCGCCATCATTGGCGATTACTACCGCCATGACATTATTGTAAGTATAGTATTGATCCAGCGTCTTATTATTTGAAACGAAGATATTACTGATTTCCCGTTTGATAAAAGCAGCCTGGGTCTCGACTATTTTAGTATTCTGGCTCATTGCTTTATCAACAATGGTTTCAAGTCCGGCAATGATTGTCTCGTCGTCTAACTTTTCTTCATCTTCCCGGCAAAAAGATTGCGTCATTTTTTCTTCTCTGATGATGGCGACATCGACTTTTTCGCCATTAAAGCCACTCAGATTTACGGCTTTTTTAACATCTGCTGCTTTCAGATTTTTGATATCATCACACGAATATTCACTGTAATGACCATTATTATACACTTTGATCACAAATCCGGCATCGCTGTCGGTTATTTGTGAACTGTCAGCGACCAGGGTCTGTTTGGAAGTTTTGATATATCTTTTGCCGATGGCGTGGCGGCCAAAGACAGCGGCATATTCAAACTCCCGTGACAGTTCATCAACCAGTTTTTTTGCGGTGCCTATGCGATCTTGCAAAAATGAACTTAACATTATTTAACCTCCGTATAAACACTATGTTAGCACAAAAAAGAGCGAATGCCGCTAAAACCCCATTTAAAAAAGTAGATTTTCATCTACTTTTCCGGGTTGTTTCTTTTCACCATGGCATTTTTGTGATTCAAAATTACCGGGATAACGATCGGGTTACGGTTGGTTTTCTGATA
>CASFYR010000085.1 GCA_949298975.1 uncultured Bacillota bacterium | reverse complement strand
TGACCACATACGGATCATCAGCAGCACTGAACTTACTGACCAACTGTTCAAAACCGACCTTAAAATGGATGGCGATTTTTTAAACCAAGGGGCAAAGATCCATCAGCGCATGATCGAACAGAATTTCCCTGATGAAGCAGTGGTCATGATTAGTTTTATCCCACCCTTTTATCCTCCAATTTCAAGCTGGCAGATCAACCACGAATTGACCGAAAAGATGACAAAAGGGTTCGATGCCGTTTGTCAGAAACATGGCTTCAAGTTAGAAGCAGAAACATATTTCCAAGGTGTCAGCGACGGTTCATATTGCCAAAAAATCGCTGAAAATGATGCAGCTTTTCTTTTGCACGACCCAAAGGATTATAATTTGCCTTTAGATGGATATACCATTCCATTGATCTTGATTGGTCCATGGGGCAAAGAACTGCACCAAAAAACTGAACGAGTAAACCGTCATACCCTTGCGATTATGTGCCCGGAGTTTATTGAAACTGCGATTACAGTTTTAGAAAATGATGTATAAGATATCGCAACAACTAATTTATAACACTAATAAATTAATAAGATACAGGTTTCCCTGTATCTTATTAATTGGTATCAAACCTATTTAATGATCATTCAATTATGATCTTCTTCTTTTCTTAAGACCATAGATAATAGCGATACCTGAAGCCATGATGATAGTTGCAGGAAGTAAGTAATCAATACTTACTGTATTACCTGTATCTGGAATGGTTACATCTGACTTAACAATCGTAAAGGTTGTTTCAGCTGTACCGTTGGATGATATGATCGATAAGGTATGAGTACCTTCTTTTAGAGCAGATAAGTAATCTTTAGATAAGGTAACGATGGTGCTTCCTTCTTTAACGGTATAGTATTTATTATCTACTTCTTTATCATCTACCAATACTTTGATAAAGTCTTTATATAGAGCATCTGATACAAAGGTAAGACCTTTAGACGAATTGGTATTCCAGGTTGCGTTATTGCCAGAGATGATGACTGGTAATTTAGCTAAGGTAACTTCTTTTACATCAGTATATTCCTTACCTTCAAAGGTAATGGTTGCAGTATAGGTTGTCCTTCCTTCTTTTTCAGTTGTTGGATCTTCTGTTACAGATGTTACTTTAGCTTCTAAGACTTCTTTATGGGTTTCATCATTTAAGCATATAAAGGTAGCTTCTGCTTTACTGTTGTCTTCGTTCCATGACCAGGTTGGAGTAGTGTAGTTATGACCAGTAGCTTTTATAATTGTTTCTTCTTCTGTGATTTCAATGCTTAAATCCTCATCTTTATAATATTTATCACATACACTACAATACCAGTATGCGATATTGCCATCGACGGTACAGGATGGTGCTTTAGCTGCGAATGATACAACATTATGCTGATGCTCTTTTACAATAACGGTTATTTTGGCCTCTAAAGAATCAGCATTTAATACTGTTTCGCTACCGATTACTTCCCCTGTAAAAACATAACTTCCCGGGGCCGATTTATTATAGTCATTACTATAATTCCAAACAACCGGCCTTAGAATAGTTGTGCCATCTTCTAATGTAACTTCAACAGTTTGAGGTAAGTCTAAATCCTTTTTGTCAACACCAAGACCAACAAGAATATCACTCTGATTTTCAACAGATATAATATTTTTGATTTCAATCACGCTAACATTGTCAATCAATAAATCATATTGCATATCGTCAGCAGGCAAAGCGCTTAAAGAGTACCAAAATCTAATTGCTGTAGTAGGTAGTAATTGATTTCCTTGAGAACAATTTGAAGGTATGGTAATTTTTGTTGAGAAATTAAACCATTGTCCAGCACTTAACTTTGCTAATTCTTCTGGTGATAGGAAATTAGATAATGTAAATTCTGTTTTTCCAAAACCCAGTTCCTCCGAACTGTTATCCTTATTCTGATTTGAGAAAGGCAACCATCCAAATCTCAATGCGGCATAATCAAATCCGGTCATATTTACTCGATTTAATTTTAGTTTAGAAGAAATTAAATATGTTTTTCCTGATTCCACTTCAGCAGCAAAATTAATTAATGGAATGTGGCTTCCCTTAAGATTGTGAGTAAAGGCATGTATCACCTTGCCGGTGCCTCCTTCAACATTTTGAAGTAATTCTACATAATCACCAGGACCATTTTCTGCCCCTTCTCCCCAAGTTATTATGTTTCCATCATTATTAAAGCTATTATACTCGTCACTATAAGGATTAAATAAAGGAATTCCTCCGTTAGGATTAGTTTCAAAGAATCCATTAGCATTTTCGTCATCAATCTTTAAAATATTATCCAAGTGATTCCTAACTTCAAATAATATAATTAATGGTTCTTTAGCTTCTGATGAATCATAAATCAATCTATATATTCCTTCATCTTCTGCCTTGACTTGATCTTTCATTCTAACTTCTTTTTTTGATCCATCAGGAAGTATCATGTTAATTGTTATTGCCTCTTTACCTGAGGATTTGGCATTCGGAACAATAAAAATATCACCTAAACTAATTGTATTATATGAGCTATGCCCAGAAGATATTGTGACATCTTCAAAAATATCTTTGATTTTTCGCATCACGAGATTGTTTATGTAAAGCGAATCACCGTTTGAACTTGCCGATCCAAATGGCTTAAAATCTACAGAAACAGCTCTTCCTTTTCCACTTTCAAACGTATACTTTAAGGTTACCCATCCATTTTCGTCTGGCTCAGAGAATTCAGCAACGCCATTTCCTTCACCTGGATTTTCAATAATTATCTGTCCTCCGCTATTTGGAATCATTGTTCCATTTACTAATATTGTGCTACCATCTACAGGGCTTCCATTTTTATATTTTAATTTTGCCGATATTTCATAAACTCCATCGTTCGGAAGGATAGCAGGAAAATACAAAAAAGGAAACATACCATTTGTATGGTTTAAATTATTATCGTTTGCAACTTTAGTATCAGCAACAAAAACCTTCCCTTCAGCGCCTATGATATTGTCCTCTAACCTAAATAATCCTTTATCAAGTGCATCTTTTACTGTTTCTTTAGAATCATTACCAAGATAAATATGAATCAATGAAGGTTCTTTATTTCCTGCTGTAGCCCAGTTAGCACCTTGAACAAAATCCTCGGCATTTAAAGAATTCATAGTTTCAGGAGTTATGATAAATAAATTATCTGAGCTGATTGGTTTATATATATTTTCCAATCCAATTAAGCCGTTATAAAAAACTGCTGGTGTACTAATTTGATTTATGGTCGAATCTAATAAATGTACCTCATCCCTTTCTTTCCAAATAGTTTTAAATTGTTCTATCATTTCATTAAAATAATTTAAATTATTTAATGCCTGCTCCGCCTCTTCAACCTCGTTTGTAATTTGAGTTACTCCATTCAAGTTATATAATCTTAATCGCATAGACACAAAATCGGTCGCAACTTTCACTTGTTTGGCAGTATTTTCAAACTCCATATAAACCAAATCAGAATCATCACATTGAATATTGCTTTCTGACAAAACTTTCAAAAAATTATCGGCTTCTATAGATATGTTTTTCATATCTTCTATTGCATTATCTCTTTTTTGATCCATGGTATTTGCATCCGTTTGCGCAGAAATTAATAAATCCAAATGAGTATAACTATTAGCTCCCTCGGTCCAGGACGTTGCTAAATAACTTTCATTAAATCCGCCAATACCATATCGTGTTGTAAAGTTTGCAAATTCAGAAAAAACTTGACTTATTGTGCCGGTAGAATCCTGATATACGAATGTATTTAAAAAAGCATCATAAGACATTTCTTCGTTATCTATCGTTAAATTTTTATCGTAACACCAGCTCAAACCCCCTGCATATGCTATGGCCGGATATTGAGTGACTATATTTTGATAATGACCGTAATCTCCCCAATTTGTCATCATGTATCCTATGGCTTTATGATTTTTTCCTGCTAAAGCAGCATGTTCAGCATTTAATTGTGTTTTTGTAGTGTTGCCAGCAATTGTCGACCAAGAATTATCTCCAGGACATACATAAAAAGGCATCTCTTTTTCTTCAAATATTTTTGCATGAGATTCAAAATCGTAAGTTTCTGTATATCCCCAGTCCATGATTATTGCGTTATCCATTATATTTTTAGCTTGATCATATGCATTATGTCCAATAACCATATCAGCCCAATACATAACTTGGCGATTATTGTCTTTACCAGCAATGTCATTAATAATATCCATAGAATCTAAATATAGATCGCTTGCAGTTGGTTCTCCCCGATCCGGGAATTTTTCTTTCCATCCTTTTGCAGCATTACCATTTACCGGATCAATATTAAATGTTTCATCGCCACAGATAACCAATTTGTCAGTTGTAAAGCCTTTAGCCAAATCATCATAAACGCTGTCAAGCATTTTTTGTGTTTCTGGATTAAAAATATTCAAAACATCAGATCCAACTTTGTCTCCAAGATCAGGATATCTATTTACCCAGGCATAACTATGGCCGAAACTATTTTGAACAGGGATTACTTCGATTCCCTTGCTTAAAGCGTAGTCATTTACTTCTCTTGCTTTCTCAGGCGTCAATACATCAGTGCCTTTCCACATCGATCCATTGTCATAAGAATAAGCATAGTTAAAACTTTCGAAATATAAGAAAAGTTGATTCATCTTTAAGTTTTCACCAATGTCTATAACTTTCTTTAATGTTTCGACCTTTGGCATTCTGTTTCTTGAAATATCAACCATAAATCCACGATACTTAAAATCCGGATGATCATTGATTATTTCAAGATAAGGTAGGTTGTTGCCAGATTGAAACATTATCTGGAACAAAGTCACCGCTGCATAATACGAACCTGGTTCATCTTTATACTTTATCTGTACACCATCTTGATTGATCGTTAATGAATAACCTTGTTCATTCAAGCTTTCATCTTTCTCCAAGACTATAACCGGCGATTGATCAGATTTATTCAATGTAACCCCAAGATATTGTTGTGCATCGTCTACAATCTTATTAACGGCTTTTAGTGAATAGTCATCACTATTAATATTTCCGTTATCCAATTGATACCAATCGTCTTGAAAGTTTATATTTCTAGGAACCGGGTACAAAACAAGATCCTTCCCGGATATCTTGGTATCTTCAGCCATTATTGTCATCGTATTTGATTGAACGATCGTCAAGATCATCAAAAAGGATAATATTACTGCCGAAAATTTCCTAATTATGTCTGATATTTTCATCTTCCCTCCTAATTTGTCCAAATTTCATTTAAAACATATCTCCGTTAAAAATAACTTGACTACATTTAAGTATTTATAAAATTAGAATGTAATCGGTTAGAAAAAGTTATAGAAAAAGGATATGATAAATAAATCTATATAAATCGTCTAAACTCCTCCCTCCTTCGTTATTTGTCATAAAAAGATGAATGATAATTCCTTTTTCCATATACTTATAGAATAGCAAATCATAAATAAAAATAAATAAAACATTTTTAAAGTGGCACAATGTACACAAAAATGGAAACGCATACATAATTTAAACAATAAAAGTGGTATAATTCTTTTTGGAATTAGTTGGGGGAGATAGTATGTCGGATATTTTTGTAAAACTAAGAGATAAAAACCTATTTTCCGCGTCAGAATATGAGGTTGCAAAATATATTTTGTCTAATCCTCAAGAAGCGATATATTTGAGCATTCGAAAGATTGCTGCAAACACTTATACTAGTCCCACTACGGTAATGAGGGTATGCAGAAAAGCGTGTTCTGGTGGTTTTGCTGAACTTAGAATTAAATTGGCTGAAGAAATGGCATATTTCAATTCTTATGAAAAAGAACATCCTGAGCAGGAGTTCATGGCTAAAAAAATGAAAAACATTGATCAAGTAATGGAAGAATTGGAAAAAAGTGCTGTTAAATCCATTGAATACACCAAACAATTGATAAATGCAGAAATAGTTGAGAATGCCGTCAATATGATAAATAAAGCTAAAACAATCGATATATATGGCAGAGGATCATCAAACAGTGTTGGTCAAGATTTTCAATACAAACTATGTCGGCTTGGTTATAATGTTCATATATTTGAGGGAATTGATCTTCAGGCAATTCAAGCATTCAATTCAGATAATACTCATTGTGCTATAATTATATCCAGCACCGGAGAAACACCAGAAATAGTTAACTTTGCCAAAATATTAAATGGCAGAGGTACACCAATAATGTCGCTAACTAATTCTCAAGATTGTTCTTTACTTAAATACAGTGATTTGCCTCTATTCTTTTCGTGTTTTGAAACCAACAGACATGTTGGCGGTATTTCTTCACGAAATGCTATGCAATATGTTCTTGATACTTTATATTTTTCAATAGTAAACCAAAATCATGAATTTTATTCCAAAAAAATACTCAATTCATTTGTTCCAGAAAATATCGCTTGTAAAGAAAAATGAAAAATTAATGATTCATTATAATTGATGCACTTAAAAACGACCGTAAATTATCAATCTACGGTCGTTTAATTATTTTTTAAATCATTTTGTATAAACAACTACAGTTCAATCCAATACCTTTGTTCGGTCGCACCATCATAAACAACTTCATTCTCTAAAACCCCACCATTGTTCATAATTGTTTTAGCTGAAGCGATATTGTCTTTATCGCATACCAGCAATACTCTTTTTATCCCCAGTTTCCGGCACTCTTCAAGTCCTAACGCGATCATTTTGGTAGCATAACCTTTCCTTCTTTCTGAAGGTCTTATCCCATCTCCGATATGACCGCCATGCTCTAAAAGATAATCGTTAAGCTCGTGACGGATATTGATTGCCCCGACCATTATATTTCTATCTTCATCCAGGCAAAAATAGGTCGAATCTGCCACCAAGCCCTTACCAGGTTTTTTTATTTCTAAATTATCGAGATAATGGTCAAAATCACTGCAATCATTTTTAAATATCGCATACGGCGATGTATTTGCCTCGGGATGAGCGGCGTTATAATTCCGCCATTCATCAATCATCTCTATTATTTGCTGTTTATATCGATAATCGCCTTTAACTAATTTCAGTTTCATTTTTATCTTCATTCCTCTCATTTAATCGCCATACTATTGCTTTTTTTAAAATTTCATCGATAAATTGCTGTTTGCCGATAGTATATTTTTGCCGATTATCTGGATATTTTTTCGCTAATTCTTCTTTCAATTTTTCGTATTCTTTGGCTTTATCATAATTATTATTTAGATAATCGCGGAAATTCAAATAATTATTCCATGCTTCACTTTGCCATTTTACCACATGAATATGATGACTTCTAGTATCTTTATCCATATCACCCATCACAAAAAGCAACTGTCCTTTCACATCCTCGCCCCGATAAACGATATTATGCGACCCAAGCATATCGATATCAGCCAAGATGCTTTCGATATCATTAACACCGATCACGATATCAATAATTGGTTTGGCACCAATTGATGAAATTGCCGTACTGCCGACATGTTTGATGGCAATTGCTTTCTTGCCCAAAAGTTCGTATAACTGATCTATAGTTCTTTTAGCTTCTTTATCCCATAAAGGATCGTGCGGAAATAACTCTACCATCCCTCTTTTAAGACCTATCATTGTAAACCTCCGGCCAAAAATCAATATTTTTTTGCTGCAAAATAAGTATAGACGATATCCGCAAGCAAAGAAACAAGCATGACAGCCAGCACCGATACTAGACGTATATCATCTTCCAAAAACAAACAGACCAGCACAATGACAATCCCGGCAACAATAAAACTGATCCCGCCAAAACGCTGACTTTGTCGCCAGGTTGTCGAATTTTTCATGCTCCAAGGTGTCCGCAGACCGATGATGCTGTTCATTTTCAATTTAGGCATGATATTGCCGATAATGATCATAATAATTCCGATGCCCGAGAAAACTATCTGATAAATATCCACTGCCAGCAATTTAAGATCGCCGACCCCTTCAAATGCCAGGTATAGAAAATAACAATTCATAGCGTCCAGCAAAACAAGTGTCGCAATACTCAATGTCATCACGACATTATAATTATTGCTGCCGTTAATCTCTTTCTTTTTAGCCAGCACTGCCAGCCAGTTGAGGATCAAACCAAAAAGCAAAATAAAAAGCGGAAAAATAAAGATCTCTCCTTTGCAGCCAAAGCGATCCACTTGGCCAGCGATATTATAATGAGCCGGAATACTGTCAGGCAAAAAGAAAAAAGCAATCATGCTGATCAGCACCGGCAAAAAAGTAAATATAAGCAATATCGTCCTTTGTTTTTTCATTTTATTCTCCTCTTAAACTGTTAAGCCAAAAAATCAACTCATTTAGAATGGTCAAATTCAACTCATAATAGATAAAGTTTTTCCATTTTGTCTCATAAATCAGTCCGGCTTGTTTCAATTTGGCCAAATGATAAGACAGAGCTTGCGGGCTTACCCTCAGATTTGCTGCCAGATCACCAGAGGAAATCTTGCCCTCTTTAAGTTTAAATAAGATCCGGCGGCGGTTATCGTCAGCCAGGGCATCTAATATCGCACTGATAGTCAAACGATCACTTCCAATCTATTTAAAATTTTCTTTAAATAGATTATAACACTTTCTTTGCTATGCCGTAAATATCTATAAGTGATCTCAATAAATAAACGACCGTCCGGCCGTTTATTTCAAAGGAAAGACCATAGTAAACAAGACGGCGCAATCCTGATTGACCCGGCTTTCGACCTTAATGGTACCTTCATGAAGTTCAACGATCTTTTTAACGATGGC
>CASFYR010000084.1 GCA_949298975.1 uncultured Bacillota bacterium | reverse complement strand
GGAAGGTCCTTAACACGTCCGCCGCGGATCAAGACAACACTGTGCTCTTGTAAATTATGGCCGATACCTGGGATGTAAGCCGTAACTTCCATTCCGTTAGATAAACGTACACGGGCATACTTTCTTAAAGCTGAGTTTGGTTTCTTTGGGGTCATAGTGCCGACACGAGTACATACGCCTCTTTTTTGTGGTGAGGATATATTTGTCGGACGAGACTTAAGTGAGTTGAAGCCTCTGTTTAAAGCTGGTGACTTTGATTTGTAAGTCTTTTCGCTGCGACCTTTTCTGACCAATTGGTTGATTGTTGGCATTGCGTTCTCCTTTCATTTCTACTTATGCACACATTTCCAAGTGTGCCGTAAACTTGAATAATATATAGATCCCCCAAAAGGAATCCTCTTTTTCAAGCCTTAATTAGTTTAATACTTTATAAGCCGGCATGTCAATAATAAAAGTTAAAAATTTCCCTATTTTATCGCTTTTTTTAACATTTGGTACGCCAGGAAGTGTGAATGGATGGATTTTAGCGGAAGATCGGATATAATGAAAGTATGAAAAAGTATATCATCGGCGGATCTTTAATATTGATTCTTGCCTTTATCACGGTTTTTGATCTGAAAATATCGTTAGCTTTATATGAGAAGGACACTTTCTTCGGCACCTTTTTCAAAGTTACCGGTTATCTGCCGATGATCGTTATGGCGGCGGTCTCATTTAAGATCTTCGGCTTTAGAAAGTGGCCGGTATTATTTGACTTGGCAAGCTTGATCATCTTGATCGCTTATATGGCCTCGGTTGCCTATTATCTAAACGATCACAGCATGGCACTTTTAGAATTGACCCCTATTCTTTATGTGCTCATCTATATGCTTTCCAGCCATTTATATGACCGTGATCAAAACGCGGCTTATAAAGCGGCTAAATGGGTCCTTGTTTATATTGTCATCGCTTTGGCTGGAGGCAGTATCCTCAAAATTATCTGGGGGCGTCCGCGCTTTTACGGAATGAGCGACCCGCTTGTGGAATTTAAGCCATGGTATCTGATCGAGCCCTTTGGTCTTGATGATCTGCATAAATCATTTCCGTCGCTTCATACCATTGAGGCGACAATGATCTTCAGTTTTGTCTTTTATCAAAAAGAATTCAAGTTAAAGGGTCTGGCGTATGGCATGATGGCCATCTTTGTCTTGTTAGTGGCACTGTCACGGATCGTTGAAGGAGCACACTTTGCTTCCGATGTCTTTTTTGGTTTTTTGCTGTCTTGGGGAATACTGGTCATCGTTTATCGAAAGTATCTTTCTTCTGCTAAAAGTGCAAAAACAAAAAGCAGTTAAGAACAGGACCGTTGAAGCATGATAAAAGCTCTCAAAGATGAGAGCTTTTATATTTTAAGAATGATAATTTATTTGAATAATGGAATCAGTTCTTTTTTGTTGACATCGACCAAACCGAGGTCTGACATCTTGACATCCGGAATTACCGGTAATGCCAGAGTAACGATCCTTAAGATCGGATTTTCCAAATCAGTAAGACCCAAAGCTCGGTTGGCCTGTTTCATCTGATTGGCATCTTCAGCCAATTCTTCAGCTACTTTAGTCGAGAGCAAGCCGCCGACCGGCAAAGCCAAAGTATGGATGATGGTGCCATCCTCATCGACAGCACACATGCCGCCGCCTACTTTCTTCAGCTCATTAGCAGCTACTAAAGCATTTTCCGGTTTATCGTAAACGATCGTTAAGTTGTGAGAATCATGCGAAACCGTGGAAGCCAAAGCACCTTTTTTCGTACCGAAGCCGCGGACGACATGGACAGCGATATTATCGTTGCCCGGATAGCGGTTAACAACAGCTACATACATCATATCCGGATCATCTAAAACAAGATAACCATCCTTAACTTTTAATGTTGCAGCAGAACATACGGTGTTTGAGCTGTTGATATCGCCGAAATCCATGATGTTGCATTCGACCTCACCGTTTTCGATCGGAGCTTTGATTCTGAAATCTTCAATCGTAAGATCCTTGACCGAAACAGAATTACGGGTTTCCAGATCGAAAGAACGATCCTCGATCCTGACTGTCATTTTGCCGTCTTCCGCAACCTTTTGTCCTTCAAAGAAGACCATATGCGGTTTCATCTCATTCAAATCAGGAAGGATAACCATATCGGCAACATAACCCGGGGCGACAGCACCGAGATTCTTAAGACCGATTTCTCTGGCTGTATTATATGTACAAGAACGGATCGCATCAACCGGATTCATGCCGTTTTTGATTGCTACTCTCACGACGTCATTCATATGGCCGATCTTGAGGATATCTTCTGATTCACGGTCATCGGTACACAGACATAACTGATCAAGATAACGGGAGTTCTTGATTGCCGCCCAGATAGCCGGAACATTTTTGCACATCGAAGAATCGCGCATATCGATATACATGCCGGAACGGTGTTTTAAATAAGCCTCGGTCGTTTCTCTTGATTCATGACAGGTACGCGGACCGCCGCAAAGATAAGCGCTTAAGGCCCGACCGCTTAAAAACGGAGCATGACCTTGAATGTATAAACCTTTTTTCTCGGCTGCAGCAATAATGTCCATCATCCGGTCTTCGCCATTGATGACCCCTAAGAAGTCCATGACTTCGGCCAAACCGATGACCCGTTCCAGCGATGATAATTCTTCAATTTCTTCGGCGAAGAATTCCGCGCCGGCATTTTCCATGCCCGGCACCGCTGGAACACATGACGGAATATCGATCAGCTGACGCATCGGCAGATTATCGCCGTCATTATGCATGTAGATCACGCCTTCCTTGCCCCAGACGTTGCCGATCTCATGCGGATCAGTTACGACCGTCGTGGTGCCATGCGGGATAACGGCTTTAGCGAAATTGCGCGGTACCATCATTGAAGATTCGATATGAACATGGGCATCGATAAGACCCGGAATCAAATATTGCCCTTGGGCGTCGATTACTTCATCAGCTTTGATATCAGCAAAATCGTCATATTCGACATGAGCAATAAAACCATCTTTAACAAAGACATTGGCTTTACTTACTTCGCCGTTGAAGACATTGACGACATTGGCGTTGATAATAGCCAAATCGGAATTGATCTCGCCCAGTGCGGCTTTAAGCAGAGTCTTGCGGTCTTTAGCTTGAATTTTCATTATTTCCTCCTTAAGCGTAAATGAAGTACAGGATTAAAGGAATCGATAAGATGTACATACCGACATGAACATCTTTGAATTTGCCGGTGATTACTTTGATGAATACATGAGCTAAGATACCGGCGGAAATACCGGCAGCGATATTAGCCATAAACGCACCGAACATGATCATAACGAAGGCACCGAACGATTCTGTGAAATCATCGAAATCAATGTTTTTGAAGCCCTGGATCATTAAGAAGCCGACAAAGATCAAAGCCGGTCCGGTTGCACAATCAGGAACGATGGCGATAAGTGGAGCGAAGAACATCATGATGATAAAAAGTGCCCCGGTAATCAAAGCGGTAAAACCGGTACGGCCGCCGGCTTCAACACCGGAAGTCGATTCAACATAAGTAGTGATGGTAGTACAACCGCAGGCAG
>CASFYR010000083.1 GCA_949298975.1 uncultured Bacillota bacterium | reverse complement strand
CGACTGCATCGTAAACTGGTTGATCGGCATCGCTGCCTGTCTTACAAAGACGAGATAGCTGGCTAAAGATCCGACGTCGCTCATTCCGTTAAGGGCCATCAAAGCTCCGATTACTGCTACGGTTGCATAATTGATATAAGATATGCTGACAACCGTCGGCACCATCGTCTGCGAATAGCCCAGAGCGCTGGTCGATACTTGGCGCAGTTCTTCATTTTTCTTTTTAAAACCGGCGATATTCTCTTTTTCATGATTAAAGACTTTGATTACTTTTTGCCCGCTGATCATTTCTTTGATATAGCCGTTGAGTTCACCGAGATTTTTCTGCTGAAAATTGAAATAATATTTGCTGCGAGAAGAACTGTAACGGATATATGCGAACATCAAAAGATAACCGATCAAGACAATGATCGACAAACGCCAGTTTAAAATAAAGATCAGGGTCAAAGTGCCGATAATCTGGATACAGCTTTGAATAATCATGGAAAAACTGTTGTTCAGGGCATCGGAGAGAGTGTCGACGTCATTGGTGAAATGCGACATGATATCACCATGAGTATTGGTATCAAAATAGCGAAGCGGCAGCTTTTGCAAGGTATTAAAGAGGTCTCTTCGTATTTCATAGATGATTTTCTGGGCTACGCGCACCATCGTTTGCGAATAGCCAAGCGAAGCGGCGACCCCGATAAGATAAATGGCAGCAATCATGAAGATAGCACTGATCAAACCATTTTGGTCACCGTTGGCAATATAGTTATTTATGATCGGTTTTAACATATAAGTGCCTAAAAGATTGGCTGAAGCGCTGATCGCGACCAAAATTGCCACTGCCAGCAGCAAAAATTTATGATGACCCATATAACTTAAAAGCTGTGTCAGGGTCTTTTTCAGATCCCGGGGTTTTTTAGCGCTGATCTGTCTGGCCATCGCTGCCGCCTCCTTTCATTTGCGATTCATATAATTCCTGATAAATCGGGTTGTTTGCCAAAAGTGCAGCATGATCCCCTTCGCCAACGATCCGTCCGTCGTCAAGGATGATGATCTTATCGGCATGCATGATCGACGTGATCCTTTGAGCGATAATGATTTTTGTCAGATCTTTGATCTTGGCTAACTCTGCCTGGATAATGGCTTCGGTCGCAGTGTCGCAGGCACTGGTCGAATCATCAAAGATAATGATCTTGGGTTTTTTGAGCAAAGCCCGGGCAATACAGAGTCTTTGTTTCTGGCCGCCGGAGATATTAACTCCGCCCTCTTCAAGATAGGTGTCGATCCCGTCTTTCAAATCATTGACAAAACTGTCGGCAGCGCTGGCTTTAAGTGCCGCCATAATCGCTTTTTCATCGGCGTCCTTATTGCCCCACAGGAGGTTTTCTCTGATCGTTCCGGAAAACAATACGTTTTTCTGCAAAACGATACTGACGGCATCCCGCAGTTTCTTTAAGTCGTAATCCCGGATATTTAGGCCGCCGATCAGTATTTCCCCCTTTGTTGCATCGTATAAACGGGGTATCATCTGGACCAGCGAGCTTTTGGCGCTGCCGGTCCCGCCGATGATTCCGATTGTTTCTCCGCTGGCAATATGCAGATCGATTGCTGATAAGACATATTCTTTCGCATCAGGAGCATATTTGAAATAAACATCCTTAAAATCGATCCGACCGTTTTCGGGGCCGTTTTCCAGATTGCCACCTTTAAGCATGACCTCTTCATCGAAGATCTCATTGATCCGCTTGGCGCTGGCCAATGAGCGGGTCATCATCAAAAAGACATTGGAAATCATCATTAAGGAATTCATGATCTGTAAGACATAGGATAAAAAACCTGTCAGCTCCCCGACCATCATCTGACCCTTAAAGATGAGATCGGCCCCGAAAAACAAAATCATAACGATTGAGGAATACATGACCAGCTGGAAAGAAGGCATATTGAGCATGGCTTGGGAAAAAGTGTTTTTGGCCGTGCTGTTGAGGGCGGAATTGACCTGATCAAACTTTTCAGCTTCATAATCTTCCCGGACAAACGCTTTAACGACCCGGATCGCGCTGAGATTTTCTTCAATAACGACATTGACTTTGTCGATCGCTCTTTGCAAGACGCCGTAAAGCGGGGCCACTTTACTTACTATAAGAAAAAGGACGGCCGCCAAAATCGGGGTAGCAATCAAAAAGACCGCGACCAATTCCTTATTGATCAAAAACGAAAACAGGATTCCCAAGATCAGCATTACCGGACCGCGGACCATCGGTCTAAGTCCGCCGGCAATG
>CASFYR010000082.1 GCA_949298975.1 uncultured Bacillota bacterium | reverse complement strand
TGGTTTAAAAAATCGCCATCCATTTTAAGGTCGGTTTTGAACAGTTGGTCAGTAAGTTCAGTGCTGCTGATGATCCGTATGTGGTCAACTGCAAATTTTCTGCCTACAGCGCTCATATTTTCTTTCTGGTTTTTTAAATAGCGTTGAACAGAAATTTCAATCTTATTTTTAAGCTTGGCAATCAGTGTCTTCAGATCGCCATGAAAGTACATATAGGAAAAAGCGGCGCTTGCTGAAGGGGCAATACTATAATCGTATGCTTCTTTATGATCACGCAAATAATTAAAGACCGGTGGAGTCGTTTTTTCACCGTTTTCAATCTGCATAAAATCAGACCGACATTCGATATCATGAATGATCTCCTGCAAAAGAGCGATTGGATTAACAGCGTTTTCAATGGCAGAAATATGTGTGCTTATTCCTTTGACGGTAATTAGACAAAGCGCCTTACCAATCGAGCCGCAGCTGCAACGATAACTTTTGCCATCGGAATGGCTCGGTTCCATATTGATGATAAACCGGTAATCTAAGTGATATGTCTTGCTCAACTCTTGCCAAAGAGGCTGAATAGCGCGCATACCGTCGGAATAAGTTTCCTCATCCGGGACAGAAATAAATAACAGATTGACAGTTCTTTGTTTTTTGGCGTATTCGGTCATATAGGATAATTCTGCCGCGCATCCGGCTTTCATATCGCAACTTCCGCGTCCCCATAACCACTCTGATGATTCAAGATCTTTCCGCTGCTCAAAGTTTAAAGGGTGATCTTTTAAAACTTCCTCAAGCTTGTCAGCATCAAAAGCCATGGTTTTCATTTGCTCATAGTTTTCAATTGAAACCGCATCGTGATGGTTCAACAGGATCAAAGTTTTATCTTCACTGCCTTTGATCAGCGCATAGACAATACCTCTTTCCAAAGGGTCGTCAGGTAAATCATAAATACCATGCTGATCCGGATGTTCTTTGAAATAAGGCATATTGCTTAATAGTCTATTAAGCTCCGATTCGATCGATCGTTCTTTAGCAGTATGAGTGGTACTGTCGATCTTCATTAAATGCTTCGTCAGTTCAATGATATCCATAATTTTTCCTCGTCTTTTATCAGTATAACACTTTAAGCATTGCTTTGACAGATAGCGGAAATAAAGCATGTTGACTTTTTACAGATATTGCCGTCTAAAGGTTGTTAAGATAGAATTGTAAGTAAATGCAACCGCTGGTTGACAGATTGAAAAACCGGCTTTATGGTATTCAACTGTGATTGATGGTATGATCGGAATATATTAAATGATACAGGAGGAAACAGATATGATTTTTGCTGATAAATTGATCAAGCTTCGCAAACAGGCCGGATGGTCGCAAGAAGAATTGGCCGCCCATCTGGATGTATCGCGCCAATCGGTATCCAAATGGGAAAGTGCCCAATCAATTCCTGATCTGGAAAAGATCATCAAACTGTCGAAATTATTTGGCGTCAGTACCGATTATTTGGTTAAAGATGAGATTGATGATGAGATATATCTTGATGAACAAGAAGAAGATTTGTCTTTCCGCAAAGTTTCGATGAACGAGGCAAATGAGTTTATCAAAGTTAAAGCCGAAACAGCACCATTTATTGCTTATGGGGTTTTTCTTTGCATTATTTCTCCGATATGTCTGCTGATGTTGGGCGGTCTTAGCGAATATGGCAAATATGGTATCAGCGAAAATGTCGCCGGGGCGATCGGGATTGTTATTTTGCTGATCCTTGTGACGATAGCCGTGACTTTATTCATTTATAGCCGCAGTAAAACATCTTCTTTTGATTATTTGGAAAATGAGATCTTTGAAACGGAATACGGCGTAATAGGGATGGTAAAAGAAAGACGTGCGTTATATCAGGATTACTATACCCGCAATAACATTATCGGCGTAGCGTTATGCATCATGGCCATGATTCCTTTTTTTACCGGAATAATGATCAATGAGAATGATGAAATAATGCTTATAGCGCTTTTGTGTTTGGCTTTGGTCTTGGTCGGAATCGGAGTTATCAGGTTTGTAAAAGTCGGGGTCGTTTGGGCGAGTTTTGAAAAGCTGCTGCAGGAAGGTGATTATTCCAGAACCAAAAAGGAGAAAAATCCTCTTATGGCGGCCATTACCGTCGTTTATTGGCTGTCGGTTACGGCAATATTTTTGGCGGTAAGTTTGCCAAGCCGCAATTGGCGGGAAACATGGATCATCTGGGTAATAGCGGCCGTCTTATTTCCTGCACTTATTGCCATCGTTAATCTTTTTAGCGGCAAGAAAAAATGATATGACAAGGAGGGTATTTATTCACGGTTTAGGTCAGCATAACAACAGTTGGCAGACGATGCTGGCATACTTCATTGATCGCGGCAATTTCCATTGTCCTGAACTCAAAAACTTGTTGAACGGCAAAGAAGCAACATATTCGCATCTTTATTCTTCACCTGTTGCGTATTGCGAAAACACTAGCGGCAAGATTGACTTGTGTGGTCTTTCACTGGGTGGGATCTTAGCCTTAAATTACGCGGCCGATCACCCGTAAAAAGTGCGTTCCTTGGTTTTGGTCGGAACACCATATAAAGTTTCCAGAACTGCTTTAGAATTACAAACATGGCTGTTTTGCTTTATGCCACAGTCGTTTTTTGAAAAAACAGCTTTTGATAAGAATGATACTTTTGCTCTGATGAAGTCAATGAAGCACTTGGATTTAACCAAAGATATTCAAAACATCAAATCACCATCGTTGATTATCTGCGGCGAAAAAGATTATCCGAATATCAAATCCAGCTTATATTTATCGGCCAAAATTGAGCGGTCTAAACTGAAAATCATTAAAGCTGCCGGTCATGTCTTAAATGAAGAAAAGCCGCGCTTGTTAGCACAAACGATGCTTGATTTCTATCAAAAAAATGACCAAATTGATTGGTAAGGTTTTATTAAATAAAAAGCCGACCATGCTGGAAAGATTAAAATGAGGGAATAATGCCACATAGATAGCTTTTAGTTCCTATCGTAACTTGTAAAGGCCGTATCGGACCTGATTCAGTTCAACAGTTTGATCATATCTTCAAAATGGTGAACAGCCTCTTCTTCGCTGTTTTCGGTATATCCTACCTGTGATGCGGCAAATTCGCCGTTGATCATAATAAAGAAATGTGGGGTAAGAAGTGTTTTTGCTCCATCCTTTTCCTCTAAGACGGGATACAGCACTTCATAAAGCTGATCCTGTTTTTCTTTATCAAGCGGATAAACAGTCGAATATCCATCGATATAATAAACGGTTTTATCACAGTTTGTCGCCGCTTCTTCAATCCATTTGACAACATGCTGACAAGACGGGCAGCCGGTATGACCGAAATAGAAGGCACCGCTGCCATCTTCTTCTGCAACGCGTAAAAATTCATCGGGTGATATCAGCATAAAATGATGGTCAATGCTTTTCATGCCGTCATAACCGCTCATATCGACATTTTCACTCTTAATATCAATGTAATTGATATCATCGCCCTTTGGCACAGACGAACAACCAGCCATAAGCATCAGGATGGATATGATCATTATTAGTTTTTTCATACAATACCTCCGATTATGTATCCAAATTGATTGATGATATATATATTATACCATATAGGTGAAGACAGGAACTGATTCAAAGATAATGATAATGACAATAACGGAATAGGCGGAGGATCACTAAAATGTCAAAACGAAAAGGAATTATTATTGCCATCATCACGGTTTTGATCATCGCTCTTGCGGTCGGTTTTATGTACCGCTACTTCAGTTATAAGCAAAGAAAGTATCTTGATCTTGAAGAGGAGTGGACTTTGTATCTTTATGATCAATGGAGCAAGGAAACAAGCGAGATCGGCATTATCAAAATTGATAAAGACGGGTACTATGATATTCATTTGGAATATAACGATCAGTCTTGCGAATTGTCGCTGGTATCCGGACCAAAGGATTGTTTTGACAGCGAGATGACCTATGATTTTGGTTTCAGCGATGAATTTGATGCCGTAGCCATCACGGAATTCAAAGGTACCAAGATCAAAGACATCTATGTTGCCGTCAGTGAAGATCCTTCATTTGAAAACAACAATGCCAATCGTCTGAAAGTGATCGATCAAAACGGCTTTATCGGTACGGATGTCAACTGGGAAGAGTAATTAAAAGATCATCGTAATAAGATGATCTTTTTTGATAATAAGTTTAGTCTGCAGCAAGATCCTGATGCCTTTACCATAAAACAAAAACCAAGATGCTGATAAGCATCGCCATAGCACCGAAACCAAAAGCCAGCGCCAGATCGATACTTGCCCAAAATCCAAAGATAATGCTCATAAAAGCACAGATGGCATCGATGATCATGGCGTTGATACTAAGGACAGTTGCTCGATTGCTGCTTGTGATCTGCTGATTCTGCAGTTCCGTTTGGTAAGGTGCAAAAAGACCGTGGCCGATTTGAATCAACAGGATACTGATAACTGATAAGACAGAGCTGTCAGTCAGACTTAGAATAAGGCAGGCAATCATAATTATGGTGATCAATACTAAACCGGTATGATTGATACCGATTTTTCTGGTTAGCCGATGGGAAAAGACTCCTAAAATACCGCCCACCACCACAACGATATATACATATCCGATGAGTGAAGCCGACATACCGCATTTTTCATATTGAATCTGATTTAAAAAAACAGTTACGGTCTGGTGGGTCTGGGTGACGATCGCTACCATCAGTAAAAAGATCAAAATCCATTTGTTTTTTATTAATTGTTTGAGCAGATGATTAAATTCCGAAAAAGCCAAGACCGATCGCTCTGATTTTTTTACTTCAGTCAAAAACAAGGATAAGATCATAGCCAAACCATAACTCAGTACGGTAAGCAGGGCAGCTAAATCATAATTATCTTTGATTAAAACCGCAAAAGTCAAAGCGCCACAAAGAAGACCTGCCGTACCCAGTCCATTATAAACGCCAAATACTTTTTGGCTTTCATCCTTTTTGGCTGATAAATAAAGGATACTGATATCAACCCCGGATATGCCGGCACAAACGACACTTAACAGCACTCTTTCAAGTAAAAACCAACCGAAACTATCCGCCCGCCAGAAAATGAGCTTTGAAACGAAATAAAGCCCTGAACAGAAAACCATTGTTTTTTTATAACCGATCTTATCGGCGATGATGCCCCAGGGGATTTCCAGGATAATACACAAAAGATAAGAAATACTTTCAATAAAAGTAATATCAAAAACAGTTATGCCACGCGCTTGCCTGTAAAGGGTAGCGATGGGTCCGTAAAAGACCATCCCCTGAAGCAGAGCGATGGCATACATAATAAATATATTCTTTTTCATAAGACCTCTTTAAAAATATAAAAATGCTGATGTTTAATGTTTTGTCTCGTTTTTAAATCGGTCTATACATAGTAACTCCTGTTTAGAGTATATCATAGATCTGATCAGGACATCAGGAATTATTTAGGCATTATGGCAAAAATGTCTGTTTTGCGCTAAAATGGTCTTATCTTTATAACGTGATAATGTTTAGAAAGAGGTATCATGATTATGAGTGGATACATTATGGATCTAAGGTCGATCGTAGGGCATAGAACGCTGATTCAATGTGCAGCCAGCATCATAGTAGTCAACGATCGGGGTGAATTGCTTTTGGGCAAAAGAAGCGATAATGGCATGTAGGGATACTCCGGCGGCAGCGTTGAAATCGACGAAAGAGTAGAGGATTGTGCTAAACGGGAACTGTTTGAAGAAATGGGTATTATCGCTGATGAACTGAAATTCTTTTGCGTCAATTCAGGCCCGGAAGCTCACTACATATACCCTAATGGTGATGAAGTATCTAATATAGAAATCGTCTATTTGTGTCATAAGTATCATGGTGAAGTGGCTAATAGAGACGGCGAGATGAGCGAACTGCGTTTTTTCGCACCCGATGAAATTGATCTTGATATGATCTCGCTGCTGATAAGATCGGTTGTTAAAAGGTATCTTTTTCTATCTGAATAGCAGTGTGATTTATTTTACTTTATGTAATCAGATTTTTAAAAAAGGAGGATTATTTGGATGAAGAATTATGAAATTGAAAAAGAAATGTATCGAAAAGCAGTTGAATTGATTGAACAAAGATATCCCAGCGGTTGGGGTGGCGCCGATGTAGTGCATACAGCAAATGGTAATTATTTTACCAGCGTATGTAACGAAACCGCAAATGCTTCGGCTTCATTATGTATTGAAACAGGAGCGATGTTGGAAACTCACAAATTCAATGAAAAGGTAACTCATTGCTTGGGTTTGGTCCGGGAAGATGAGAAATCACCATATAAGGTTTTGTCACCTTGCGGCATTTGCCAAGAGCGTCTTAGATATTGGGGTGATGATGTTCGCGTTGCCGTTACAACCGATGATGATCTTGTTAAATTTGTTGAGTTGAGGGAATTGCAACCGTATCATTGGTCTAATGCTTACCCTGATGATGATTTAGATCACTGGAAATAAAATGCAGGAGTTATTTATGAACTGGAAAAGCATCCCAAAAATTGATGGTCATATTCATATCATTCCTGATGAAGTCCATAATGCGAACGAAGATTCTAATGATGTGTGGTCAAAGGCAAAAGCTGAATCTTATTTAAGAATTATGGAAGAGAATAATATTGAAAAGGCGGCCATAATGCCGGTTAATGATCCATATTTAATGTCCATGTCCTTTTCGTTGGCGGCAGTGCATAAGAATTTATTAAAAATAAAGAATGACAACCCTGATCGCTTTTATGTATTTGCAGATATTGACAGCCGCTGCACTTCGCTAAATAATTTGGTTGAAATAAGGATCGCGATAGAAAAATACCATTTTAGCGGCATAAAAATCCATCCTTGTAATACCGGTATTCCTGTCGATGATGAATATAATATGCCAATATTTGAATATGCAATGAAAAACAATATACCTGTTGTTATTCATTCATACCCTGCTAATACTGATGATCCCGATTCATCTTCTCGTATTTGTAAAATTATTAGTCAGTTTCCCGGCTTGCGTTTAATGATTGCACATTTAGGAGCTTTTCAATATAATCTTTTGCTTGGACGAGATTTATATGTTGATTTATCGGCAATTTTACCTTATTTTGTCGAAAAGATGGGAATTACAAAAACGAACGAATTATTGAGAAGATTTCCAGTTGATAGAATAGTGTTTGCGACTGATTGGCCAGATAGCAGAACAGTTGAAAGCGACAAAATATATGATAGGTATTTTGCCATTTTAGACAAAATGGATTTTACAGCTAAAGAAGCAGAAAAAATAGCTAAGTATAATTTTATATCATTCATAAGTATGAAAAATTAACTACAGAAATAAAGGATCGCCACGAAAATGTACAGCGATCCTTTATTGTTATTAGAACATAATTTTATTGATTTATCCGTCATTGATAGGTAAATGTTTGAAATCGTGATAGACTAAAACGGCAAAAATCAAAGAGGATATGATCCAGGAAACCGGCCATCCTAAAAATACGATTTCGATCCGGTTAAAAATCGGAGTCAATGAGAGGATCCATGCCATTCTGATACCACACCAGCAGGCAAAAGTAACCAGCATCGCTAAAGTCGATTGATTCATTGCCCTTAAATAACCAATAGCGATATGAGAGACAGCTAAGACAGTGTAAGCGGGCGCTACCATGTGAGCCATTAAGACGCCGTAAGAAATTACCGTTTCATCACTGGAAAAAACTCTTAAGATAAGCGAAGAACCGAAAATCAGGATAACTGATATTACCAACGATACTCCCATGCTCATGATCAGTGCTTTTTTAAATCCTTGGCGGATCCGGAAATACTTTTCAGCACCGATATTTTGACCGACAAAGGTAGTTATCGCTAAAGAAAACGACTGAACCGGCAAAATGGCAAAGCCGTCAACCTTGGTATAGGCGCCAGCCCCGGCCATTGCGATCAAGCCAAAAGCGTTGATATTGCTTTGAACGACTAAATTGGAGAAAGATACAAAAGCATTCTGAATGCCGCTGGGTAAGCCGAAGCGAATGATTTCTTTAAAGGTATCGGGATACAGACGAAAATCTTTGAGCCGAAGTTTATAGATGTCATTACCCTTGATCATTAAAATAACGACAAGAACGGCACTGAAACATTGTGATATTAAAGTTGCCCAGGCTGCTCCGGCAATTCCCATGTGAAAATTGATAATGAAAATAAGATCAAGGACGATATTTATCACAGCCGCAATCATTAAAAAGTATAGCGGAGTTTTAGAATCGCCCAGAGCACGCAATATTCCTGACCCCATATTATAGACCATTACTCCGACCACTCCATAAAAATATATTTCCAGATAAGTTATCGATTCAGCCATGACTTCTTCCGGTACTCCCATTAATTACAATAGAGCAGGGGAAAGCCATACGCCGACGAAAGTCATGATCAAACCGCCAATGATTGTGAAGACATAAGATGAATAGATGGCCTGCTGCATATTTTCAAAGCGTTTGGCACCAAAATGCCGGGCAACGACTACTCCGGCTCCAACTGATACGCCCATGAAAAAACTGATGAATATATATTGGTAAAACAGTGCTTGTGAATAAGCGATAGTATTCTGATGATAATTCATATTCCACATATAGTTGAGTGGCAAAACGCCAAAATTCTTGCCACCTGCTTACACCATAACTATCACTTCCCAAGGTATTAGTTACCCTGCAAGCAAAAATAGGGCTTGCCACCCAAAACCCTTTAAACTGTGATTTTCTCAATAAAAATCGCTATCCTTTGATGACGATTAAATTAAATACATTTACTTTAATTATTCCTCGGCAATTCCAAACAGAATCCGCACAAAATTACGTCTTGCATAGAGGACGCGAATAATAAATACCGTATCTTTTTCATAACGGTAAAACGCAATATAACTGCCGCATACCAAATAGCGATAAATAGTCTCGATATCAACGATCGAAGAAAGGGGTGCTCCTATTTCGGGAAAATCTGTTAACACGCGGATCTTTTCTATGATGTTTGAAACGATCTTGTTTGCCGATGATTCATTCAGAAGTTCATCGATGATATAAGATTTGATCCCTTCAAGGTCATCTATCGCTTTCTTAGAGAAGACGATCTTAACCATTTTTAATTCCTATCATTCTTTCAACGGTGTCGATATCGGTCCAACCGTTCTCTTGACCTGATTTTTCACCAATAGCTAACTCGCCCATCAGCTTTAAAGCAGCTCTGATTTTTTCATACTCTTCCATGTCAATGACAGCATAGCGTCCTCTGCCGTTTTTAGTGAGAAAAACAGGTTCGCCTACTGTAATATCTTTTAAGACGTCAGTGTAGTTTCTTAGATCGGATACAGGTCTGATATTAGGCATCATTTTCAACTCCTTTGCTGTAATAATTGTAGCTTAATTTAGCACTAAATACAACAGCATAGTTTTATTATTATGATAAGATCTCATAATATTCTTCATTTTCATCTCATTGACTGTTTTTGCCACTTTTGCCACTTTTGATCAATGAAAGTCATCTTAATGTTTTCATCTATGTTCGCGGAGAACATCATAGTTTAAACTTGAGACACTTTTACTCTAAGTTTATACTATAACCCCATCATTTCTCTGATGATCCGGTCTGACATCTTCACTGCACCCACAAGTACCAGCATATTGAACACAAGCTCCCCGATATATTGTCCAAACTTGGAAAACGGAAAAATAAAAAGAAAAAGACGATAAGTTAGATATTAAGAATATTTATAAGTTATTGGAAGACCATATAATGGTAGAGACATTAAAACTCTTACTAAAAATCTATGACAATTCAGTGTTGTAATTGACACTGTTTTTCTATATCTTTTGAATGATAGAATTGGATCATGCCTGATAAAAAGAAATATGCTTATATCATTGAATCAAAGATTTGAAAATGGCGGCGGTATCAGAGTATCTAATAATAGACTATACAAAACTAAAGAAGAAGCTGAAATAGCACTTGTGAATAAGCGATAGTATATTGATAATTGTTTATGTTTTATACATAGTTGGGTGGCAAAAAGGTGATTTTGGGTGGCAAAACGCCAAAATTCTTGCCACCCGCTTACACCCTAACTATCACTTCCCGAGGTATTAGTTACCCTGTAAGCAAAAATAGGGCTTGCCATCCAAAATTCTCAAAATGCATGATTTTTGATAAAAATGACATCAAAATAAAAAACCGAGAATTAGCCTTTATTTATCAGCTATCTCGGTGTTTTTTCATGGCGTCCCCCGGGGGAATCGAACCCTCAACTAGCCCTTAGGAGGGGCTCGTTATATCCATTTAACTAGGGAGAC
>CASFYR010000081.1 GCA_949298975.1 uncultured Bacillota bacterium | reverse complement strand
TTTTTTATAATCAAACATAAAAATATAAAAAATAAAAATAAGCCTCTTCAAATTTATATGAAGAAGCTTATTTGTCAACAGTCTGAAACCGGTCATTTGACCGGTTTATTATTATGGCTAGTCAAAGAAAGACCAGCCGCAGTAGATATAGACCAGATAAACGATATATCCGTAAAGACCGATATAATTAAAGGCGGTCTTAAGTTCCGGAATCATGATATAACCAAGATCCCAGACCAAAAAGAAAATAAAGACAAAAGAGATGATTACTTTGCGGACCCAGGTTTCATAGCGCCTTTTTTTAGCTACATTTAATGATAAACCAAACATAAAGAGCAAACAGGCCCTGAGGATAATAATGATCGCTTCACCGATCTGTCCGTTCAGCAACGGATCTAACCATCTTAATCCTACCGAAAGAACCAGCAGGATAGCTAAAGGTAATAAATATTTTCTGACCATACTTAAGTATTATAACAGATTAAGATCAAAATAAAAATCCCATACCGCTGTATGGGATAATTTTACTTGATAATCTTCTGTCAGATCTCTTTAACAACCCTTTCTTATCAATTCAGATCTGAACATTCTTTACATAATCATACTGTTATGATCTGGATAGTAATCATACTATCTAGTAAAACTATTCTCTTGTATTATTGAGACCGCTAGCGATCTCGGCATCTAAAGTAGGTTCCATTTACTCTGACCTCCGCGGATATCGCTATCCTTTTACACTTTTAATATAACAGTTTAATCATTTTTTAACAGTCTTTTTTTATTCTTTTTTATGTGTTATTATTAAAGAGTAGGGTGTTATTTCAAACCGTCATAATAATTTTGGTAAATGGAGCGAAGTTCGCTCTTTTGTTCGTCGGTCATCTCCGCCTTTGACGGCTCATGACCGTCAACTGTTCCGACATGAAGTCCGATAAGTTCGCCGTTTTCAATAAAGGCAACGCTTGGCATATAGACTTTATCATAGTTTTGTTCGGTCAATTCTTTCTCCAAATAAGCGTAGAGTTGCTGATAATCGGCATTATCCTCGCTTCTCTCTTCCCGCTTGACATCGACATAATAGATCTTAACCGCTTCATCTTTGCCTACCTCTTCCAAGATCGGCCGTGCTTCTTTGCAATAAGGACAGTCATCAAAGCTGAAAAACAGAATTACCTTTTCATCCGTCAGATGATCGAGTGACTCCTTAAGGGTCAGCTTATCCCAAATCAGATTGGCTGCTGCACCCTCTTTCTCTTCGGTGCAGTTTTCATCGCCCACTCCGCAGGCATTGATCTCTTTTTGCGTTTCGCTTTGACAGGCGCATAAGCCAAACATCAGCAACAATACCAGTATTATTTTTTTCATTTATTGATCCTCCATTTTTTTGATCGACGGGTGTGAACCCAATATCTTTTTAACGCCGTGAGGGAATGCGAAAGCCACATCGATAAAGTTGCCGTCCACTTTGACCACGATCCCCTCTTTAAAAACCGTATGAACCACCCGGTCGCCTTTTTGATACTTTACCGTTTTGCCAGGTTTTTCCCTGGACTGCGCTTCGGTGTTTCTGATTGTTGGTATGATTTGTTCGTGACGATCGGCATGATCGATATAATCGTCTTCAATCTCTTCGATAAAACGGGAAGTAGTTTTGATTTTAGACAAGACAAAGCTGAAATCATGGCTTTCAGTCAAATATAATAACCGTTTGGCTCTGGTATAGGCCACATAGGCCAGCCGCCTTTCTTCTTCCAGCCCCTTCAGGCCGTCGGCCAGACTTTTGTCGCTGGGGAAAACACTCTCCGACATTCCGATCACAAAGACGGTATCAAATTCCAGGCCCTTGGATGAATGGATCGTCATCAGATTAACTGCATTCGTCAGATTTTCGCTGTCTTTATCGGTATATAGTGATATCATCTGCAAATATTCATCAAGATTGCTGTCAGGGAAAGTTTCCTGATAATTCTTGATATCATCGACCAAAGCCTTGACATTTTCCAATCGTTCAAATTCATTATCATTAGTCAGATAATCGCGATAGCCGGTATCGTCCAGCACAGCTTTAAGCAAGCTTTCCAAATCGTTATCATGGAGCTTTTCCCTAAAGCGTTCGATCATTTTGACAAAAGCGGTGAAAGTATCTTTATTCTTGGCATATAATCCTTCCTTTATGACCTGATACATCGTCAGTCCATGCTCCTTGGCAAGATCCAGGATATTTTCGATCGTCTTTTGTCCGATCCCTCGTTTGGGCGTATTGATGATCCGGATAAAAGAGAGATCATCTCCTAAAGTGATCAGTTTCAGATAAGACAGGATGTCTTTGACTTCCGCCCGTTCATAGAAACGGATACCGCCGTAAATAACGTAAGGAATACCGTTTTCGACCAAGACCTTTTCAATATTGCGCGATAGATAGTTCGAGCGGTAAAGGACGGCAATATCACAGTAAGGAGTGCCGTCATCATGGATCTTCTGAATGGTATTCTTGACATAATAGGCTTCCAAAATATCATTGTCCAAAGACTTATGAATGATCTTGGCACCATCGCCGTTTTGGGCAAACAAATCTTTTTCGACCCGGGCCCGGTTATTTTTGATAACGCTGTTGGCGCCGTTTAGGATATTATTGGTGGAGCGGTAATTCTGGTTGAGAATGATCGTCCTGGTATCGGGATAATCCTTCTCAAAATTGATAATGATATTGACATCGGCGCCGCGCCAGGTATAGATCGTCTGATCGGGATCGCCGACCACATAAAGATTGTCATGATAAAAGGACAGCTGACGGATCAGTTCATACTGGGATTTATCAATATCCTGAAACTCATCGACCATCACATAACGGAAACGCTTTGCCCACTTGGTCTTGATATCAATATATTTTTTAAAAAGCTCGACGGTCCATAAGATCAGATCGTCAAAATCCAGACCGTAAATACTTCTTAGCCGCTCGCAATAATAGGCATAAGCTTTAGCTTTTCTTTCTTCGATCTGATTGCCGCCGGCCATCATCAGCGCCCGTTGGGGGTCGATATCAGCATATTTATTATTGGCGATATAGTTTAAAACAACGCCATAAGGCAGAGTTTTTTTATCGATGTCATATTGCCGGTATGCTTCCTTGAGAATCTGGTTCTGATCATTTTGATCAACGATCGAAAAATTACGCGGATAACCCAAAGCCATAATGTCTTCCCTTAGGATCCGCATACACAACGAATGGATCGTTGAGATCCATACCGAACCACCATCGGTGGTGATCATCTTTTCGATCCGGTCTTTCATCTCCTTGGCGGCTTTATTGGTAAAGGTAATTGCCAGAATGCTGTTCGGATAGACTTGGCGCTCGGCAATAAGATAAGCGATCCGCATCGTCAATACCCTGGTTTTCCCACTACCAGCGCCGGCAATGACCCTGACATGTCTATCATCTACAAGAACAGCTTCTTTTTGTCTTTCGTTTAAACTATTATATTCAACCACTGATCATTCTCCTTTATCGTGTTGATTTTTCGGTAATAATGAACGATCTTTTTAAATAAAAAGACGGTTCAACCTACGTTAATTATACATTGCGTGGTATAATTTGTATATGATTACGACAACTAATTTCAATGAATACCGTCTGCTGGATGCCGGAGATGGTGAAAAACTGGAATCATGGAACGGCATTATTTTAAGGCGGCCCGATCCCATGGCCATCTGGCCGAAAAGTGTGATCGGACAATGGGAAAAATACGACGCCTGTTATCATCGCTCCCATAAAGGCGGCGGTCATTGGGAATATGTCAAAAAAATAGATGATTTCTGGAAGATCCGTTTTAACGATCTCATTTTTAAAGTATCACCGACCAATTTCAAGCATACCGGCCTTTTTCCGGAACAGGCCGCTAACTGGGAGTTTATTGCCAAAAAAATTCAAACGGCAGACCGGCAGGATATCAAGATCCTCAATCTTTTCGCCTATACGGGAGCGGCAACCATGGCCGCCAGCAAAGCCGGGGCGAGCGAAGTCGTACATGTCGACGCCGCCAAAGGCATGGTTGAATGGGCCAAAGAAAATATGCGTCTCAATCATTTGGA
>CASFYR010000080.1 GCA_949298975.1 uncultured Bacillota bacterium | reverse complement strand
CGTTACCACCTTTATTTACCTGAATATTACTATCCAAGCCTTAGAAACCACCAACATGGTCCAACACTTTAACGGGTGTTAATCGTGGCATCCTACTTCTTTTTCAGTGCCCTACTCAATGATGAATTCCACACGGTATTTCTGACTATTTTTCACCATCCATAGTCTCTCTTTAAGCAATTGACCGCGTGTACTGGTTCATATCAACGCATTTTATTTGTATGTCTAAATATTAGAACATCTTTCTGTAAATGTAAATATTAAAATGGAAAAAAGTTTCTATTGGAAAAAATAATCTGAAAAAATTTCAGAGCAATATCACCTTTTAAACCAGCGGCGATAAAAGGGTTCCCTTTTTATCGAACGGGAGGCTATGGCTTTCTCGTTTGCTTCTTTGTTTTTTAAGACTTTGAGCAAATAATAATTGGCTTTGCCGGTCTGATAGGTTTCGGTTTGGATTGCCTGGCCGTTTTTAAGCATAAAATAGATCTGTGCTGAATTGATAGCCGTATTGCGCGAACCCCATTCACTAATTTCTTCATAATCCAGAAAAACGCAATTTCCTTCGTTTTGATAAATATACAAACCATCTTTGGCAATGGAAATTACCTTATGGTCTTTTAAAAAATAAAGCGATACGGCCGCCAGTGCCAATGACAAGATGCCGATTACCTTAAAAAGCCACCATGGCAAAATGAGCAATACTATCCCAAATGCAATAGCGGCAATCGTTTCTGTCTGAGGACGATAGCCGATTTCCTTTATAATTTGATCTTTGATTTCAGATTGTTTGATTTCTTTCATATTTTTCATTCCCTGCTTAGTATTATCTGACAAAACGCTCTATTGGCCGTTTGCCCTATTATGATAATATTTTTTTGCTGAACCGTCAATTTTGACAAAATCATCAGATACTTTTTAGCAATAAAAACCTCATGGTAATTCACCATGAGGCAATACAATTTAATTGGTGCGCCCGAGGGGACTTGAACCCCTAAGTCTAATAGACGCCGGCTTCTGAGACCGACACGTTTACCAATTTCGTCACGGACGCATGGTGACTCGTACGGGATTTGAACCCGTGAATGTCGCCTTGAGAGGGCGATGTGTTAACCGTTTCACCAACGAGCCAGCAAGGAGTTAGACTCCTTATTTATCTAATGCTTCCTTAGCAGTATCACAAATTGTTTTGAAGCTGTTGGCATCATGAATAGCGATCTCCGAAAGCATCTTACGATTCATGTTGACATCAGCCAGCTTTAAGCCGTGCATCAGTTTGGAATAGCTCAAACCATTCATTCGGGCTGCAGCATTGATACGAGCGATCCATAATTTGCGCATTTCCCGCTTTAACTGTTTTCTGTCGATATATGAGTATCTTAAAGATCTCATTACCTGTTCGTTAGCTGTACGGTATAATAAATGTTTGGAACCAAAATAACCCTTAGCTAATTTTAAAACTCTCTTACGTCTGTTTCTAGTTGGAGTTGACCCTTTTACTCTTGCCATCTATCTACACCTCCTACCCTTGTAATAATTCCTTTGTACGTTTAACATCTGTCTTGTCCATGATGGCAGACTTTCTCAACTGGACCTTCTGTTTGTGGGTCTTGTTGGCGGCAAAGTGAGATGTATAAGCGTGGTGTCTTTTAATCTTACCAGTACCGGTGACTTTTACTCTTTTCGCAAAAGTCTTCTTAGTTTTCATTTTTGGCATTTGCTTTCCTCCTATTTCTTTTTAGGCGCTAAAACACAAGACATAGTATTTCCTTCAAGTGAAGGTTTTTTTTCGATATTTGCAAATTCTGCTAATTTGCCGGTAAATTCATTCATGATTTTCATTCCGACTTCCTGACGGGTAATAAGCCGACCGCGGAAACGCATATCGATTTTTACTTTCATCCCGCTTTGCAACCATTTGGTTGCCTGCTTTAGCTTGGTTTCAAAATCATGAACATCGATCACCGGTGATAAACGCAAAGGTTTGACTTCAGTTGTATGCTGATTCTTTTTGGCTTCTTTAGCTTTTTTTTGAGCTTCGAAGCGGTATTTACCGTAGTCAAGGATCTTGCATACCGGTGGTTGAGCATTCGGTGCCACACAAAGTAAGTCAAGATTTTCGTCATAAGCCCGATCTAGAGCTTCCCGGCGCATCATTACTCCTAACTGTTCGCCATCTGATCCGATGACCAGAACTTCCTTAAAACGGATGCTCTCATTAACCAGATCATCTAGTTGTTTTCCTCTTGTGATAATAGTTACCTCCATAAAAATAAAAAGCGAGACAAAGCCCACTTAAGATAATTACCATTTTTGCAGCAATTATACCCATATCCCGCCGGATATCAGGTGAGAAGTGGCCTTCTTCTTTCTACATACTTTTTATTACTGGATTATGATACCACAGATATCTAAAAAAGACAATAGTTTAAAGTTTAATATTGCATCTTTTAACCAAAACCTTACCGTCATCGCCAAATTCCACAATTGCGTATGAAGGTGGGGTATTATCACGATTGTGATTGCACGAACCGGGATTGACAAAACGGATGCCTTCAGTTTGATAATCGGCAAAATGATGGGTATGGCCAAAAAAGACTATGTCAGCTCCGGACGCCTTGGCTTTAGTCAGCAGTCCGTCATTTTGTGATAACAAGGAAATGTAACGGTGGCCGTGCGTCATCAGTATTTTATGATTATCGATGACCAAAAGCCGGTCGATAGGAAAAGTGCGATCAAAATCGTTATTTCCCCTTACGGCAATAAACGGTTTGATCTCATCGGCGTACATCTCGCTGTCTCCCAGATGCAGATAATAATCCATATCATCATATTTCATAGATAATTCACTTAATATTCTTCGGTTAAAATGATTATCTGATACCAAAAGAACTTTCTTGCTCATAAGCTATAAACTCCACCTCCTCTTTTACATACCGTCGGATAAATCGCCGTATCGGTTCATTGTTATGCATCGCTATAAATATTTTACCCACTTCTTGCGATTTTGCAATCCGAAAATCAAGATCAGTCGAATCATAAAGCGGTACTTGAAAATATGAGGCGAATAGATCTTTGACGATCGGATAGTGAGTACAGCCAAGAATGACAGCGTCAGGCTGATAGTCGATTTTTCGAAACAGTGAAAAAAGATAGTTTTCGATTTCTTCTTTTTCTGCAAATCGTTCGATCATTTCGGCCAGTCTAGGCAAAGCTACCCCTTTAACATTCTGATAACCTTTTTGAGCTAACTCTTGTTCATAACGCCCGGCATTAATGGTGCTTTGAGTGGCAAAAACCAGTATTCCGGCGTTAAGCGGCAAATCAATCCCGGCGGCCGTAGCTTTAATCAAATCAAAAAGATTATAATTGGGATAATTTTCAAAATCAATCGTCGAACACAAGGTGTTGCAGGCCAAAATGATCTGCCGTACTTGATATTTGTGAAAAAAGGTTAAATTCTGATCAAAGATTTGCCTTATTTCTGCCTTTGTTTTATTGCCATAGGGCGCATGATCCTGATCGCCCAAATACAAAATATCGGTATGAGGATTATCGAGTTTGATTTTATTCAATTCCAGCAATCCGCCAAGCCCTGAATCATATACACCAATCATTTTTCCACCTACCTCAAAAGCCAGTCTGCTCCCTTGATCACCTCATTTTTCGCCAGATGATCAAAGCCGACCTGCCGCCTGCATTCGTAGGCCCCGATAGCTACACAATTAGCCAGATTTAAACTGCGGGCATTTTCAACCATCGGGAAGCGGAAAGTTGAATCTAAATGATGCTTAAGAATCTCTTTGGGGATCCCGGTAGATTCTTTTCCAAATAACAGATATATGTTTTCATTTTTGTTGAAGCGGCATTCTTCAAAACTCTTAAGACCGTAACGGGAAAAGAAGATCATCTGCCCCTGATTTTGGGCCATAAAGGCAGCAAAATCCGGATAAACCGTATAATTCAGAAATTCGACATAGTCCATGGCTGCCCGGCGCAGATGTTTCTCATCAAGACTGAAGCCTAAGGGTTCGATCAGGTGCAAATGCATAGCAAAAGCGGAACAGGTACGCATTATGTTGCCGGTATTTTGTGGAATTTCCGGCTCATATAACACAACATTAATCATAATTGTCTGAGAGTTCTCCTTCTAATATAATTCAAGACGACAAAGATTATAATATTTATCAAAGCAAATATAATTGCAATCACACTGACAAGATCCAAGAAAAAGGCTTCCGGTACCATACGAATCAAAAGATCGGTTTTTGGGTTGAGCAACCATAGATCGTTACGAAAAAATAATAAATGAAACTGTGTCCAAAAGCTGTTGAAATCAAGCCAGCACAATAAGCCGATTGAAGCTAAAATAATCATCAGTATCAACAGTACATTACGATATGCATGATAGATAGCAGAAAGAATATCTTCATAATGTTTAAACAACGAAATGGCTAAAATGACTGCTGAAGTGATTGCAGCGGTTATCATAACCCGATTGGCGTTATGGTATAGATCCCTGACATCTACCATGTGATCTTTCTCACGCTGGTTAAATATCTCCCGGTATTCATTATCGACCGTACCATATACTATCATATCGTTTCTATCGCCACGCAGATAATCGAGCAAAACGTCCATCGAATTTACCAAATCATCAAAAGCGATCGATGAAGACGCGGAAATATTCAATTTTTTAAATTCATAAGAATAGAAATTGCGGTCAAAACAAACATAATTGACGGTACCGATCAGGGTGATGATAATGATCGCAACAGCGATCAGATAACTAAATACTTTTTTCATCAAAATAACTTACCATTTTCTTGGCGGCAGCAGCCCGATGGGAAATACGATTCTTTTCGCGCGGGGACAATTGAGCCAGCGTCTGGTCATAACCCTCAGGAATGAAGATCGGATCATAGCCAAAACCATTGCTGCCCGAAGCCTTACAGGCAATTCTCCCCATCAGTTGACCTTCAAAAGTCAGATTTCTTTTTTCATCGGCAAAAGCGATAACGGCTGTATAATGAGCCTGACGATTGCGGATCTCTTTCATAATATCTATAATCAGATCATTTTTATGCTGGTAATCGAGAAAATCCATAAAACGGGCCGAATGAACCCCTGGAAGATTACCGAAGTAGGCAATGGAAATACCGCTGTCATCGGCAATTGTCGGCAAATGATATTTAGCGGCATAATAATTGGCTTTTAACAATGCATTCTCTTCAAAAGTCCGGCCGTATTCATAAATATCATCATGATCACCGAAATAATTAAGCGAAAGCAATTCCACATTAAAATTTCGCAATATATCTTTAAACTCCTCATATTTATGATTATTTTGAGAAGCTAATAAAATCTTTTTCATAGTATAATACTGTCATGGACCTTTCTTCTTATCTTTATAGATTATATCATAAGACTCCACTAATGATTAAAACAAACTTGGGTTTGACCAACGATATCTACGAAGTTTATCTGGATAACCAAAAATACGCCTTAAGAGTGCCGAAAAATGATATTGCCGAGCATTTCAATCCAGATGAACAAGTTATATTTGAAGCAATCAAGGCCTGGGATGTTGATGCCGAAGAAGTATTATACGATCCGTCCACCAGGCTGAGAATGACAAAATGGATCGAGGGAGCAGTGAATTTCCAGGATTGCCAAGATCAAGACAAATACGAGCGGGCAGCTGTTTTGATTAAGAAAGTACATCAGCATGATTTGAAGATCGATTATCATTTTGATCCCTATAAAATGTACACAGCATATAAGCGGGATATCAAAAAACCGCTGATGGCTTATGATAAGTTTGAAAATCTTTTTGATTTTTATGCACAAGATAAAAGACTGTCTTTTTGTCATAATGATCTGGTTGCGGGCAACTTGCTTTTTACCGCTTCCAAAGATTATCTGATTGATTTCGAATATGCCGGAATGAATCACCCGCTTTTTGATATCATGTCGTTTATCAGCGAAAACAGCATTGACGATCCTCGGTTACGAAAACGGATATATTTGACTTATTTCGGATTCAATCCCGGGAAAGATCTATTGCAGCAACTAAGCATCGTTGAAGCCAGCCAAAACCTTCTTTGGGCCGCTTGGGCCAATATGCTTTATGATATCCGCAACGATTCGATCTATCATGAGATTTTTTTAGATAAGCAAGAACATTTACTGCGAGGTCAGATATGAAACATATTTTTATTGTCAATAAAATATCCGGTAAAAGCAAGGGATTAAAAGCAGTCACAATCATTGAAAAAGTCGCCCGGGATTTAAAATTGGAATATATGGTTCATATTACCCAATACCCTTTGCACGCCAAAGCAATTGCCGCACAATACAAACCGGAAGATGAGGTAACGGTCTACGCCGTTGGCGGAGATGGAACGATATTGGAAGTAATAAACGGTCTTGATCCAGCCATACCTTTCGGCATTATCCCCTGTGGCAGCGGGAATGATTTTTATCGACTGCTCGGTAACGATACTAATAATTGTGAAAAAATCATTATTGATACAATAAAGGCCGAATGTAAAAAAATCGATTTAGGCCAAAGCGACCGCCTGCGTTTTATCAATTGCACTTCCATTGGTCTTGATGCTGATGTCAATTTCATGGCTTCTTCATTGATTCGCAAAACATTTTTAAATAAAGGAGCAGCTTATGCTTTAGCTATTGCTGATAAAGTACTCTTCCCGGAAACTAAACATCTCAAGATCCGGATTGACGGTAAAGACTTTGAAGATGACTATTTTATCGCAACTATCATGAACGGGCGTTACTATGGCAACGGTGCATTGCCGGCGCCTTTTGCCAGTGTGAATGACGGTTATTTCGACGTAATTTTAATTAAAAAATGTCATCCTGTATTAGTCTATCTGTTGCTGGGGAAATACCTTCAGGGCAAACACACCGCTGATTCGCATTTCACTATCTTAAAAGCTAAACACATCATTGTCACTTGTGATAACTTAATGTCCATTCAGTCAGACGGCGAAAACTACCAAAGCCATAAGCTGGAAATAAAAATGGTCGAAAAAGCCATTTCCTTAAAAGTCCCTTCTTATCTTGATATAATCAAATAAAGCATAGGTGCTTGACCTATGCTTTATTTTTTTCGTAGCGTTCAATGATGGCTTGTACTAAATGATTTCTGACGATATCACAGTTGGTTAAATTGATGTGGCAAATACCTTTGACGCCTCTTAATAGAATAAAGGCTTCTTTTAAACCTGAAGAGGAACGGTGAATGTTGAGATCGGTCTGAGTCATATCGCCGGTAATAACCATTTTTGAGTTTAAGCCCAATCGGGTCAAAAACATCAGCATTTGCTGGCTGGTCGTATTCTGGGCTTCGTCCAGAATGACAAAAGAATCATTTAAGGTCCGTCCGCGCATATATGCCAGAGGAATGATTTCAATAACTTTCTTTTCTAAAAGGGTCTCAACCTTTTCCGCCCCCAGAAGTTCATTTAATGAATCGTATAAGGGCATGAGGTATGGATCGACCTTTTCTTTAAGATCACCGGGCAAAAAACCCAAAGATTCCCCGGCTTCGACAGCAGGTCTTGTCAAAACGATTTTCTTCACTGTTCCGTTTTTTAAGGCTAAAATCGCCATAACGACTGCCAGGTAGGTTTTGCCGGTGCCAGCCGGCCCGGCAGCAAAGACTACATCATTGTTTTTGATGGCCTCGATCAACTGGTATTGACCGTAAGTTTTTGCTCTGATGGGCTGATTATTACGTTTATAGGCAATAATTTTAGATAAATCGACTTGATTATGCTCGTTGAGATTATTAATTGCGTTTTTAATCGCATTGCGGTCAAGAACTTCCTGGTTATCGATTAAAATGCATAAAGAAGCAAAAAGATTACTGATGAAGACATGCTGTTTAACATCGGCATCGATCGAAAAAATCTCACCGTTTTTAATCATGAGTTTAACCGTTGTTTCTTCTTCGATAAATTTGATATTGTCATCATTTATCCCGCATAACAATTGCAGGCGGTCGGTATCTAAATTGTTTATTTCGATTTTCTTATAATTCATTCTTACCTCGATCAAATAAAAATAGTAAAGCAGATGCTTTACTATTATTTGCCTCTTCTAGCTTTTCTTGCAGCTTCCGACTTCAGTTTACGACGAACACCAGGTTTAACATAGTATTCACGCTTGCGAGCCTCAAGGAGGGTTCCATTACGAGAAACTTGTCTTTTAAAGCGACGTAAAGCATCATCTAACGCTTCGTTTTCCTTAACAACAACCTTTGCCATGTTCACACCCCCTTTTTATCCACTCAATTATATCATAATATTTCACTTAAGCAATATTTAATCAATAATTTAACCCAAAAGTTTGACTCCTGAAGAAGTGCCGATCCGATCGGCTCCCAGTCTGATCATTTCTAAGAAATCTTCGTGTGTTTTAACTCCTCCGGCCGCCTTGATCAAGCAACGATCGCTAACCGCTTCTTTTAACAGCGCTACATCGTGAAAAGTAGCTCCGGCAGTGCTGAAACCGGTTGAAGTCTTAACAAAATCGGCATGGGCATTGATTATGCATTCGCACGCCCGTCTTTTTTCCTCATCCGTCAGCAAGCAGGTCTCGATTATGACTTTCAGGATCTTATCCTGACAGGCTTTTTTGATCTGGGCGATCTCTTCAGTTACATAAGTCAGATCGCCGTCTTTAAGTCGGGCGATATTTATGACCATATCAATCTCATCAGCACCGTTTTCAATGGCGTCTTTAGTTTCGAAAACTTTTGCCGCCGTCGTCATCTGTCCCAAGGGAAATCCGATGACTGTGCATACCTTGACGTCCGATCCCTTTAAACACTCTTTTGCCAGTGTGATATATGACGGATTGATGCATACCGACATAAAGTCATATTCAATTGCTTCATTACATAATTTGATAATCTGCTCCTTGGTAGCATCGGCTTTAAGCAATGTGTGATCGATGTATTTAGCTAATTTCATCATTTTCCTCCTTCAATCTTTCTTTAATACGGTTTCTTGCCAGATTGGCATCGCCGGAATAACTCTCTTTGCCAAAAGAACGTATCATGTAGTTTTCATCACCTTTACCCAGAATCAGCAAAGTATCGCCGCTGTTCATCAGGTCAACTGCCGTCATAATAGCTGTTTCGCGATCCAGAATATTGATAAAGGTCTTTCTTTGAATATATTTAGCGATTGTTTCGTTGATTCTGTTTGGTTCTTCACTGCCATAATCATCTTCGGTCAGGATTATTAAATCGCTGCTTTGGTCAGCCATCTCGCCCAATATTTTTCGTTTATGATCATCTCTTCCGCCCTCAGAGCCGAATACGCTGATAATTTTATTTTTGATCGGAGTAATTGCTGTGGCGTATTCATAGACACTTTTTAAACAAACGGCGGTTCTGGCATAATCGACAATTACATTATAATTCTGACCGACGTCAATCCGATACATCCGGCCATTGATCGGCAGGATATTATTTAATTTCGGGATGACTTCAGCAATATCGAAACCATAAGCATAGTAAACGGCAATGGCTGCCAAAAGATTATAAACATTAAACCGGCCGATCAGATTAGTTTTGATCAGATAATTGTGATTAAAACATTTTAGGACAAAGGCGGTGGCGTTATGAGAGAATTTAAGATCAAAAGCCATGATATCCGCTTCGTTTTCAATGCCGTAAGTGATAATTGTTGCAACGGTATCGGCTACGATCTGACGGCCATATTCATTATCTGCGTTTGTAATGGCGTAAGAACTGCTTGAAAGGCTGTCGAAAAGTCTTTTTTTAGCAGCGAAGTAATCACGCATAGTGCCATGGGATTCAACATTTTCACCATAAATGTTAGTAAAGACCGCTACTTTAAATTCCAAAGAATCGGTTCTTTTTTGTTCCAGCGCAACTGAAGTCGTCTCGATAATAGCCCCTTTTATTTGCGCATCAACCATTTGTTTCAGATAAGCGTTCAGTTCAATGTAGGACGGTGTGGTCAAAGTATTGCTGTAATACTTATCGCCAAAAAAAGTTCCTAAGGTCCCGATGTAGCCGTAACTGCCTTTGCTTTCAAAAAGCTGCCGCACTATTGAACAAGTTGTCGTTTTGCCATAAGTACCGGTTACCCCGATCAAATCGAGCTGTTTGCTGGGATCACAATAGAAGATCCGCAAAGTTTGATTCAATACTTTTACCACATCATCAACCTTAATATAGACGGCCTTAAGGCTTTTATCGATATCAGCGCTGTAGACAATAACTTTAGCACCATGATTAATGGCTTCTTTAACAAAATCATGTCCATCGTATTTTAAACCGCGAATACAGAAGAAAATGCCGTCAGGATTATCAAGACGGGAGTCGATTGCCAATCCTTTGATTTCAATTGACGGTGCCTTTGCAAATATTTTATTTAAGTTCATCGATCGCCTCTCCTATCAGAATACCATCCCTTACTGTTTTGATCCTGACTGTAGCTACGGTTTGTGATGGAAACATCCCTTCTATCTTTACCGGCCAGTATTGATCGCTGTGACCATAGCTGTATCCTTTATCGTTTGTTTCGACCAAGACCCTTACCTCAGATTCAATAAATTGTTTTGCCAGATTATCGGTTATTTCCTTTTGGGTTTCAATGACCTTCTTGACCCGCTGTTTTTTACTTTGTTCATCAATGTGCCCGGTCATCATATCCGCTTTAGTTCCTTGTTTGCGGGAATATGGAAAAACATGAACGAAACTGAAACCAATCTTCTTAAGATTAGTCAGAGTTTGCATAAAATCATCCTCACTTTCGCTCGGAAAGCCTACGATCAAATCTGTTGAAATGGCAATATTTGGAACAGCTGTTCTGATCTGTTCTATTTTTGCAATATATTCCTCGGCAGTATATGGACGGTTCATCTCTTTTAGGATTTTATTGCTGAGTGATTGAACCGGGATATGCAAATGGGGAGCCAGTTTGCATTTATTGTGCAAAAGATCAATGATGCCATCAGTAACTTCTGTGATCTCTATTGAGGATAACCGAATGTGATATAAATTATCAATGGCAAGCAGATCGTTCAATAAACGCTCTAAATTATATTCACCGTCATTATAGCGACCGGTATGAATGCCAGTCAATACGATTTCTTTGCTGTTTTCTGCCAACTGCTTGGCTGTAGCTATAACTTTATTGTGAGATAAAGAGCGTTCATGCCCTCTGGCGTATGGAATAATGCAATAACTGCAGTATTGGTTACAGCCATCCTGGATTTTAAGGAAGGCCCGGGTACGATCTTTGTATTTGTGAATATAGAGTTCTTCAAAAGCGGCGTCAGATAAATCTTCAATAATTTTCCCGCGCACCCGTTGGTCGATGAAGTCTTTTAGTCGATTCTTGTATTTTGATCCGACAACCAGATCAACTGTTTCAAAGACGGTTTCATCGCTTTTGGTCTGAGCATAACAGCCAACAGCAACGATATAGGCATCCGGCTGATTCCGCCTTGCCTGATGAATAAATTTGCGGGTCTTCGCTTCCGCCGTGTTTGTGACACAACAGGAAAAGATTACATAAATATCGGCTTTTTCTTTAAAGTCTACTTCCTGATAATCCTTATCCATCGCTTCTTTAAAAGACCTGGCTTCATAATCATTCACTTTACAACCCAAAATTAAAGTGGCATAAGTTTTCATCTCTCACATGCTCCTGCTAAATTGGCCGCTACAAAAATCGCAGCGGTCTCGGCTCTTAGAATTCGTTTGCCCAAAGAAATACATTCAAATCCTTGATCGATAATAATTTGAACCTCATCACGGTCAAATCCGCCCTCTGGCCCAATGATATAGGTCAGCGAATCACTTACCGATTCGTAAGGCAGATATAATGCATCTGATTTTTCATAAGCCAGATAATTGTATTTGCTCAAATATGCTTTTACATCATTTACTGTTATCGGCTTTTCAACTTGCGGAATAATGCAGCGATGACACTGTTCGCTGGCTTCAGTAACAATTTTTTGCCAGCGGACCAGTTTTTTTGTTTCATCTTTAATCTTGACCATCGTTCGTCTGGTAACTAACGGCACGATACGGCTGACCCCGATTTCCGTTAGTTTTTGCAAAACCAGATCGAAGTTATCGTTCTTGATCAAAGCGATAATGGCAGTTATCTGCAGCGGCAATTCACTGTCATTGCCGATTTGATCTACAATTAAGGCATAATCGCCGTTTAATTGCGCTAAATAAACCTGATGATCGATATCGGCAAGCCGAAAAATGTATCCGTCAGTTTTCCGCAAAACATGCTTAATATGATGCAAGACCTCATCATTCAGTTTTACTTGACTGCCCGGTTTGATCGTTTCATCTACAAAATACTGTTGCATATCATAATTATAGCCAATATCAAAAAAGACCGTCAATAAAAACGATAAGACGGGCGTCTTATCGTTAAATTAATTTTAATCAATGTTATTTTGCTTTAGGCAAGATGAGATTGAGAACGATGCCCACCAGAGCACTGAGGGCTGTACCGGAAAGTGAAGCGACTTCTCCAAAACTGAAGACAGCACCGCCCAGGCCGATAACGAGCATAGCACTGGCGATGATCAGATTGCGCTGGAGCCCGAAATCAACTTTATTATCGATCAAAACCTTAAGACCGTTAGAAGCAATTACCCCGTAAAGCAAGATCGACATTCCGCCTAAAACAGCGTTAGGAATTGTTTCAATAACAGCTGAAACGATCGGGAACAGCGATATGATAATCGCAATGCAGGCTGCGCCGAATGTCACATATACTGAGGCAATCTTTGTCATGCCGATAACTCCGGTATTTTCACCATAAGTAGTATTGGCCGGACCGCCGATCAATGCAGAAACTGCCGTTGCCACACCGTCACCAACTAAAGTCCGTTCAAGTCCCGGATCTTTTAAGAAATTACGGCCGCAGATACGCGATAAGACAGTATGGTCACCGATATGTTCTGAGATCGTTACTAAAGATACCGGTAAGATGGCCAATGCAACTGGGAGAGCCGGATTGAATGTATATTCTTTAAATGCACCACCGGTACTGAAAGGTAAGATAAATTCCGGCAAACCAATCAAATGACCCGAATCAATAACTGTTTGTATTGGTGCGAAATTGACAATGCCCAGAATACAAGCTAAAACATATCCGGCAACGATACCACATAAGAAAGGAATAATCTTAAAGAAACCCTTGGCTTTAGTTGAAACAACAGCAGTAAATAGGAAAGTAAATAAAGCAACAATAACATTCTTCATATCACCACCTGCTACAAGACCTGCGTTAGATACAGCGCTGGAAGCTAAACCCAGTCCGATCACAATGATCATCGGTCCAATGACGATCGGCGGTAGTAAGCGGTCGATCCAGTTTTTACCGATCAGCTTGATAATAAAAGCGACGATACAATAAATAACGCCAACCATGATCAATCCACTCTGAGCTCCGGAGAAATCACCGCCCATCTGGCTGACGGCATAAGTGGTAGCCGTAATGTAGGCAAATGATGAACCAAGATATACCGGAACCTTAAATTTAGTGGCAATGCAATAAATAATGGTACCGACACCGGAAGCAAACAAAGCTACCGAAACCGGATAACCGGTCAGAATCGGCACCAGGATCGTTGCACCAAACATTGCAAATACGTGTTGAAAGGACAATAATACTCCCGTAGCTAAAGACGGTTTCTCATTGACGTCAAGAAGTAATTTTACTTTTTCACTCATGAAAAAAATCCCCTGTTCTAAGTGATTCCTTTAAAAAAGACCAATCTCTTGGTCCAGTTTTGCATGATCCAATATCACCTTTCTAATCTCTCGGGATTAAATTAAAGGACCTCACTGAAAATATAATATCATATTTTCATATTTTGGCAAGATATTTTCATTTTTTAATTACCGTCAGTCATCATCTTCGTTTACTGCAGGATTGATAACGACCCTGATTTCATTGACCTTCTTTTCGTCAGCTTCTGTCACGGTAATGTGAAGGTTCTCAAAATCAAATTCATCACCGGTATCAGGAATACGGTCACAGTTATGTATCGCCCAGGCTGAAACCGTATTGAAGTCATAATCTTCTTTGGTGACGATGTTGAAATAATCGAACATGTCATCAATATCGCAATCCCCTTTGACATAGAAAGTAGTATCGTCAATCTTGCGGAAAAATTCCTCAACGACATCGTGTTCATCATAGATTTCTCCGACCAGTTCTTCCAAAATATCTTCCATAGTAATAATACCGGCAGTACCGCCATACTCATCGACAACAATCGCCATGTGCGATTTGGAGTTCTGCAGCTGGCGCAGCAAATAGCTGATCTTTACTTGCGGCGAAGTAAAAACGATCGGCTGAAGAATCTTGCGCAATGAAATCTTGGCTTTGGTGTAATAAATGCGATAAAAGTCTTTTTCATGCAGTACCCCGATAATATTGTCAATCGAATCTTCATAGATCGGGATACGGGAGTAACCGCTCTCGCGATACAGTTTTTCGATCTCTTCTAAAGAAGCATCAACATCTTCCGCCACAACGTCAACCCGCGGCGTCAGAATTTCCTTGACCTCAAGATCGTTAAATTCGATCGCATTGGTTAAAAGGTTGGCTTCATGATCATCCATACCGCCTTCATTATGAGCTTCTTCAACAATTGTAATAAACTCGTCACTGGAGTATGAATCGTTGTTTTCAACCCGAAAAAAGAAAGTCAGCATCCGTTTTAACTGATCAAAAATCCAGTTGACCGGAGTCAAGACCGTCATCAGGAAAGAAATGATGTTGCAAACCGACATCGCAAAACGCTCCGGCGTTTCTTTGGCGATTGATTTCGGCGATATTTCTCCGAATATCAGGATAATAACCGTCATGATGATCGTGGAACAAGTAACTCCGAGGTCTTCGCCCAGTAATTTGACAAAAAGCAAAGTGGCGAGCGATGATGCAAAAATATTAACAATATTATTTCCGATCAAGATAGTGCTTAAAAATTTCGAATAGTTGTCAATGATGTCGAGTGTTTTTTTAGCACGTCTGTCCCCATCATTAGCCATATTTTTCAGTTTGATTTTATTGGCGCTGGAAAAAGCGGTCTCGGTGGAACTGAAAAAAGCTGATAATAAAACCAGTATTACCAGAATAAAAATAATGATATTATTATTCATTTTCGTCCCCCTCTGTTTGATTCTCTAATCGATAGCTACACGAGTGTTCGGGCAACGGAATATCCCCCATATTTAATCCTCCATTAAAAATTACGTATAACATTATATCATTACTTTTAATAATATACAAATTTCGTCTCGATCATCAAGCGACGATCGATGAACACAGGACTTATGCGATTATCGGTGAATGGAAACGATGATCTCATCTAAAGTTTTACCTTTAGAAAGCTCGTCAACCAATTTATCGGTATAACGGATGGTTTGCAGCAATGGATCTGCCAGTGTAAATGGATCGATGCCGCAAATTTTACCTTTGATCAAAAACCGATCGGGATTGATTTTGGGTGCATTAAGAAAAAAAATGCTCAAGATCGATATCCAAAGCCGCATAAGCAGCAATATCCTGTACCGAATAACCGGTGAGCCAGGATAATGCAGCATCAAGTTCGGTTGGATCAATATGCCTGCGCGTGATTTTATTCTTGTATAATTGATAAATCTTACCAAAAGGCATTGAATATATTTTTGTCGTCTTCATAAATGATAAAATCATCCCGTTTAGGGATGATTACTTATTTTCTGGTACGGAAGAAAACCGGAATATCAGTATCCTCGCTTTCATCGATCACGACTTCTTCGTAGCCTGATGTGCGGGTAGTAAAAGAACTATCGGTCGGTTGATTTAATATCGGCTGTGTTCTTCTGGTCTTTGGCAAATCAAAACCGGTAGCGATAACCGTAACGATTATATTCTCACCGATTGCCTCATTGATTGCAACACCGTAAATAATATTAAGGTCAGATCCGGCGGCTTCTCGGATATAATCGACAGCTACCGCTGAATCGGCGATGGTAATAGCCGGACCGCCGGTAATATTGACGATAGCATTTTTAGCACCGGAAATCTGAGCTTCAAGCAATGGCGACTGAATGGCCTTTTGAGCAGCTTCTTTAGCTTTATTCTCGCCCTGAGCCATACCGATGCCGATCAATGCCGATCCCTGTCCTTCCATGACAGTTCTGATATCGGCAAAATCCAGATTGATGAAAGCCGGTACAGCGATTAAATCGGTGATCGTCTGAACCCCTTGTCTTAAGATATTGTCTGCTTCCCTGAAAGAATCCTGGAAAGAAATCTTGCCGGTTACGCTCAACAGCTGATTATTAGAAACAATAATCAGTGAATCGATGTATTCTTTGAGGGCTTCTAAACCGACATTGGCCTGATCGGTACGTTTACGGCCTTCAAAATCAAATGGTTTAGTAACGATACCCACCGTTAAAGCACCTGATTCTTTAGCTACTTTAGCGAAGACCGGAGCTGCCCCGGTTCCAGTGCCGCCACCCATACCGGCAGCGATGAAGACCATATCCGCCCCCTGGATCGCTTTCTTGATCTCTTCTTCCGATTCCTGTGCCGCTTTTTTACCGACATCAGGATTACTGCCTGCGCCTAAACCTTTGGTAGTATCCTTGCCAAGAATGATCTTATTCTTGCATTTAGACAGATTTAAACTTTGAACATCGGTGTTGCACACAAAAAACTCCACACCCTGCACCTCTTCGTCAACCATGCGGTTAACGGCGTTACAGCCTGCTCCGCCTATTCCAAAGACCTTGATTTTCGCAATCTGATCGTATTTTAATTCACTCATCTAATTTTCCTCCTCTATTTCTTGAATCAAACAAATTCTTGATGCGAGTAGTCAAGGTCTCGCCCTCAGTATCTGTCGTCTTATGATCTACCAGTTCATTAAACTGCAAAAGATTAATGCTGGCGGTGATATTACCGTTAATATTAACTAAATCATGAAAACCGTATATTGAGCCTAACAGCGCCGTGAGCGAACTGTCCCTGGCTCCCAGGGTCTCAGGATGATATGCTTTGATATAAACATTAGTCTTATCATGAATCAAATCGATCAGCGAATTCATCTTGGCTCCCTCGTTGACAACAACAATGGCGGTATCGCCGCTCTCCAAGATTGGTTCACAGGCATCCTTTATTTTGTTGACATATTCCTCAACAGCATTTTTAATCGTCGATGACAATTCCAGCTCGGTAATGGTCCTTGATTCTCCTTCGCTATTCTTCCAGGCAAAGATCGAATTATTGGAAGAATCATTGAGATCAAAATGGGTATTGTACTTGACCAGACGATCAATTACCCCAAACGGCAAGTGATATTTGTTGCCTACCACGTTGATAATATAATTCAACCCATCGTATAATATATCACAATTTACCAGTTTACCTTTAGAAATCAAAGCTAAAGAAGTAGTCTGATAATCAACTTTCAGTAAGATGATATTCTGATTGACTGTCTGTTCAAATAAAGCGGCTTCTTTGCATACGGCATACATATCCAAAGAGATATCCATAATTTGAATACCCAACTCTTCCAGCATGGACACATATTCAAAAGTAATGCTTTTATCAGCGCAAAGCAGGTCAATATCAACAATAAGCTCGTCGGCTACTTCCCTTTCGGGAATTCTTCGTGAAGTAATGCCGTTACAGGTATACTTGACACAGACAGCATTGATGATCAAAATATTCCGGTCAACACTGGTATTCATTGCCTTAGCTATCGCATTGGCAACATCGCCTTTATTGACCACGCCGCTTTGAGTGCGGACAGCTACTTTTAAAGGATAACGCTTAAAATTAACCGCCGGTATCAAAAGTAATAGGCGTTCGATTTCGGCGCCTACAATTTTAGAAGCTTTTTTCACAACTTTATCTATGGCTTCCTTAACTTTGTCTTTATTGGTAATGACAAATTCAGAAATACCTTCGCAATAAGTCCGCTCCACCCGGATGATATTAAAACGCGTGTTATAATATTCCCCAATGATCAAACGAATTTCCCGATCGGCAATTTCCAGCGCTCCATATATTTCTTTTGCCATATTTTCTCCTATATACAATAACTATTCTATCATAAATGTTTCTATTATGTTAAAAGTATTTTTTAAAAATATGGTGTTGCATTTTTTGTATTATTATGGTAAATTAATTAAGCGAAATTATGACATAGAAAGGGGGTTTTACGGTATGTCAAGAGTTTGCGAAATTACAGGTAAGAAAGCCTTATCCGGTAACAACCGTTCACATTCACTTCGTGCTACACGCCGTAAATGGAATGTTAACCTACAAAATGTAACAATTATGGTTGATGGAAAACCTAAAAAGGTTCGCATTTCTGCCCGCGCCTTAAAAACTTTAAAAGCGCAAGCTAAAAACGCGTAAATAGCTGTATAAAACCTGCATTGCTGCAGGTTTTTTATTTGCGCAGTTTAGCAATGTTCGCTTCAACATCACCTTTCATGATATAACTGCCGGACACCAGAACATCAGCTCCGGCTGAAAGTATTTCATGCGCATTTTTATCGTTTACACCTCCGTCAACCTCAATTAGATAGCGGTAATTATTTGCCGCTTTTCTTAAGGCCAGCGTCTTGATCTTGGCAAGTGATTCCCTGATAAATCCCTGGCCGCCAAAACCCGGTTCAACGCTCATTACCAAGACGAGATCCAGTGATTCCAGAAGCTGATCCAAAACTGCCGGATCGGTTGCCGGTTTAATCGAGATTCCAGCCTTAATGCCCAAAGAGTGGATCTTGTCAATCAGTGTGCGACAGCTTTGAATACTGTCCATTGCCTCATAATGGAATGTAATCAGATCAGCGCCGGATTGATAAAAAGACTCGCAAAAGAAAGCCGGATCTTTGACCATTAAATGAACATCCATAAAAAGATCAAAATCTTCCGCGATATCCTTCAGAATCTGCGATCCAAAAGATATGTTCGGCACAAAATTACCGTCCATGACATCGAAATGCAGCCAGTCCGAATGTTTTTCAATTGTATTGATCTGTTCAGCAAGTTTAGTAAAATTACACGCTAATAAAGAAGTTGCTACTAACATTTTTCCTCCTTACTTTAAAGTACGATGACGATTACCGAAATAATTGCCCGTCTTGATAAAATTCATTATATCGGCATATACATTATAAAACGAGAGCGGGATCCTGCCGGTAGCAACCGCATTTTTGATTTGACAGTTGGGCTCGTTTAAATGTTGACAATCATTAAACTGACATTGAGCAATATACGGTAAAAAAGCTTTGATGTGGCCTGCTAAAGCCGTCGGATCGATATGGGTTACATCCAAGGATGAAAAACCGGGAGTATCGGCAATATATCCGTCATATACAGCAAACAGTTCCGTATGACGCGTCGTATGTTTACCTCGGTTTAAAGCCTTGGAAATCTGATCGGTACGCAGATTCAGACCCGGAATCAAACGATTTAACAGGGTTGATTTACCCACGCCGCTTTGGCCGCATAAAACCGATATCCGTCGTTGGAAAAGATCGTAAGCATTAAAATTATCATCTATGACATCGCATTTATACCCCATGTCCTGATAATATTTTCTGATCGTTACGACGTCATCAGGTGAACCAAGATCGCTTTTGGATATTAGAATTACCGGCTCGATATCGGCATATTCGATCAAAAATATTAATCGATTGACCAGATCATAGGAAAAATCCGGCTCTTTGAGCGACATCACAATGACCGCGTTATCAACATTGGCTATATTTGGCCTGATCAGATAATTGCGTCTTTTTTTGATCTCTTTGATAACGTACTGTTTATCATAACGCTCATATTCAACCAGATCTCCGACTACCGGTTTAGTATCTAAACGCATTCTACCTGCTGGTACAGCCGATAACACTTCGCCCTCAGTATTTTTGATCAGGTAAATTTTGGAAATGATACTTATTATAACGGCTTCATTCATCAGAATGATCCTTTCTGATCAAATCGATTGTATTCTGATCGATATAAATCAAAGTGATCTTGGAGCTACTGTTTGGAGTATATGACGATCCTTCTTTCGGATTTACCGCTACAATCGTATCTGCCACTAATTGATTGCTTGCCAACTGCTGATCACCGTTTGGATCAAACAATACCAGTTCGTATTCCAGATTCATATCATCCAAAATAGCTTTGGCGCCATCGATGGAATTACCTATGATGCCATAAGGAATGATGACCGTCGTATAACGGCTGTAATATAGGGTTACTTTTTCCGATCGTTTCGGATCAAACTTATCTCCAGCAGCCAATCCTTCCTGTTTAACCACGATCCCCGATGGTTCTGAACTATCAACGGCAATAATATCAACGCTCAAAGAAGGAAAATCACTTAAAATCTTTTCTTTGGCATCAGATACGTTTTGACCGGTATAGTCGGTCATCACGGCATATTTTCCGTCGGATACCACAACTTTGATCGTGGTGTTTTCTTCGACCTGTGTTCCGATATCCGGGATAACCCGAATAATTTTGCCGGATTCAACATCATCAGTCATTTCTCTGGTAATATCCGATAGATCCAAAAGCAAGTTATAGTCCTTTAGTGTTTCAGAGGCCTCGATAACCGTTTGATTAGTAATATCAGGTACGTTCACATAACGAGGCATGCTCATCAAAAAATAAATCAAACTGAAGATTACTGCGGTCAAAACAATTCCCCCGCAGCTCAATCCAATAATCATCTTCTTTTTCTTTTTGCTTATTGCCGGCCGTTTACTGTGACGTTGCTCCTTTTTGCCATTATCTTTATTTTTGGCAATATCTTCACTATAGGCAAAAACCAGCGGTTTATCATCTGAATGTTTGTCACTTAGGCATTCGTTGAGGTCTTTAAGCATGGCAGCAACATTGTCATAGCGATTATGACGGTTTTTAGCCGTAGCCTTTTTGACAATATTGACAACGGATTGGGGAATTCTTTTATCATACAGTTTAACATCCGGCAAAGGATTTTTGGTACTATTCATTACAACCTGAACGGCATTGTCTCCCTTAAACGGCAGATCGGCGGTTAACAGTTCAAAAAAAACAATACCCAGCGAGTAAATATCGCTTTGCATAGTTGCCGTTTCCCCTTTAACATGTTCAGGCGCCATGTAATGAACCGAGCCAAGGATCGAATCTTCACCGGTAATTTGATTGGCGTTCGATGCCAAAGCAATCCCAAAATCCACTACTTTGGCAGTTCCGTCGTCCTTGATCAGAACATTTTGCGATTTGATATCACGATGGATGATACCGTTGCGGTGCGCTTCCATAATTGCGGCACATAACTGTTTCATAATGGAAACAGCTTCAGGATAATATATTGGACCCCTTTTTTTGATCAATTGTTTCAGCGTTTGGCCTTTGATGTATTCCATGACGATATAGTGATCATCCTTGTCGTCGCCGACATCATATACATCAACAATATTGGTGTGGGAAAGACAGGTAGAAGCATTAGCTTCGCGACGAAAGCGCTCCAATGCTACCTTATCGTTGGAAAGATCATCTTTCAGGATCTTGATTGCAACTTCTCTTTTCAGGATAGTATCAGTAGCTAAATAAACATCGGCCATACCGCCCTTACCGATGTGTCTGGTAATAAGATAACGGTTTGAAATCAAATTATTCCTCATGACGCAGCTCCTTTTTAACAAGGACTAAAGTAATATTGTCATAGCCTCCGGCTTCCAAAGCCGCTTTGATTAAATAATCACCTTTTGCGGCCAGATCCGTATCTGGATCATTTAATATCCTAAGCATTATCTCTTTTTCAACATAGCCATGTAAACCGTCTGAGCAAACTAAAAAGGTTTCATAGCGATCCATGATCTTGTATACATCGGCACTAAGACCTTCATAAACTCCCAAAAACCGGGTCAAATAATGTCTTTTAGGATGAGTAAGTGCTTCTTTTTCCGATATCACATGCCGGTCGATTAATTCATTAACCAGTGTATGATCTTTGGTTAAAGGCAACAATGTGCTGTCAAAAAGTCCGTAAACGCGTGAATCACCGGCATTGATTACAAAATTGCCCAAAGAACTAACAACAAGACCGCTGATAGTAGTCCCCATCCCTTCATAATCCTCATTTTTCAATGACAGATCATAAACATGGTTGGATGCTACCCGCACATGGTATTTGAAATAAGTAATGACATCTTCATCATCCTTGAAACCGTTATGATTGCCAAATACCCGTTCAAAATACTTTACAATTTCATAGGAAGCAACTTCACCGGCTTTATTGCCGCCGATACCATCACAGACCAAAACTAAAAGGTCATAATTATTATTATAGACAGTGAGATAGCTGTCCTGATTTTTGTTTCGGATCAAACCGATATTAGTTAGTGCACAAATCTCCATATTTACTCTCCGGCTTCATATTTAGCTCTTAGCTGCCCGCAGGCCGCATCGATATCGTCACCCTTCTTTTGCCGCAAAGTTACTGCTACATTCCGCTTTTTAAGCATATCGTAAAACAGTAAAGCTTGGCGGTCGTTAGCGGTTCGGTAATTCTTTTCTTTAACTTCGTTATAAGGAATAAGATTGATATAAGCGTTAAGACCTTTTAACAATTGTTGCAATTGATCGGCACATTCAACAGTATCATTAATACCGTTTAAAAGCAGGTATTCAAAAGTTATGCGGCGATTATTGTCAAGGGCGTAGTATTCCAATGCTTTAAACAATTCCTTAAGCGGATAAGCTTTGTTGATCGGCATTAATTTTGACCGAAGCTCATCGTTGGGAGCATGCAATGAGATAGCTAAATTATATTGAACCTTTTCGTCGGCAAAACGATAAATCATTGGTGCGACGCCACAGGTCGAAATTGAGATATGACGAGCCCCGATCTCAAGTCCGTGCGGATCGTTAATTATCGCCAAAGCTTTCATAACATTCTCATAATTATCAAAAGGTTCACCGGTTCCCATCAGTACGATATTGCCAAGACGTTCGCCTTGCTCATCCAAATATTTCTGAATATACAAAACCTGTGCCAGTATCTCGCCAGCCGATAGATCCCGCACTTTTTTAAGCAAGCCGCTGGCACAAAAAGTACAGCCCATATTGCAGCCGACCTGAGTAGAGATACAAGCGCTGTAACCATAGTCAAAAACCATCAGAACACTTTCAACCAAAGCTCCGTCGGTCATCTTAAATAAAAATTTCGTAGTAAGATCTCTGGCTGTCTGCTTTTCTATCAGACATAAGATATTGATCATAAACTCAGATTCAAGCCGTGCAATAAGGTCGCGGCTGAGATCGGTCATTTTATTGAAGTCATCTACCCTTTTCTTGTATAGCCAACTATAGATCTGTCTGGCCTTGAAATCTTTCAATCCCAAGGCGTGAACATAGTTCTTTAAGTCATCTAAACCGTAATCGTATATCTTTTTCATCATCTGTAATTATATGCCATTTAGCGTCGTTTTAGAAGTTTTGCCACATAAAAATAATCACTGTTAGTTTCCTTTTGCAGCATCTCATCACATAGAAGTTCAAAATCCGGGTGTTTTTGGATGAAACTTTGGATCATTCTGCCGTTTTCTTTGGTATTGATCGTACATGTCGAATAGACTAAAATACCGGTACTTTTCAAATAAGCAGCTGCCGTATCAAGAATTTTCGACTGTAAGATCATGATGTCGTCGATGTCTTCTGGGCGGATGTGATACTTGAGATCCGGTTTCCGTTTAATCACTCCCAGTCCGGAACATGGAGCGTCAATTAAGATCTTATCGAAAAAGTTATCGTACCGACTGTCATGAATACTGATATCCGTATTGAGATAGTTAATTCCTTCATACCCCAAAATGGTCGCTTTGTCTTGAATTAATTTTAAGCGGTGTGCATAAAGGTCATTAGCATATACGTTTTTCGGCATAACGGTTTCAAGGGCATTGAAAAGCTTTGATCCCGGGGCGCTGCAGGCATCCAGCAAAAGGTCGTCGGCTTGCAGATCCAAATAATCAACAATAAACGATCCGTTATAGTCCTGGACATAAAAATATCCATGCCTGAACTCATCGGAATTGATCAGGTTATTCTCAGAAGTAAACATTCGGTTATCGATAGCCCTAAACGGTAGTTTGAGTTTATCAAAAGTGCATTTTTTCGGATTCAAGCGATAGTATAATTCCGGTTCCTGGTTAAGGTTCAACAGATAATACTGCAAGGAGGCGGTATCATACTGGGCTTTAAGCATGTCATAGATCCACTTAGGCAAAGAATAATTGATGTATTCGGCATCAGCATATTGAAGCTCGGCGGGTAATTTGCGGATGACTGCGTTGATAAAACCTTTAGCAATCCGATTTTTGGCCAGCTTGACATATTCGTTGGTATACACATAGTCGGGATGTTTGAGAAAATATTTCTCATAAGCGGCCATAGCTAATATGATCTTATCTTCCTCTTTGGTTTTGCCTTTTAAAAAAGCGGTAAACTGATAATTCAAAAACAGATAATTGCGCAATACGCCATATACCAGTTCAGTAATAAAAGCTCTTTGATTAATTTCAATACTTTTGAGACTGTTTTTTAATAAAATATTGGCATATTGACCCCCGATCAGGGATGAACATAAAATTTGATAAGCTAATTCTCTTTGCATATATTACTCCAAATATAAAGGATCAACATCTATCTTAAGCGATGAAATATTACTATTATGGTGATATTGTTCGCTGACCCGGGTCAGCGCATTCAAAGCTTGCGGTAAATCCCTGGCTTTAAGCAGGATACGGGCACGATGCTTTTTATTGAGTTTCCTTAAGATCATCGGATCATAAGCCGATAAAGACTGACGGCAGACTAATTGATTCAGTAAAGCCAAAGAACGATTTAACCGATTCAGGTTCAGATCGCTGATATATATGGCAATCAGATGAATGTAAGGAGGATAATTGGCTTTAAAGCGATAATTCATCTCGGTTTTATAAAATGATTCATAGCTTTGAGAAGCTACCGCTTTTAAGACATAATGTTCCGGATTAAAGGCCTGAATTATCACTTGACCCTGATGTTTCGCCCTGCCGCTGCGGCCGGCAGCCTGCATCAGAAGATCAAAAGTTGTTTCGCTGGAATTGTAATCGGTATGCATAAGACCGCTGTCGGCATTTAAGATACCTACCAGAACTACATCTTCAAAATCCAGACCCTTTGCCAGCATTTGCGTGCCGACCAAAATATCATACTGATGTTCGGCAAACTGTTTAAGGATCATTTCATGACTGTCCTGACCTTTGGTGTTGTCTGCATCCAAACGACCGATCCTGGCTGCAGGAAAAGCTTCGGCCAGGGTCTCCACCACCCGTTTTGTGCCAAAGCCATAACGAAGCAAGGCGGTAGAATGACAATTAGGGCAGCGCTCAGGCAGTGAATAAGTCCTGCCGCATACATTGCATTTTAAGGTGTTGGTATCGTTGTGATAACTCAATGCAACATCACAGTCTTCACACTGCAAAACACTGTTGCATTCAGCACAGCGAATGATTGTCGCATAGGCTTTGCGGTTTATTAAAATGATGACCTGTTTTCCTTGGTCTAATACTTCACCTATTCGCTTGTTAAGTTCATCGGAAATAATATGGTCAGAGCCTTTTTTGACTGCTTGATCCAGATCGATGATCCTGATATCCGGCATTTGTTCATTGACCCTTTTAGTAAGTTTGAAAAAACCGTAATCGCCTTTGATGGCTCTGGTATAGACGTCAAGCGATGGGGTGGCGCTGGCCAGCAACACTTTTGCCCCGCAATCTTTAGCTCGTTTATAAGCCACCATTTTAGCGTTGTAACACGGCACGTTATCCTGTTTGTAAGAATGATCATGTTCTTCATCGATAATAATCATCCCCAGATCGCAAAAAGGCAAAAAAACGGCCGAACGGGTACCGACCACAATATCTGCTTCCCGTTTTAAAACTCTTTGATATTCTTCATGTTTCTTTTGATCGCTCAGATATGAATGATAGATTGCAACATTATCAAAGCGTTCTTTAACTCTTTGAATCATTTGCGGTGTCAAAGCAATTTCCGGTACCAAGATCAAAACCTGCTTACCCTTGCTTAACATATCTTTAGCCAAATGGAGATAAACCTCCGTTTTCCCGCTGCCGGTAACTCCATAGAGAAGATTAACGGTCTTCTGAGAAGCAATGATTCCTTTAAAGGCTTGTTTCTGTTCAGTATTTAACTCAATGAATTCTTTTTTGGTCCTTGCTTTTTCCAAAGAGCGATATTCATCCTCATAAGTTGTAATGGCTCCCCTTTCCCTTAATTTGCGGCTTATAGTCGGGGATATTTGATTTACGTCGCGTAAAAGCATATCATCTGTAATCAGATCATAAACCTCTTTTTGCCGCTTGGTGAGTTTGATATCTTCCGGCAATACTTTTCTGACCCTGGTTACCATCTTGCTTTTAATAAAGGCTGTACTGGTTTTAAGGGTTTTCGGCAGCATGATATTAAGACAGCTGATAAAGGGAGAAATTGTCACTTTAGCCAGCCATTTTGCTAAAGCGAACATCTTTTCGTCCATGATCGGCTCTTCGTCAATAACATTGATTATTGCGGCAATCTTATAGGGATATATCGTGGAAAGTTCATTTATATCTTGGGTGCTATAGGTTGACCTGCTGACAAAACCAAGAGTTTTACGATGATTAAAACTAATATTCACACGACAAAAAGCTTTCACTTCAGTCAATGAATAATAAGTGAAAGGCCGGTCAATATTTAAAGAAGCATTTGTTACATAGACATCCAATAAATACATAGATTAAAGACAGAGCTTATATATTTCAACCACATCGTCAATATTTAATGGTACAAAGCCATCGATTGCCTTTCCCTTACAGGCGTCGTTGGCCATTTTGACAAAATAAGTATCATCAATGCCGCATTCCGTAAATGAACGGTTAAGTTCAAGTTCTTCGTAAAGATATTTTTTTAAAGCATCCAAAGCCTTATGAGCCATCGCCATTCGGTCATCTTCGTAAGGCAGATCAAATACATTATGGCCAAAAGCACAGTATCGCTCACAGTTTTCCTGCCGTAAGGCATATTGCAGCCATTTAGGAACAATTATCGCCAATCCCAAACCATGGGTGAGATCATAGTAGGCGGAAAGCGGATGCTCCATGGCATGAGCCGACCAGCGATGTGTCTGATACTCTTTGATCAGACCGTTGATCGCCCAGCTTGAAGACCACATCAGATTAGCCCGCGCTTCATAATCATCCGGTTTGGCCAAAGCGATCTTAGAATATTTGACAACCGTTTTCATAATTCCTTCCATCATGCTGTCCAGCAAAAACATGCTTTCGCGCGGATTAAAATATACTTCTAAGACATGAAAGAAAATATCGGCACTGCCGCAAGACGTTTGATATTTATTGACACTATAAGTTAGGGTCGGATCCAAAAATGATACTTTCGGAAACATCAGGGGATAAGAAGCGCCGATTTTTTGGTGGTTTTCTTCGTTGGTAATAACACCGGTCGCATTCATTTCCGATCCGGTAGCCGCCAAAGTTAAAATCGTAATAATCGGCAGGCAGGAAACAACTTCGGCCTTTCCCAGCGAAATATCCCAAGGATCTTTATCCCAATAGTAGGCTGCCGCTATAAATTTAGCACAGTCTATCACACTGCCACCACCAACCGCCAGAACCAAATCACAATTCTCTCTTCTTGCAACATCACGTCCGCGTCGTACAGATTCAACATGCGGATTAGGTTCGATATTGGCTACTTCGGCATAAGGGATATCATGATTGCTAAGAAGCAGACAAACCCGATCATAAAGACCGTTTCGCTTAATTGACCCGCCGCCGTAACAAAGCAATACCTTATGGCCGTATTTTTTGATTTCAGCAGCTAAATTATCCAATTGATCCGGGCCGAAATAAACTTTGGTCGGAATATCGTATATAAAACCAGGCACCTTTTTCACCTCTTTCTGTTCCCTGTTAACTTTTTTAAAACGCCAAACTATCGTACTATCGCGATAAAAGTTTCCCTGACAGTAATGTATGAAAAATAAATAGAGTCCTAAAACAGCGGCAATGATGAATAAAAGCCAGAATATAGTCGGCATTTTAATAAAAATACTCATAAAATACAAAAAAAACAATATCGCCAAAAGAACGATCAAATACAGCACATAATAATTGGAACTATAATGTCTGAACAATTTGACTTTGCAATGGGGACATTGTTTATTGTGACTGATAACCAAACGGAATCGACCGAAAAAGTTCTCTTCCAATACCAGTTCTTTTTGACAGTTGGGACATTTAATCAAGTATTTCATGTCCCAATTATATCATAGAAGTTAAATTATTGTTTATCCTCACTTAGTTGGATTGAAATAAGGATTCATTGATTTTATCGGCAATTTTTTGTGGGCTTAAACCATAGATATCCTCTATTTCCCGGATGGTCCCCTGCT
>CASFYR010000079.1 GCA_949298975.1 uncultured Bacillota bacterium | reverse complement strand
CGTTATTTTTATTGTAATGGTAAGCTTCTTTTTTCATATAAGCAAGATATCTTTCAGCTGTCTTTTGATCAGGATACAGTTTATTTGTCCTGATCCTTATTGCGCCTTTGCGATATTCATTTTCATACTTTATCATATAGAAACCACTACCATATTTAATAACAGTAACTCTGGTTATTTCTAATGCCGATCTGGTATTATTCGAAAATATATATTCTTAGTAATATGTTGTGTAAATAAATGTTATTTTGTGAAAAAATTGACAAATAGGCTGATTGTTGATAACATGGAGTCAGGAAAGGTAGTTAGTATTTTTATGGTTTTGAACCAATCAAGATATAAAAACGGACATGTTTTTTGGCGCAGTTAATATTTTTGATATTTCTGCGCCTTAGAAATAGAATAGATAAAAAGTCGTGATGTTTGATTTTGTTTATAGGTATCATATTTCACTGGTATTTTGATAGTTTTTTATTTTGACAAATTGAAGTTGGTAATGCTTATGGTTTTTATATCAATTCGTTTCCAACTATAAAATACGAAAATATAAACAACTTTAAGAAAATAATAAAGAGGAAAAATATGAAAAATATAAAAAAGTTATTTGTTGTTCTAATGGCCCTATTGTGCTTAGTGATGCCGATATCAGCAGATGAAATTTCTAATAGCGAAAATTCTTACGATACTTTTGTTAAAAGTACAAATGAACCAATGATGCCATTAGAGAGAAATAATTTAACTCTAAGTTCTTTGAATTTTGATGCTAGAAAAATATGGGTAGATCAAGTAACCAAAATAAATGAGGAAACATATAATCAGAAGATCGAAAGTATTGAAGAAAATGAAAACTATTACATATTCAGTTTTGCTGAAAACAAAGAATTAGTAAACAAAACCGCGACAATTAACGGAGAAAACTATGTTAATGTTCAAATTGATAAGATATTATATCTCAAACCGGAATCCCGGTTAATGGACTCATATAATTCAAGCATTAACAGAGTTGCTGCTGGATCGACTAAGATTGTTGAATATTATGCATGGAGTGACGGATATTTGAAATATAAAGATAGATCAGGAATTTTGAAATCCATAGCCGATTTAGCAATTGGATATGTCCCGACTAAATCAAAACTTGTGAGTTGGGTTTTAGGTCAAGCCTTCGGTTACTTATATGATACTTTCAAAGACAGCACCTATGTTAAAGCAGAGACATATAACAAATATTATTTCAGGAACAAAGTAGGTTGTGTATATCATAACGTTTCTGGATGGGTTCCTACCGCTCAAGTAGGCGAAAGAAGATCATTTGGATGGTCGTGGGGATCTTATAAAAATAAAGATGGTGAACCAATGATTTTAGAAAAGGGACCAGTCAAAAATGCAAATTATTCTAAAAATCCAACAAATTATGATTCTAGAGAGAAAAAGCCACACTATGACGATAATGCTTGGATAATGAATAAGGCCAAAGAAGCACAAAGTACGGGAGGTTATTGGGATTGTTTCGGAATAGCTTATACACCTGCAAACTAATACATTTTTTTGCACTCATTCTATTATCATTGACTTTGTTTGGCTGCAGCAGCATCAATACCTGTCATCCTATCGATCAAAATGATCCGGCTTTGACCGCAAGCATGAAAAACTATTATAGTGATGATACTATGTCTTATGGTGAAGGTAAGGTCTTTTCGGCTAAGATCATATCTTTTGATAAAGTGATCCGCTCTAATCAAAGCATTTATAAAATAGTCGTTGCCATCGCTCCAAAATGCATAACGGAAATCGATATCAACGGTTTTACATTCAGCCTTTCAGAAGAGGCGGAGAAGTATTTTTATACCTACCCTTGGCTATCAAGCTATGATCTTTTCAATATCACGATGTTTGATAACTTCCCACTTGATAAAATAACCGCTGTCAGTAACGCTCAGGCTTACTGTTTCAATCTGACTTTTGATAATTGCGATAACGGCAAACAAAAAGAGGCCGGTTATACCGATGAAGAGTTCGATGAGCTGGTCAAGCAGCTTAATATAACTGTCGACTATAACGGCACCAAAGACACGATCACTCTTGAATATCAAAATGAAATATCATCATACGATGATATAAACACCATTCCTGAAAGCAGAGAAGATCTGTTATCTATATTTAGTACCGGCAATGATGATTCACCGGTTGGGGGATATTATAATAAATAAAACAATCGTTGTTGGCATGAAACAGGGACAGAAAGAACTCCCCCAAGGATATCTGGAAAATCAACCACTTACAGTAACTTTTCATACAACTAGTGATTGTAGTGGGTTGATTCTGGCGAACCGCCTGATTATTGATAAAGAATTATTTTCTTGCTCGTGATAAACGAAAATTAGAAGTTATCGATAGTGATACCTTATTAGTTTAGAAGAAAATATATGGTTGCACGGTGTATATTGGAGGAAAACCTTAGAGAGATAATCCGCATAATTACTTACGCCGAATGAGGCTTATTGGGATAGCATTAACTATCCCAATTTTCTATCTATTAAACTTAAAATAGAAAAATTATTTTGGAGTCTTTTTACCTTAAAGTCGTTAGTTTTTCTCGAAATTCAATAATACTTATCTTTTAAATTGCCCAAGCGGCTGCCACACCCAGCCCTATCGCCACCGCTTGGTCAGTGCAAGATCTACCGGAAATGAGTCCGGTTTTTCTTTTTTTGATTTTTATGGTTGCTTGGCACTTTCTTCTCATAGCATATTTCTCACTCTTCATCAAGCATTGCCCTACGGAGTATCGCTGATGCTTGCCGCTTGATGATGCTCGAAATAACGCAATTTGCTTTTTTGATCGCTCATCTCCACCTTGGCAATATAAAATCCAAGGTCGTATCTTCGATCTCCACCTTGATTTTCTATTGTCCAAGGTAGTATTCGCCATGATCCTTTTGCAAATTGCTTGCTATGAAATGATTGTGTCAAGCAATAAAGAAAGGCAGGTGAAAATCATATTGTTGGCAAGATAGAAAGGAGCGAGTAATGATTAAGGCAGAAATCAATGGTGGATCAGCGAACTTGCCTTATGAGGCCATCGCATATCTAAAGACATTATGTGTCGCTTGGAACATCATTGATGATATTGAATGCGAAGAGGAAGTTGCCATGAACCTGGCCAAGATCGCTTATGTGTTATGGATAAACAGTAAAGATGATGATATATCGCTTGATGATATCGGATACGCATTAGGAAAGTTATATGAAAGCGATAAATTCCATTTCAGCGATAAAGCCAGTTTAGAGATTTACAAACAGATTGATGAAGTATTAGGAAGATAGAAAGAGGTAAAAATAAATGAAAACAAATTACTATTACAAAACAATTGATACGATGAATGATGATTGCTACTATGTTAAATCTGACAAGAAGATTGAAGTCAATGATTATATGATACTGCTCGATTATGATAATGAACCGTTTATCGTTAAGGTCAGCAAGGCAATTGATGAATTAAGTGCTTTAACCGATGATAACAATTATGTCGAATGTATCTTGACCCTTGACATCAAACCGTTCCTTGAAAAGCGGAAGATGTTAGTACAAAAAGCGAAACTCATCGACCAAATGAAGAAAGAAATCGAACTGCAAAAGATGGAAGATATGCTCAAAAAGAACTCAACGGCAAATGATAAATTGAGTGAATTGTATAAACAGTATGTGGGTCTTAATGAAGATAAAACACACAACAATGATATTGCTAATGAGTAGGGTAGGCAAACTTGCCTACCTTAAAAAAACTGATGTATTTTTGATAGAATGAGAGTACATCTAAACTTATTTAAAGGGAGGATTGTTCGTGAGATATTTCAAACATCTCGGTGCTATCGACCGGGCAAGAATCGAAAGATTATATACGATCGAGCATTGCAAGATACCGGATATCGCCAAGATAATGAGAGTTCATATTTCAACGATATACCGGGAACTTAAAAGAGGAGAGTATTACCGCATCGATCCCAGAACCTATGAATATTTCAAGTCGTATTCTTGCAATATCGCTCAAGGCAGGTATTCCGCTTTATTAAAATGCAAAGGCATCAAAAAGAAGATCACCGAAAACCCGGAGCTTGCCGCTTTCATCGAAAGAAAAATAGTAAACGATAAATATTCACCTCATTCCGCAGTTGTGGCGATCAGGGAAAACGATTTTAAAACCAAGATATGTGAAAGGACGATCTATAACTATATCAACAGCGGAGTATTTGGTTCGATCCGGATGAGCGAGCTGCCTTATCGAAGAAAGAAGAAAAGACGCCGAAAAATCAAAATAATCAATCCATCTTTAGTAAAGGATAAAAAGACAATCGATAATCGGCCAAATATCGATGACAGAAGTGAATTCGGACATTGGAAGATCGATACTGTCATAGGCCGGAAAAATGAAAAGTGCTGCATCTTTGTCATGACGGAAAGAAAGACCAGACAAGAGCTGATCTTTAAGTTAGATGATCGGACGAGCCGATCGGTATCAAAGATCATTGATCAGCTGGAGGCTAAATTCGGATTAGATAATTTTAAAAAGATATTCAAGAGCTTTACTTCAGATAACGGCAGAGAATTTCTCATGACCGACCTTCTTGAAAGATCAAATATCAAAGATAAGGAAAAAAGGATCGAATTATATTATGCCCATCCTTATTCCAGTTATGAAAGAGGAAGCAACGAAAACAATAATAAACTGATCAGAAGACATATCCCCAAAGGCAGATCATTTAAAGACAAGAATCAAAAAGATATGGACAGGATCGCCGATTGGATCAACCGTTACCCGCGAAAACTCTTTCAAGACAAGAGTTCATCAGAATTATTTGATAAAGAACTGCTTAAGCTTAACTTAGAAATCTGATAAAAAATGATCACCTGACCTAACATTATCATCTAATGATCTTTTCATCATGCCTTAAAAGTTAATATATAGATCATACCACCCTCATATCAGCCTTATTTAAAGGACTTATTGAAAGATTTTCATGATAAACTG
>CASFYR010000078.1 GCA_949298975.1 uncultured Bacillota bacterium | reverse complement strand
TTTTCCACTCATCGAAGGAAAGCCCACGAAGCACATCAGTATGCGTGAATGTTCAGGGAAAATGTCCGGCTAATGTTTAATTTTTTTGGGACATTATCGCTGGTCATTGACATCAGAATAATTCGGTCGGGTAAAATATTATTGATAAATATTATATAATTAACTATAGAGAATAGGATAAGACAGATGAAAATTTACAAGGATCTGCAGGATGTTTCTTCGACGGTAATTGCTGAATGTTTTAATGAAGCTTTCGCTGATTACCCTATCAGGATGGAGATGAATGCTCAAACTATTGATGGCTTGTTTCAAAAAGACAATGTCGATAGATCGTTGTCTTTTGGCGCTTTTGAAGATAACGATATGATTGGGTTTATTTTCAATTCGCATGCAGAATACGATGGGAAAAACGCTGTATTCGATGTCGGTACAGCGGTCGTGCCTTCTTACCGAAATCAGCATGTTTTTTCTGGATTGTTTGCCTATGCTGTCAAAAAAATTCGCGAACGTTCTATTGATCGTTATTATCTTGAAGTACTTTGCGAAAATAAAGATGCTATCAGAATATATAAGAAAAAAGGATTTAAGATCACGCGAAAAATGGCAGTCTATGCCGCTGATAAAAATTGCAGAGACATCGACAGAACTTTCAAGATGATCGGCCTCGATCATTCAGATATTTTGTATAAATGCCCGAAAATAAATGTCAGACCGTCGTTTGAACACTCTGATTCTGTTTTGATGCAAAACCCGGATTTATATCAAACTATATATGATGATACAAGAGGCTTTAACTATTGTGTATTTGATAAAAATAAGGGTCATATTGTCAGGATGGGATATGATGATCAGGATATCATGATCGGTATCCTGACAACGCTGGTCAGTAAATATCCCGGTATGATCGTTAAAAATATCGGGGTTGAATATCATCAGTTGATCGGCATTTTAGAAATGATCGGTTTTAGCAAAATTGCCGAACAATATGAAATGTGTAAAGAAATTATATCATCGTAGAATTTCGCTGTTTTATATATACATTTTATTTTATTCATTTTATTATTAAATTAGAAAAGGAAAGGATAAAAATATGGATTTTTTCTTTAGCGGCGGTACTTTTTACATCCTGTTCATGATCATGTTCGTTTCAATATTTGCTATTGTTATGATCACTATTTTAAAGGAACTTTTTACTTGGAACAAAAATAATCATTCGCCTGTTCTTACTGTTTATGCAACGGTAATTGATAAGCGCGAGAACTATCGCCATCGAAGCGGCGGTGTAAACCATGTCGGTTCATCGATAACTTTATATTATGTTTCGTTCGAAGTCGAAAGCGGCGACAGAATGGAGTTCAGAGTGCGCGGCGATGAATACGGTCTTTTGGTCAAGGGCGATCAAGGACAGTTAACTTTCCAGGGAACAAGATATCTTAGCTTTGAAAGAGAAACAAACGATATCTATTATGACGACAGCAGATATCAATAATTGAAAATATTTTCATATTAAGAAATATTTTCATTTTATATTGACATTTTTTTCAATAGAAATATAATCTACTTATAATTTTAAGAGTGCATGATTCTACGGATGATAAGCACTCTTTGTTTTTGGAGAGGTTTTATGAGATCGATTATTGAAGATTTATTTGCTGATGATGTGTTCAGCGACAGTATCATGAGGGAAAGATTAGCCGATGATACATACCGGGAATTGCGCAAAACGATAGATAATGGGGAAAAACTGAATATTAAAATTGCCAATGCTGTAGCCAGTGCCATGAAACAGTGGGCGATCGAGAAAGGAGCCACTCATTATACGCATTGGTTTCAACCTATGACAGGAATAACGGCAGAAAAGCACGAAAGCTTTGTTGACATCAGTGACAATAAGATAATAATGAATTTTAACGGTAAAAACCTTATCAAGAGTGAATCGGATGCTTCCAGCTTTCCAAACGGAGGTCTTCGCTCAACATTTGAGGCTAGAGGGTATACGGCTTGGGATCCTACTTCTATGGCGTTCATCAAAGATAAGGTTTTATATGTACCCACAGCGTTTTGTTCGTATGGTGGGCAGGCTTTAGATAAAAAGACCCCCTTGCTTCGAAGCATGCAATCAATAAAACGTCAGGTGATCAGAATATTGCGGTTATTTGGTAATTATGAAGTCAAAAGTATCAGGATAAATGTGGGTCCTGAACAGGAATATTTCCTGATTGATCTTGATTACTATAAGGCCAGAAAGATCTGGTATATACAGGACGCACACTGTTTGGCGCTCCTTGCCCGAAAGGACAGGAATTGGACGACCACTATTTCGGTTCAATAAAACCGAGGGTAAAGGCCTTTATGGATGAATTGAATGAAGAATTGTGGCGTTTAGGT
>CASFYR010000077.1 GCA_949298975.1 uncultured Bacillota bacterium | reverse complement strand
GTGGTTTCTAAGGCTTGGATAGTAATATTCAGGTAAATAAAGGTGGTAACGCGATAAGTCGTCCTTTAGGGGGCGACTTTTTTATTTCTTTAGAAAAAAAGGGTAAAATTATGAAAAAAATCATCACTTTGTTATTGGTAGCTTTGCTGCTGTGCGGTTGTTCAGCCAACGATCAAAAAACTGTCAAGATCGGTATCCTGCAGTTAATGACGCACGATGCTCTGGATAAGTCACGGGAAGGTTTTATCGACGCTTTGGCCGACAATGGTTTCATCGAAGGAGAAAACCTTGAGATCGACTATGAAAATCCGGAAAGCGATCCGACCACTCTGGGTATGATGGCCGATACTCTGGTCAGCAACGATAATGATCTGATCTTAGCGATCGCCACTAATCCGGCATTAGCTTTGCTTAAAGCTAATATTGATACACCGATCTTAGCTACCGCCATCACCGATTTTAAAGAAGCGGGATTGGTTGAAAATCTGGAAAGTCCGGAAGGTTTTATTACCGGGGTATCGGATGGTTGCCCGGCTGATGAACAGCTGGCTTTGATTCAAGAAATTGTACCGGATATCGAAACTTTGGGTATTATCTATACCTCCAGTGAACCGAATTCGGAAATTCAGGCCGAACAGATGAAGGAAGTATGTGAAGCGGCCGGTATCGAAGTTATGATCAAAACCGTTTCGGATAAAACTGTAATCAATGATACATTAGCTTCTTTTAAAGGATTAATTGACGCTTTATATGTACCGACCGACAATAATATTGCCAGCGCAATGGGCAGTGTCGATATCTTTGCCACTGAAAACAAGCTGCCGGTAATCTGCGGCGAAAGCAACGCCGTCGCCAATGGCGGTCTGGCTTCACTGGGCGTCGATTACTACAAGATCGGCTACCAAACCGGTGAAATGGCCGTCGCATTGCTTAAGGGCGAAAAAACGATCGGCGAATTAAGCGTTACGACGCAGGATGACATTTCGGTCTACTACAATTCAAAAACTGCCGAGAAGATCGGCCTAACCTTGCCTGACAGCATTATCGAAAGAGGAGAGGACGTCGGCAAATAATCAGGAGGACTCATGAATTCAATTCTTATATCAGCTTTATCACAAGGAATGCTCTGGGCGATTTTAGCGATAGGCATCCATATTACTTATCGAATCTTAAATATCTCGGATCTGACTAGTGAAAGTTCTTTCGCTTTGGGCGGAGCAGTGGCGGCAACAGCTATTGTCAATAATATCGACCCGGTCATTGCAACACTAATGGCTACCATTGCCGGTTCGCTGGCTGGATTTGTTACCGGTTTTCTGCATACTAAACTAGGCATTCCCAGTCTGTTAGCTGGTATATTGTCTATGACCGGACTTTATTCGGTTAATTTACGGATCATGTCAAAAGCCAACATTCCATTAAATATGAATGACACGATCTTAACGGAAATTGCCAATTTTCTAGGTTTTGCAAGAGATCGGGATGCAGCGATCCTTTTAGGGATCATTGTCTGTGTCATCATCACACTTTTACTGATCTGGTTTTTTAATACGGAATTTGGTTTCAGTATCGTTGCAACCGGCAGCAATGATCAAATGATCAGAGCCAACGGGGTCAATTCGAATGTCACCATTATTGCCGGTTTAATGATCTCCAATGCCTTAATTGCTTTATCCGGAGCATTAGTCAGCCAGTATAACGGTTACGCCGATGTCGGTCAGGGCATCGGCGCCATCGTCGTCGGTCTGGCTTCAGTTATTATCGGCGAGGTCATATTCCGGAACCGCAATTTGTTTATCACTCTAATTGGAATCATTGCCGGATCGATTATCTATCGTTTGATTGTCGCTTTGGTCATCAATACCGATTTTATTTCAGCCAACGATATGAAACTATTTACCGCCATCATCGTCGCTGTGGCGATTGCCAGTACCAATTTCAGTCCATTGAAAGGAAGGTTGTTTAAGAATGATCCAAATAAATAATTTGCAAAAGACGTTCAATCCCGGAACGGTTAATGCCAATCATGTCATCAACGACCTGTCAATAACCATTAATGACGGCGATTTTATTACCGTGATCGGCGGCAATGGCGCTGGGAAATCTACTTTGCTCAATCTGATCGCCGGTTCGATCGTACAGGATAAAGGTTCAATATTTTTCGATGGTAAGGATGTTTCCAAGCTTAAAGAGAATAAACGCGCCAAGTACATCAGCCGTGTCTTCCAAGATCCAAACAGCGGCACTTGCAAAGATCTGTCGATTGAAGAGAATATGAGCATCGCAAAACGGAGAGGGAAGATTCGCTCTTTGCGCAAAGGCATTTTGAAAAGCGAGAAAAGCGAATATTTTAAAGTGCTTGAAAACCTTAATTTAGGACTGGAAAATCGTTTAAATGATAAGGTTGGACTTTTATCCGGCGGTCAAAGACAAGCCATAACCTTACTAATGGCCACTCTAATCCGCCCGGAAATTCTGTTGTTAGACGAGCATACCGCTGCGCTCGATCCTAAAACGGCAGCTACTGTTTTGAATTTAACCGAAAAGATCATTGCTGACGAACATTTAACTGCACTTATGGTAACGCATAACATGAAGGATGCGATCCGCTATGGCAACCGGTTAATCATGATGGATAAAGGCAAGATTATTCTGGATATCAGCGGTAAAGAAAAGTATCAGCTGACCGTCAATGATCTGCTTTCGCATTTTGAAAAAGCAACCGGATCAGAAGTTGTCAGTGATCGGATGATCTTGGACTAGGTCTTGTCAAAACGGTTAAACAATGATATTATCATAGGGTGTTCACTTGTCCGAGCGGCTGAAGGAGATAGCTTGGAAAGCTATTGAACGATTAATTTCGTTCCGGGGGTTCGAATCCCCCAGTGAACGCCATATTGATATATTCTAACCGTCGTTTTAATCAGCGGCGGTTATTTTAAATTTCAGCCAAATAAATGAGTATGAAGACGAACAAATATCAAGAGATAGAAAAATTTTTTCTTTGCAGGCGAATGAAAAGAAAGCTATCGAAATGTCGCGCTATATGAAAAACCATTTTGTTTTTTACGGAATTCAAACCCCGAAGCGCAAAGCGATATATAAAGATTTTCTCAAAAAACAAAACGGGAAAAACATATCGATTGGGATTTTCTGGATGAATGCTACCGTGATGAACATCGGGAATTTCAATATCTGGTTTTCGATTACTTAATAGCGATGAATAATGTCCTGGAATATGACGATATTCCAAAAATTGAAAAATACATTCGAAACAAAGAGTGGTGGGATACTATCGATTTTTTTGATCAGATTATCGGCAAAATAGGGCTAAGCGATCGCCGGGTTGATGATTTAATGCTTAAATGGTCCAAGGACAAGGATTTTTGGGTAAGAAGAATAGCAATAGACCATCAGCTGGGCCGAAAAGAAAAAACCAATAAGGAATTGCTTGAAAAAATACTGATCAATAATTTCGGCAGTGATGAATTTTTTATAAACAAGGCCATTGGCTGGTCGTTAAGAGATTATTCCAAAACCGACCCTGTATGGGTAAAAAACTTTATAGATAAACATGGCAGTCAAATGCACAAGTTAAGCATTAAAGAAGCGAGCAAATATCTTTGAGTTTGACAGGTCATTGCATCAAAATAAAGGGGCTGTGTAAAAACTCTGATCAATGATCATGAGCTTACATAGCTCTTTTTTATAAAAATAAGGCTCAGGGAGTCGAACCCG
>CASFYR010000076.1 GCA_949298975.1 uncultured Bacillota bacterium | reverse complement strand
GATTTAAAAAAACGTGGCCTGATTCAAAAGATCAAACCGTTTGCCAAAAACGCGAATCATATCGATTATGGAGCGGTAAGAGCGTATAAGGAACCTTATTTTATAGAGGCATATCACAACTTCAAGCAGAATAAAGCCTTCAGAGCCTTTATCCGGCAGGATTGGGTTTATGAATATGCGGTATTCCGTACATTGAAAAAAATTAACGGTGAAAAGTGCTGGGTCGAATGGCCTGCTGAACACAAAAAATGGATCAGCGACCGAACGTTTGATCTAAGCCTGTATGAAGACGAAATATACTATCAGATCTTCTTACAGTTCATCCTGTTTGAAGAATGGTTCAAGCTCAAGCAATACGCCAACCGCAAAGGCATTAAGATCATGGGCGATATTCCGATCTATGTCGGGCTTGATTCTTTGGATGTCTGGTCATATCAAGATGGTTTTCTATTGGATAAAGACGGCCGTCCGACTTTCATTGCCGGCGTACCACCGGATTATTTCGCCAAAAGGGGCCAGAGATGGGGCAATCCGATCTATAACTGGAAAAAAATCAAGGATGACGGGTTTGCTTTCTGGCTTGACAGACTTTATTATGTCGGCAATTTATATGATATCGTCAGAATTGATCACTTTCGCGCCTTTGACACTTTCTGGCAGATCCCTTCTGATTGTCCGGATGCAACGATTGGCACTTGGGAGGAAGCCCCGGGATATGAATTGTTCGATACCCTTTTCAATATGTATCCACAGCTTGCGATCGTAGTTGAAGATCTGGGCGATCTAAGAGATGAAGTTGGAATTTTGCGCGATCATTATGATTTGATGGGCATGCGGGTTTTGGAGTTCTGTTTTGACTTTGATAAAAGGGACGGCGAAAAAGAGAATCAGATCATTTATACCGGAACTCATGATTCGGAAACATTGATTCACTGGCTGTCAATGCAAAAAAGCGGCTTTAAAACCCGCCTGAAACGCTTTTTTAGCGATTATCCATACGATAATATCGTCGATAATTTTATATATTACACCTTAAAGAGCGAATCCTTGCTGGCAATAATCCCGATAAGCGATCTTTTGCATAAGAATGAAAAATATCGGATCAATACCCCGGGAACTATTGGATCGCCAAACTGGGAAATGCGTCTTAAGAATTATGATGAACTGTATCAGGTAATGGATAAATACAAGAAAATGATAAAAGCCGCTAATCGCTAGCGGCTTTTATTGTTTTGATATTTGGCCGGTGCAGCCAGGTGTAAAGAGTCTTTAAATTGCTGCCCATGGCGAGATCTTTTTGCCCTTGTTCGGCATGTTTAGAGATCCAAAACGGGGTGATACCGCTGTTTTGGGCGCCTTTGATATCGCTGGTAAGCGAATCGCCGATCATCAGGATCTGATGAAGGTCATTTGTTTTTAGGCGGTTTATGACAAACTCAAACAGCCGCCGGTCCGGTTTTTCATATCCAACCTCTTCCGAGATGAATACTTTGCTGATGATCCGGTCTAAACCACAATCTTTAAGTCGTCCTTCCTGGATTACCTTAAAACCGTTGGTAACGATTGCCAGATCATATTCTTTAGCCATTTCTGTAACCATTTTTTTGGCATAAGGAAGATAATAGCCTTTTTGGGATAAAGTGATGGTAAAATCATGACCGCATTTAGGACCGATATCGCTTGGTAAGCCCAAACGGCGAAAAGTTTCGCTAAAACGGGTTTTTTCCAGATCGGCTTTTGCGAAAGTTCCTTTTTCAATTCTTTGCCATAATTCGTGATTAGTGGCTTTATAAGTATTAAGAAGTCTGGAGCTGATCTTAACCCCGTTTTTTTCAAATACTTCCCGCAATCCTTCTTTTTCGGCTTTGCGGAAGTTAAGGATCGTTTCATCAACATCCAGAAGTAAAGTAGAATAATTTACCGGTTCTTTTAACCATTCGCTCAGGTTATTCTCAATAAGCGAATAGTTTTCATCGATGAAGATATTTTCATCACAATCAGCCAAATAGTTGCCTAAAGACGGCTGATATTCTGCTTCTTGGATGATCCTTTTGAGCATTGACTTAAAATCGTCACTTTTAAGATTGTTCAAAAGATCAATATCATCAGGCAAAGACTTGATGACCGCAATAGCTGCCGGATCGCTGATAACCGCCCGGTTCTGAGTGAATTGCCGCTCTTCACGAAAAAGATCGATTGCCTTTTTGTCTTTCAGCGAAATGCCATATTTGGCAAACAGTGGATAAAGATAATTGACGGCATAAAGATAATCACTTAAAAGATGACAATAATAACCGTAAATAAAACTGATTTCCTTAATGTTTCGGCATTTTAAGAGATAATCGTTTAAGATTCGCTCGTACTGGATATGGCTTTTAAGCCGGCTTTTAGTGAAATGAGTTTTGATTGACGGAGGGTCATAACAGGCAACTGCTTTTTTTATGCCTGAATCAGGCGCTAAATTACCCAGCAGGAAATAATCGCGTCTAAGCGCTGTAAATTTATCAGCCAGTTTATTTGCGATCTGATAATGGGTATACCAATGAGCCATAACCTAATGATACCTTGCCTTTAGTTGATATGCAAGTTCACTTTAGGTATAATTTAAGAAAAAAGAAGGTGTTGATGATGAGAGAAATTGAAAGAATAAAAGCCAATCTGCACACTAAGAATGCCAATGAGAAAGAGTTTCTGCAGGCAACTGATGAAGTGCTTGACTCACTGGCAGCAGTTTTGGAAGATCATCCGGAATATATCAAAGCCGGAGTGCTGGAGCGAATTGTCGAGCCAGAGCGGGTGATCATGTTCAGAGTTCCTTGGGTCGATGATAAGGGGAAAGTACAGGTCAACCGCGGCTACCGGGTCGAATTCAACAGTGCGATCGGCCCCTATAAAGGAGGACTGCGTTTTCATCAAAGCGTAAATCTGGGCATTATTAAGTTTCTGGGCTTTGAACAGATTTTTAAGAATGCTTTGACCGGTTTGCCGATGGGCGGCGGTAAGGGCGGCAGTGATTTTGATCCGCATGATAAAAGCGATGGTGAGATCATGCGTTTCTGCCAGAGCTTTATGAGCGAACTGTACCGGCATATCGGTCAGTTTACCGATGTCCCGGCTGGCGATATCGGGGTCGGCGCCCGCGAGATTGGTTATATGTTTGGCCAGTATAAACGTTTGAAGAATGAATATACCGGGGTTTTGACGGGCAAGAGCTTAAATTACGGCGGCTCATTAGTCCGCAAGGAAGCGACGGGTTATGGCTTGCTTTACTATGTGGAAGCAATGCTTAAGGATCATGGCGAAGAGTTAAACGGTAAAACGGCCGTTATTTCCGGCAGCGGCAATGTCGCGATCTATGCCGCGCTCAAAGCCAAGGAGATGGGCATCAAAGTATTGGCGATGTCCGATTCAAACGGCTATGTTTTCGATCCTGAAGGACTTGATATTTTGGCGATAAAGGAACTAAAGGAAGTCAAACGTTTGCGAATCAGAGAATATGTCAAAAATCATCCGAAAGCTGTATATCATGAAGGATCAAGCGGTATTTACACCGTTAAGTGTGATATCGCCTTACCTTGTGCGACCCAAAACGAACTTGATCTAAATAGCGCTAAAGCTTTAGTTAAAAACGGCGTAAAGGTCGTTGCCGAAGGGGCCAATATGCCAACTACACCAGAGGCAGTCGATCATCTGATGACAAACGGGGTCTTATATGCCCCCGGCAAAGCGGCCAATGCCGGCGGGGTAGCTACTTCTGGTCTTGAGATGTCGCAGAATTCCCTGCGTCTTTCATGGACTTTTGCGGAAGTTGACGCCCGTTTGAAAGATATTATGAACAATATCTATCAAACCGTCGCGACGACCGCTGCAAAGTATGGCCAGAAAGATAATCAGGTCCTTGGTGCCAATATCGCTGGATTTATTAAAGTGGCTGACGCTATGGTCGAGCAGGGAATAGTATAATTTTTATCATTTTACTAGGCCTTTTATCAGATTTTAGTTTATAATAGAGAAGATGCGAAGGAATACCCAAGCGGCTGAAGGGGTTGGTTTCGAAAACCAATAGGTCGCCTTGCGCGGCGCATGGGTTCAAATCCCATTTCCTT
>CASFYR010000075.1 GCA_949298975.1 uncultured Bacillota bacterium | reverse complement strand
GGTTGGTTTGTCAATCAATACTTTCAAAGCTTCCTTTTCTTCCAAATAAGCTTTAGCTTTGGCTTGATAAACCTTGATCTCCTCTTCGCTTGGACTAACAATTACTTTGCCTTCCAATGCATCAATGATCAGGAAATCACCATTCTTTACTTCATCCATCAGACCGGCTACGCCGACAACGGCCGGAATTTCAAGTGAACGGGCCATAATTGCCGAATGCGAGGTCCGGCCGCCGATCTGAGTACAGAAGCCTAAGGTATAAGCTTTGTTTAGCTGAGCAGTATCAGACGGAGTAAGATCCTCAGCGACAATAACCACTTCTTCACTAATGGCAGTCAGATCCGGGATGGTAAGACCGAGGATATTACATAACAAACGATAACTGACATCCTTAATATCAGCAGCTCTTTCTTTAAAATAAGCATCGCCCATCGATTCAAACATCGATATCATTGTATCCGATACTGTTTTGGTTGCAATATCAGCATTGGAACCGTTCTTGATCATGTCTTCGATCTGCGAACGGAGTTCAGGGTCGTTAGCCATCATTAAATGAGCGTCAAAAATAGCCAATTCTTCATCAGAAAGATTCTTGGCAGCTCTTTCTTTAACCATTTCGATATCAGCGATCGTTTTACTGATCGCCGCACCGAAGATCGCCAACTCATCCTCAACTTTACCCTGAGTATCTTTCATCACAATCACGGGCTGTTCTAGTTTGTAAGCCTTACCAATGGCGATACCACTGGACGCAGCAATTCCTTTTAGCATTTTCTACCTTCTCCTTTTAAAAATATTCTGCTGTACAAAAGTACCCTATATGATTATTTTACACTTAATCAATCCTTTGTTCAATTGATTAATGTAAAAGATTTCACAATTAACAGTCCTCTTGCGAGGACTGTGCTTATAGTTCCAGAATTCTCAGGAACTCCTTATACGCTTGCTTTTTGCGGACGTTAAAAGCGGAAGGTGAGTAGTATTCTAAGTACCACTTCCCTTTTTTCCCGAGGATGACTTCGTTGTAGATGATGAATTTTTCTCTTTCGTCGAGAAAGTTGACCGCATCCTCGATGTGGGCGATCATCGTCCGGCATACCTTTAATTGACTTTCCTGATAGCTCTTCAAACCCAATTCATAATTATGAAGGATTTTAGAAGAATCACGATATCCGTGAGCTAGAATTTCAATTTTGTCTTGATCTGACAACATATTTCCTCTCTCCTCCTTATTATGTAAAGTGTTAGAAAACCCTCTTAGTTACTCATCGACTTCGATCAAACCGTAGTTTCCATCAAAACGTTTATAAACTACCGCCATTTTTTCCGAATCAGAATCACGATAGATAAAGAATGAATGCGACAACATTTCCATTTTCATGATCGCATCATCAAGGCTCATCTCTTCCGCGTCAATAACCTTGGTCCGGACCAGGACATCGCGCGCTGATGTTTCTTTTTCCTGATCGATAAAGGTTTCAGCCAAAGAATCTTTATGTCTGCGGGACAAACGAGTTTTCTGTCTTCGGATCTGATCTTCCAGCTTATCGATTGCTAAATCTACGGCTGCATAAAAATCTTCATGGATGACTTCGGCTCTTAGATAACCGACTTTACTAGGAATGGTCACTTCCACTTTTTGAGCATTGGGATATACTTTAGCCACAACTCTGGCTGTAGTATCTTCGTCAATTAACAGATATTTGTTGAGAAATGATAACTTGGTTTCAATGCGGTGACGCATCCCTTCTGTTATCTCAACATTATCACCATATATTTCGAATTTCATATTTTTTCCTCCTTCCGATATATATGCACATCTAGTAAGATGAATTATTCAATATTTTATTTAACCATTTGAAAATTAATACCAAAGAGTAAGAATCTAAAGAACAGTATTCCAGTAATTCCTGTTCAATTTCCACCAAATCAGTTCCTTCTTGGCCTTGGTCGATATTGCGCCATTTGAAGACGGCATCCATTCCGTCATGAATTGCCAGATCATCATAACTAAAATCAGAAACGACTCTCAGTAATGATTTTACTGAGAAATTACCGGCCATCCGTACATCATAAACCAAACCGTTGATAAATGGATATGCCAGATCCGAAAAACGGGAAATCAGATTCAGCAAATAATCGCGGTATTCCGGAAACTGTTCGGCTAATTCCTTTAATCTCAATTCTTCTGCCCCTATTGAATTATAGGCAACAATTTTAGCGTCTTCCGGAATATTTTTGATCAAAGATTCAATGAAAGCGACCCGGCAATCTTTGGTGCCTAAAAAATCGTAATGAACCAGTGAACCGTCCCTTTTGAGAATATGCAATGAATATTCAAAACACACGGCGTCGTATGGCTTTAACTTATCGTATGGCGGAATGAGATATCGTTCCCATTCAAAATCGATAAAAGCTATCGTCGCACCGGCAAAGCCTTTCATCCACGCCTTAAGCGGTTCATAATCCAGATATATTCCACCATTGCGGTCGGCCATTATCTGAGCATACTGTAACCGCGTTCCCTCTAATAAAGACGGATCGGCATCTTTAAGATAAAGAATACCGTCATTAAACATCTTATTCTTATATTTGGACGATACCAAAGTTAAAATAGAATTATCCGGCAGATCCTGCTCGTCAAAACATTGATAATAAAAGCGGCATAAGCCTCTGGCCTTACAACTCCGGCTTTTCTGAGGTGCAGGATCAGTCAGTTCATTCATTTGCTTCATAAACGGTCTTAAATCGATCATTTTCTCTTTGATAGCCTCAAAAACCCGGATGTCGCTGCGCTGATTTTTACTTGTATATAAATAATCGTCGACAAAAAAGAGCTGATCGGGATCAAGATCTTGTTGTCTTTTATAAGCAGTATTCAGATAAATGATCTTAACATCCAGAATATTTAAACCCAGCTGACGCAAAACCCAAATGTGACAGGCGTAATAGTTGATATCAAGCGATTGAGGATAATTTCCGACAAAAAGGAAATAAACTATGAACCCATGATTTTCCTTCTTCAAAAAAGGAATTTTAATCCTGAGACAATCGAATTCAAAACGAGCTTTCACAAACCAGCTGTAACGATCTAAATTATCGAAAAATCGTTCCTTATCATCTCCTTTTTGGCCTAAAAAGTATTCATTAATTCCTAATTTCCTAATAACCAATTCGCTTAAGACTTCGTCATTCCGCAAATAAGGCTGATATACTTCTTTATTTTCCAACGAAAGATAGAATAGTCTTTTGCACCGGTTATAATTTTTAATGTCGCTTAAATGATACATACAATAACTTTCTAACCGCTTTAATTATAACATTTCTTAAAAAAATCAGTTAGTCTTTGCCTTACACCTTAATTTTAATTAATATAGGGATATTCTTCAATATCTTCAAAGAACCTTTTATGTAATAATGCTTTGTTGTTTCATTATAATGAAACAATTTTCACTTCCAAAACGGCGCAAAAAAAGATTAGTCAGGATGGCTGACTAATCCTTAACGCTTAGACTAAAACGATTATTACAGTGCGGCGATACACTCGATCTCAACTAAAGCATCTTTTGGCAAACGAGCAACTTCCACTGCACTACGAGCAGGAAAATCACCCGCGAAGAATGTTGCATAGACCTCGTTCATAGCCTGAAAATCGTTCATATCCTTTAAAAAAACCGTTGTCTTGATCACATTGGCCATCGACAGTCCGGCTGATTCCAGAATGGCCCGACAGTTGGTCAATGACTGACGTGTCTGAGCTGCAATCCCTTCCGGGAAAACGCCGGTAGCCGGATCGATCGGCAACTGCCCGGATGTGATCAAGATATTACCGGCCTTAACCGCTTGGGAATAAGGACCGATAGCAGAAGGTGCTTCATTAGTGCTGATTACCTGTTTCATTATTGCTCCTCTCATTCAACTTCACTATTATATAACAAAGTTACCGTTTTTAAAAACTTTAATTTCGGTGCCATCGCTTTTAACTCCGGTAATTTCCATATCAGCGCTGCCAAACATAAAATCGACATGAATCAGCGAATTGTTCCCGCCTTTGGCATATAGTTCTTCATCGCTCATTTCCAGACCGCCCCGAACATTAGACGGATAACATCTGCCTAAAGCCAGATGACAGGAAGCATTTTCGTCAAACAGAGTATTATAGAATAAAATATTGAGATTAGATATTGGCGAATCATGCGAAATCAGCGCCACCTCACCCAAAGATTTTGCTCCCTCATCAGTATCCAGCATATTCTTCAAGGCTTCTTCGTTTTTGGCTGCCTTAAATGAAACTACCTCCCCGCCATCAAAAGTCAGCTCAAAGCCGTCAATCAAATTACCGTTATAGGACAAAGGTTTACTGGCGACAACCCGTCCTGAAATTTTATGACGATCAGGCATAGTAAAAACTTCTTCGGTCGGGATGTTCGGATTAAAGACCACGCCGCCGGCAGTTACATCAGCCCCGCCTTCCCAGATATGATCCTTTATTAAGCCGACTTTTAAATCAGTTCCCAAGCTGTTTTGGAAATGCAAATAATCAAAATTAAAATCATTCATCTTTTTGGCATAACCCTTAACCGCCCTGTTGTGTCTGTCCCAGACAGCCACGACATCTTCGCTGTCATTTACCCGCGAGGCTTTAAGGATAGCTTCAGCCAATTTATTTAAAGCAACCTCCTCATTGTCGTTTGGAAAGACTTTTTTAGCCCACGTTAAATTGGGATAGGCCACAATCGACCATTGACCGATATTGTTGGTTGTATAATACTGAAACTGTTTCATCGCCTTGAGTCTTGCCATCGTGGCTTCTTTGATCTTCTGCGGATCAATGCCATCCAAAACGTCCGGATCCGGCGAGGTTATGGAAAGCATACAGCATTTTTTATCAATCAAATACGCCTGTTTATCCACCTGCCACTGCGGTACTTCTTTCAAAACTTCAAGCCCGGCTTTTTCAAAGCGAATCCTACTTAATACATCATCGGAATAATCGACCACAACATCTCCGGCACCAACCTCATAAGCGATTCGGGCACATTCATGAACCAGGTCTTTAGCCTCAATCGGCGCAATAATCCGCAAAAGCTGACCCTTTTGAACATTTACTCCCACAGTTACTGCCAAACGGGCAAATTCGGTTAATAGTTGTTTATTCAAATTAAGTTACCTCCTACTGTTTACTGATGATTTCGATACAGCTATATCTGATGGGATCTTACCAGCATCGCTGCCCCGATGACTCCCGGCTCCTTAAGCGAAGCTTTAGTGATCATGACGTCCTTCATTCCTTCATGAACCAGATCATTGTAGTAACGCCGCAAAAGATCAAAGTATACATCATCCGCTGCTGCACAGCCGCCGCCGATCACAAAGACATGCGGATCACAAATATGACCGACCACCGACATCATGGAAGCAAAATCATAAGCCATGGTATCAACGATTTTTAAAGCCTTTGGATCTTTTTGACGAGCCAGATCAAACACATCCTTAGCTGATTGAATCTGCTCACCGATAATCTCTTTACCGATTCTGGTTATAGCAAGACCACTGGCTTCATTTTCTACTGCTCCGATATTGAGATGGTTATATTTTTGCCGGTTTCGGTCGATAATGATATTCCCGACTTCGCCAGCATAACCGTTTCGGCCGGAAATGATCCGGCCATCAACCACCAAGGCGCCGCCAATACCGGTCGAATGAGTAAGGTAATAAACAATCGGCTGCCCTTTACCGCTGCCGACAACGGCTTCCGCCAGTCCGGCAACATTGGCATCATTGTCAAGAAAAACCGGCAGTCCCAGTTTTTCCGCCATTTCTGCGGCAAAAGGATATTTGGTAAAGCCGGGAAGATTGGTAGACATTGTCATCATGCCGTTTCTTGTGTCAACAGGTCCGGGAACTCCGATACCAATACCTTCACATCGGCAATAATCCGGCAGCATCTCAATCATCTCCACAATATTGCCGATAACTTTTTTTGGTCCCTCAAGGGCATAGGATGGCCGTTTCAGTTCACTGATCACCTGTCCGGATTCATCGACAATCGCCGATCGGACATTTGTACCGCCTAGATCAACTCCGATATAATATTTCATTTCATTATCCCCCTAATCCTCTTTTCTTAAGCCATAGTAATCATAACCTTCGCTGCCGGTAATTTCAACCGGATAAAACCTGCCGACCTGCAAAGGTTCATCACTTTTAACATAAACATAGCAATCTACGCCATCAGGAGCACTGAAGACCGCTCTTCCCACATACCGGTCAAATAATTCCTCATGACGTTCAATGAGCACCTCATATATCCGGCCGATCTTGTCCCTGGCTTTTTTGAGCACTATTTCCTGCTGGACCTGCATCAATTCTTCGTAACGCTTTTGGGCCAGTTTGGGATCGACCTGTTCTTCATAGTCATAAGATTTGGTATCTTCTTCTTTGGAATAAGTAAATGCTCCTAAAGAATCAAATTCAAGTTCCTTGATCAAACTCAAAGTATCAGCGAAAGTTGCTTTGGTCTCGTAAGGAAAACCGGTTATGATGGTGGTTCTGAGAATCGGTTCGGCAAACAGTTCACGGATACGCTTGATCTTGGTTTTGATCAGTTCAACACTGCCGCGGCGATTCATCAGTTTCAATATCCGATCGTTGCCATATTGGATCGGAATATCAAAATAAGGAATGACATGTTTCGAATCAGCCATTGTAATCAGCAGTTCCTCGGTTATTTCATCCGGATACATATAAAGCACCCTGATCCATTTGAATGGAATCTCATCCAGCTGCCGCAGAAGTTCAGCCAAGGCAAAGCGGCCATACAGATCATATCCATAATATGTCGTGTCCTGAGCAATAACATTTAATTCTTTGACTCCCAAATCATAAAGTCTTCGGGCTTCTTTGAGACAGTCTTCCATCGGATAAGAGCGGCAGTTGCCGCGAATCAAAGGAATAGCGCAATAAGCGCACCGATTGTCGCAGCCTTCGGCAATTTTCAGATAACCATAGTAATTATTGGTTATTAGCTTCCGTTTGCTCAGATATCGTTCTTTGATCTCAATATCTAAAACAGAAGAAAGGATCTCGTTTAATCTATCGTAGTCATCGATACGGATAAAGGCGTCGACTTCCGGCAGTTCTTTGACCAGTTCATCCCGATATCGCTGTGCCAGACAACCGGTAACAATCAGTTTCTTCAAATTGTGCTGTTTTAATTCCGCCATTTCTAAAATTGTATTGATCGCTTCTTCCTTTGCGCTCAAAATAAAACCACAGGTGTTAATGATAATAACATCGCACTCATCGCTTTTGGCACAATATTCAAAACGCGGATCATCAAAAAGGCCGATCATATATTCACTGTCAACCAAGTTCTTGCAACACCCTAAAGAAATGAATCCTATCTTCATACTCTAACCCTCCTAAGGCACTCTTTAGCCACAAAACCGGTCAAAATCCCGGTAGCAACCGACGAGATCGCCAAAAGCGGAAAAAGCGAAGCGATCATCACTTGCGAATATAACACCATTACCATCAGTACCTGCCCTAATGTATGAGCAATAGCCGACATTACCGACATAAATAAAAGCGAGGTTTTAAACCGATGACAGATCATAATAACGATCGTTGATAAAACTACTCCCATAAAGCTGATCCAAAACTGGGTGCCGAAAATCATTCCTCTTAACAACGAACCGATCGTAACCCGCATACCATTGACAAAGATCAATTCTTTGTAGCCGAAAAGTTCAATGGTGATTAGCGCAATAATATTGGCCAGCCCAAAACGGATACCAAACTGGATCGGTGGTATAAACGCGCTTTCAAACAGATTGATAACGATCGCAAGAGCACTGAGGATCGCCACATAAGATATTTTTTTCGTCTTGTTCATCATTCTTCCACCACTATCATGATGCCGTTGGGAATACAGGTTATCGGAGTAAAAGTACCAAGGCTCGGCATCCAGCCAAAATTAACGCATGTCTGGTTAGGGCAATCAACATCTATCGCATGATAGTGTCCGTCCTTGACCTCAACATGAAATTTGCCGTATTCAACATCAAACTCATAGTATGCGTCCTCGTTGATATCAAAGCGCAGCAATACTTCATTAGTATTCATATCAATGACCTTGGCATAAGTCGTATCCTTTTTTAGGAATGAGGAAATCAAAAGATAACCTACGCACAAGATCACAATTACTGCTACGATAATAATTTCTTTCTTTTTCATTAATTACCTCATCATTGATCTGATTATCGATCAAGCGATCTGTCACATAATAATAATACCAAAACCACCCGTACAATTCCATAACAAGATAATTTGAAACAAAGACCGAAACAATCGGTCTTAAGTACT
>CASFYR010000074.1 GCA_949298975.1 uncultured Bacillota bacterium | reverse complement strand
CTTTTATTTTGACCACATTTTAAGGTGAGAATTTTGTGCCTTTATTGTGCTTTTATTGTGCCTTTATCAATTAAAATTGATAGTATTTTAGGAAACACAAACACGAAAAAAGCCCCATAAATGGGGCTTTGTTGTCTCGTATACGATAAATTGATTAACGTTTTGAGAACTGCGGAGCTCTACGAGCACCTTTAAGACCGTACTTTTTACGTTCTTTGCTTCTTGCATCACGAGTTAAGAATCCGGCTGCTTTGAGCACTGGACGGTAATCATCTCCGGCTTCAAGTAAAGCCCGGGCGATACCATGACGCATTGCACCAGCCTGACCGGTAAAGCCGCCGCCGTAAACATTGATGTAAACATCAAACTGTTCTGCGGTGTTGGTCAATACCAATGGTGATTTAACCACCATTCTTAAAGTTTCCTGCGGTAAGTATTCGTCTAATGATTTACCACCAACGGTGATATTTCCGGTTCCCGGTGTTAAATAAACACGAGCTACTGAAGACTTACGTCTGCCAGTGCCAAGATAAGTGATATTAGTTTTCTTTTTAGCCATTCCTTAATTCCTCCTTATTAGTCTACCTTCAGCTCGACTGGTTTTTGAGCTGCATGCGGATGTTCGCTTCCTTCATAAACGAATAAGTGAGTACGGATACGATCGCCTAACTTGTTGTGCGGGATCATACCGGTAACAGCCTTCTGAACTAATTCAACCGGATATTCTCTTTTCATTAAACCGATACTTCTGGTTCTTAAACCACCTGGATACATTGAGTGAGAATAGTAGAATTTCTTTTCTTCCTGGTCCCCGCTGTATACGACCTTAGCGGCATTAGTGATGATGACATAATCACCACAGTCAACATTTGGTGTATAAGTTGGTTTGTGTTTACCGCGAAGAATAGTAGCAGCTTTAGTAGCTAAACGACCCAAAGTCATTCCTTCTGCATCAATTACATACCATTCTTTCTTAACTTCTGCTGGTTTAAGCATTGTTGTCTGACGCATTTTACATTACCTCTTTCTATATGTAGTTTCCGGGGCTACCTATATATAAGGTGTGCGCAATAATTGTATAATAGTTGCCAATAAAAATCAACGCTTAAGTCCTTTATTTGTTGAACTTTTTTCGTTATGCTCATATCAGTAAATAATATTGCTTTACAGTCTTTCCCCTTTGTGCTATTTTCTTGTTAGACCCTTAGAAAGGAGCGATATGAGCGAAATTATTCAACATTCCCTGATCCACAGTTTTGAAGATACAATCAAGATCATACCGTTCTTGCTGGTAATTTTTATTATTCTGGAATATCTCGAACATAGTTTCAATAACCATCATGAGCGATATTTTATCGATCACAGTCAAAAGTACGGGCCGGTTTGGGGCAGTTTGCTGGGCGCTTTCCCACAATGCGGATTTTCTATCATGGCGACCAACTTATTTGCTGCTCGCCTGATTACGCTTGGAACATTGGTGGCAATTTACCTTTCGACATCCGACGAAATGCTGCCGATCCTCATTTCTGCCAAAGTAAACCCTTTGATTATTGCGGCAATCATCTTGATTAAAATAATAACCGGAATAATTGTCGGAATTGCCGTCGATCGCTTTATTCATATCAAAGATAGACCGATTTATAATAACTCAGACTCATGGGCATCATGTTCTGCCAAACATGACAACTTTGATTTTTGGGCCGCTGTCAGAAGAACGGCACAAATTGTTCTGATTATTTTTGTGACCGGTTTTATTATCAATCTGATCATTGAAACTTTTGGCGAGGATCTGATTAGTTCAACCCTTGAATCTGTTTCCTATCTTGGACCGTTTGTCAGCGGTTTGATCGGCATGATTCCCAATTGTGCCTCCAGCGTTGTTCTGACCCAACTTTATGTCAGTGACGTAATTCCTTTGGGAACAGCTATGGCCGGTCTGTTAAGCGGATCCGGGGTAGCTTGGCTGATATTGTTTCGCCAAAACCGGCCTTTTTCTGTCAATATCACCATCATGGCCATCGTCCTGATCAGCAGCATCCTGGTCGGATCTTTAATCAATTTAATTTTCTAAAAAGGATAAGCATTTGCTTATCCTTGTCTTTTTGATGCTTTGATGATCTTTTCGATCTTCTTTTTGATGATGGTGCTGGATGAGCCAAACGACAGGATCAGCTCATCTCTGGTTTCCGTAACCCGCCAGGCTCCGACCTGTTTTAGTAGTTCATAAGATACGATCTCCAAATTATCGATATTGATATCCAAAGATGAAGGTGAACTGCTAAGACTGATGATATTGTCTTCTCCGCCGACAGCCGCAATGACTTTTTGAGCGATGATAGTGCTGCGATTTGAGCCGATCACATCGTAAGAAAGATATTCAAAATACACTCTGGTCACTACATAATAAACGATAGCCATAATAATTCCGACAATTAAGATCACCAAAATGGAATGAATATATAAAGGATTGCGGACGTTGATGATGAAATCCGGGAAAGATCCGGGCATGGCGCTGATCGTCGAACCTGAATAATTAAAGCCCATAAAAGCATTATTAAGATACAGAATCCCGAACAAACCGCCGCTTAATAAAATATGGATGGCTAAAAGCAGCGGAGCGGTAAATAACAGATACAGCTCCAAAGGCAAAGGATTGCCGCAAACAAACGACAACAACACAGCGCCGATAGTAAACATGATCATCCTATGACGGGTCTTCTTGTTGGAATTGGAAAAATAAAGAGCGATATATATGGCCGGACAGATAAAAAAGTTAATTATATAGTATGGAGTAATGAAACGGCCGGCACCGGTAAATGAAGCCATTGCACCAGGCATCTCTTTCCAAATATTGACATCGCCGATAACCGTTTGCCCGGCAATGCTGGCATAAGTCCCGCCCTCAACGCCAAACCAGAACGGATAGCGGACAAGACTGCCTACGCCCAGTATCGAACTGGTCCGATCCAAAATACCATACACAAACAACCGGAACGGATCGCTGATATCCTGTGCTATCCAGACGATAATCCTTAATAATTCACCAACAATCAAAGGCCAGACAAATGACATTGCCACCCCCAGCAAACCGCATAAAACCATATTATATATTAAGCCGGCAGTATCTTTATCGGCAAAGCCAAGGATGCTGTATATGCTGCGCTGGCGAGAATGCAGATAGCTGTACCGGGTAATGATCGCCACCAAAAAAGAGCCGATGATCCCTGTCTGCAAAGGATAGATCGTCGTTGTCGTATTTTGAATCTGCGTTGAATAAGAAATACCCAGATTATTGGTATAAGCCTGTGATACCAGATCATTAGGGCCGAGGAACATCAAAACGACAAGATAGGTGACATATCCAACCACCGCCATAATGGCTGGAGCGCCGCTATTCGCTCTTTTGGCAGTCAGGCCAATCAAGAAGATTAGTGGGATATTGACAATAATGATATGGCCGATCTGCAAGATGACCTTGGCAAACATTATTACTCCTTGGTTGGTTATCGAATAAAAAATATTAACATTTTCATTTAGCAACAGATTACCAATTGCCAGAAGGATCCAGCCAAATACGACGATCCTGATCGGTAATCGACAGTTTTCATATAATATATTCCATCTTTTCATAGAATTATTTTATCATAAAAAGGATACTCGGACATAATTAAAGGGGCTGTGTAAAAACTCTGATCAATGATCATGAGCTTACATAGCTCTTTTTTATAAAAATAAGGCTCAGGGAGTCGAACCCG
>CASFYR010000073.1 GCA_949298975.1 uncultured Bacillota bacterium | reverse complement strand
ATTTGTCCTATAACCGTACACCATACCAGATCGATAATTTAATCTTATTCATATTATATTGGACTAATCTAATTACTGTTATTCTTCTTTAATCTATTGATCCGGATAAATTGCTTTTGGTTTGTATTTGTGTTTATACAGTATGCAAAGCTGTGATCAAATGAATAATCGATTATCCCTCCGCGTCCAGATTCTCACCTTCCCTATTTCCCTGAAAAAATTTTCATTTTGGTTTGATTTAAAACTCCTTACAGTAAATGATTCTGATACTGATTAATAACGAGACAACATAAATAATTATTGCCAATACACTGCCGGCCACAAAAATAGTATTAGTATCAAGAGTTAAAACACTGTCGATGAGCTGGGTCTGTTCTAACAGATTTTTGACGCCATATAAAACGACCAAGACTAATCCGACGATGAGAATATTTATTATCCGGGCTTTCTCACTGCCATATTTAAAATATAATGGCAGCATGACGGAAAGAAAGATTAAAACGCCTATAAAGGATATGACAAAAGTATTAAGCCAGTCCCAAAGCTCCATCAACTCTTTGCTTAAAACTAATTCACTTAAAAAGACAAAGGTCAAAGTTAGCAGATTGCCTGCAACAAACATCAGGACCGCCAATAAATACTTTGTCATAACATAATCGCGTCGCTTAAACGGCAAAGTAAACAAAAAAGGATAACCATTGTCAAACGAATCGTAACTGATCGTCGAGACCGTCAATATGGATAATATATATGGAATAAAAGCTAAAAGGAATATCAATTCATCATTAATAATCGATAAAGCAATCAACCAGATGACAGATAAGAAGATGAAACCTTTCTGAAGGAAGATCAGCTTAAGATCTTTTATTATCAGTCCTCTCATAATCGTTCTCCTTTTATTAAAATACTAGTCATGCTATCAATTCCGGCTTTTTTCAAACTGAAATTGGGGTAATTTTCCCGATAATAATCTCTCTGACGTACTAATAGATCGGATCCATATCCGGTTTTTAACTTCGCAACTATAAATCTCTTATCCAATGTTGTTAAGTTTTCAGCGGTGGTCTTAATGACCGCATAATCATTCAAAAGCGTATTGATATCTTCGTGAAGAATAATCTTGCCCTGATCCATAATGTAAATTTCGTCGCACAAGTTTTCCAAATCTCCGGATATATGAGAGCTGATCAGGATGCTGCTATTTTCATTTTCAGCGAGATAATGCCGCAGCAGATCCAATACTTCATCTCTGGCAATAACATCAAGTCCGGCTGTCGGCTCATCTAAAATCAAAAGCCGCGCCCGATGAGTGATTGCGGCGATGACTTTAAGTTTTGCCTTCATCCCCGAAGAAAAATCTTTCAGCGGTTTGTTAAGCGGCAGGCCAAAATCTTGAACTAGACCAGTAAACATCGCATCATCAAAATTGGAATAAAAATAACGCAAAACTGATTGGATATCTTTAATCTTTAAATAACTGCTAAAACCGGAATCGGACAAAACTACACCGATCATTTCTTTTTCAGCTGCTGATAATTCTCCAACTTGTTTAGCAAAAACCCTAATATTACCCCGATCTATTTTAATTAGATCAAGAATGGCTTTAAAAGTCGTGCTTTTACCGGCGCCGTTTTGTCCAATCAAACCTACAACTGTTCCGCTTTTTACTTCTAGGGAGCAATCCAAACAGAAATGATCATATTTCTTTTGTACTTGTCTTAAACTAAGCATAATCATCCTCCAGCAACATTTTAAACAAATTATATAATTCCTCGTCACTTATCCCGATCCGTCTGGCTTTAGCGATTGCCTGCCTTATTGTTTCTTCGATCGCTTTATATTCTTCTTCTAAAACTAAGCTTTGATCGCAAGCCGCAATATAAGTTCCCTTGCCATGAACAGTATGAACTATGCCTTCGTTTTCCAGTTCATCATAGGCTTTCTTGACAGTTAAGGCACTGATCTTCAGTTCTTTCGCCAGAGATCTGACCGAAGGCAAGGGATCGTTCGCTTTTAAAAGCTGGTCTTTAATCATTCTTTTAATCTGATCGACGATCTGTTCATATATCGGAATCATTGAATTAAAATTAATAATAATGCGCATTATACTCTCCTGTAATTACAATAAACAGTAGATAACAGTAGATAACAGTTGTCAAATATTTATTAAAAATTTAGAAAATTGTAAAGGTATTTTGGCAAGAGCTTTAATTATTGTGAATTACAATCAGATCATTCAGGAGGACAATTTGTGCGTAAATTATTTAATATCAAACGGATGATCATAATCGTAATCACATTTTATGTTTTATCAGGATGCAGCCAGAAATTCTTGTATCCTTATTGCAAAACCCTATTTTCACCAAACGAGTATCCAAACTTCACAAACGAAGGAAGTCAATTAATATTAATAAATTATGATCATCCTTTACCCGATGATTATCATGTAGATCTTGTAACCCTGGAAAACGGCGAACAAATAGCCGATATTATCTATCGGCCTTTGATGCAAATGTTTAATGATATGTGTTTGGCGGGGATTTATCCCAAAGTTGCTTCCGGTTATCGAACTTATGATGAGCAAATGGAAATACTGCAGCAACGAACTAATGAATATCTTGTACAGGGATATTCATGGGACGCAGCACAGAATTTGGCCCAAGAGTGGGTGGCCCTTCCTGATACCAGCGAACACCAAACCGGCCTTGCCGTGGACATCAATCCCTTAAACGAAATGACTGACAGCGAGGAGTTATATCGCTGGCTGGAAGTAAACAGTTATCGCTATGGCTTTATCAAAAGATATCCAGCAGCAAAACAGGATATTACGAAGATCAACAACGAGTCTTGGCATTACCGCTATGTTGGGGTCACTGCTGCCACAAAGATCCACGAACAGAATCTCTGTCTGGAAGAATACTTATCGCTGCAATGAAACCAAAGAGAGCTTAATCAGCAATCAAACTTTTAATCATCATTTCAATTCGATCCAAAGCTGCCTTTAATTCGCTGATTGCTGAAGCATAAGAGATCCGAACAAAGCCCTCACCGCTGTTGCCGAAAGCACTGCCGGGAACAACGGCTACATCGTATTCTTTAACCAGTTTCAAAGCAAAATCATAAGAATTTAAACCGGTAGGACGAATATCAAAAAAGACGTAGAAAGCACCCTGAGGCATGCGGCAGGCCAGACCCATTTCCTTGATTCGATTGACTACGTAATTGCGTCTTCGCTCAAATTCGCTTTTCATTTCCATAATATCATGATCCCCATTTCTGGTAGCTTCCAAAGCTCCGTATTGGCTAAAAGAAGTCGGACACATGATAGTGTACTCATGGATCTGTGCCATTGGTTTAATGAGTTGTTCATCGGCAATAATATAGCCCACACGCCAGCCGGTCATTGCATAAGCTTTCGAATAACCGGAGACCAAAATCACCTGCTCTTTAATTGCGGCAAAAGATGCGATCGAACAATGAGGATGATCGTAGGTAAGTTCAGCATATATTTCATCACTGATTACCATAAGATGCCGGTCTTTTATCAGGTTTATCAATGGTTCATAATCGCTTTTAGTCATAATCGCCCCGGTTGGATTAGACGGATAATTAAGAATGATCGCTTTAGTTTTAGGGGTGATCACCTGGTTCAATTGATCATAAGTCAATTTAAAATCATTTTCCGATTGTAATTCAATCGTTACCACCTTCCCTCCGGCTAGAATAATTGCAGGGGCATAAGCAACATAACAAGGAGACAAGACGATCACCTCATCCCCTGGATCAATGATTGTACGCATTATCAAATCTATTGCTTCAGAGGCTCCGACAGTTACCAAAACTTCCTCCGGACGAAAGCTTAAACCAAAGCGCCGCTGCTGATACTCGCAGATGGCTTCCCTTAGCGTTCTTAATCCTTTCATATCGACATAATGAGTGCGGCTGTGCTTCATGGCATAAGTGGCTTCATCAATTATATGCCAGGGAGTATCGAAATCCGGCTCACCTACCGCTAAAGAAATAACCTGCGGCCGCGAATTAGCAATAGCAAAAAACTCCCCGATCCCGCTAACAGGAACTTGTGCCGCTCTTTTGCTCAAGTATTCTCTCATAACTTGACCTTCATTCTAGGATCTTCATCATGTTTCTCCGCCAAAATAATCCCTTCGGCTTTATACTGTTTGAGTACAAAATAGGTCTCCGTCCGGGTAACGCCTTCAATGACGGCTAATTTACGAGCGACAAAGTCAGAAACTTCTTTCATGGTCCGTCCTTTAATAATAACGATGAATTCACTCTTGCCGCTCATCAAATACATCGTTGATACTTCATTGAAACGGTATATTTCTTTGGCTATTGAGTCATACCCGGTATCTCGTTTCGGGGTAGCGCCGACTTCAATTAAAGCGGTAACCGTTTCATTGGCGGTAAGATCATAATTAATAACTGTATGAAAGCCGCATATTACATTCTTATCCTCCAGACGTTTGATTTCCGCTTCAACAGCATCTTCGGTCGTGTCAAGCATTAATGCCAGCTCATGATTGCTTAAACGGGCATTATTCTCCAGAGTTTTTAATAATTTGATATCTTCCATTAGTCCTCCTTAAAAGAAAAACCCGTAAAGGGTTAAAAGAATGCTATTATTCTTTATCAATATCTTTTTATCCGATTTCTTTTAATGCTGCTACCAGACCGGCTAAATTTTGAATTTCACTCGGGATAATCAGTTTTGTTGCCTTACCGTCTGCGACCTTCGCAAGAGCGTCAAAACTCTGCAAGGTTAAGTATTCCTTGCCCGGGGCAGCTTCATTGATCATTTGAATGGCTTTGGCTTTGGCTTCAGCCACCTTTTGCATTGCGATTGCTTGGCCTTCGGCTTCTGCGATCATGGCTTCTTTTTTGGCATTAGCCGTCAAAATCATCGATTCTTTTTCGCCTTCGGCAGTTAAGATCGCCGCTTTCTTTTCTCCTTCGGCCCGGAGGATATTTTCTCTTCTTTCTCTTTCTGCCCGCATTTGCCGTTCCATCTGATCCTGAACGTCACGCGGCGGCAAAATATTTTTCAACTCAATTCTTGATACTTTTATACCCCATGGATCAGTGGCCTCATCAACAATGGAACGCATTTTGACATTAATGGTATCTCTGGAAGTCAGGGTTTCATCCAATTCCAGATCACCGATAATATTTCTAAGAGTAGTAGCCGTTAAACTGTTAAGAGCGCTTAAGGGATGCGATACCCCATAAGTGTAAAGTTTAGGATCGGTTATTTTGCAGTAAACAACCGTATCGATCTGCATGGTAACATTATCTTTAGTTATAACCGGCTGTGGTTCAAAATCCAAAACTATTTCCTTCAAAGACACTTTGTTAGCTACGCGGTCAATAAGCGGAAAAAGCAAATGAACGCCAGCTCCCCAGGTCTCCCTATAAGTCCCTAACCTTTCGATCACGAAGGCATTGGCTTGCGGAACGATCCTGATGCTGGCAGCCAGCAAAGCAATAACAATAATTAATAATGCAATAAAAACAAAGATCATAAACGATTACTCCTCACATTTTTCTACAACATATTTATTCCCGTCAATGCCGACGATTTTTACCAAAGTATTAATCCGGCATTCAGTATTATCAGCACTGATAACCCGCCATGTAACTCCCTCAATGATAATCTCTCCGGGATCTTCAGCAGTGATTGCTCTTTGTAAGCGAAAAGGATGTCCGTAATAGCGATCAAGATTGGTCGGTTGACTATCCTTTTGCAGATAGCGAACGACAAATGGTTTAAAAGCCAAAAGCATCAAAAGGGATACCACTAAAAAAACAACGATCTCAAGGACTGTATTGGCATAAATATTATGTGCTACGATCGCAAATAAAGCGCCAAAAGAAAACCAAATGCTGATTAAAGATCCGGAAACGATAACTTCGACCAAAACTCCGATAACCATTATCACAATCCAGATGATTTCCATTTGATCAAGTCCGGTCATTATATCGCCCTCCTTCTATGATAAGAAGATTATATCACAAGCTATCTTTTCTTGCCAGTACCATCAGTTCGCGATAGCCGGTGCTCTCTTCGCGATATTCGAACCATTCTTTAGTAACTGTCATATCCAGTGATTCAAGCATTAAAATGATCCTTTCATACCCTGGTGAACAATAGGAAAAAGGCTGGTTAAACATTTCTCCTGTCAGTGCACTTTCACTAAAACCGTGAGTAAAGAAAAAATAACCGCCCGGTTTTAACCATCGGCCTATCTTCCAAAAAAGGTCTTCCTGATCCTTGATATCAAGATGCCACAGCACATCGAATGCGATGATTAAATCATACTGATCATCATCAGTGTATTGTCTGATATCCGACAATATAAAGCGAACATTAGATAATGACAGGGTCTTGGCAATAGCGATCATTTCTTCGGCCTCATCGATAGCCGTTATGATAAAACCGGCTTTATCAAGATAATCATCGATCGGATAACCGCTGCCGCAGCCGATATCCATTACTCTTGCGCTTATTGGCAATAATCCTGCTACTTCAACAATACATCGGTTTATTGGTTTTAGCGAGCGATAACGATGCCATTCTCCCGCAATGTCATTATAGCTCAGCTTATTGTCAATTTTATCCATATACCCATGATATAACAAAAGGCAGCAAAATGCTGCCTTAATTCAAACAAATATGTTAATTGCTATTTAACGGTTTCTTTTAGAGCTTTAGCGGCCTTGAATCCAGGAACCTTAGTAGCCGGAATGGTGATCGTTTCCTTAGTTGCTGGATTGATGCCGGTTCTTTCAGCTCTGACTTTAACTTCAAACTTACCAAAGCCGGAGACTTCGACTTTACCGCCTTCTTTTAATGTCTCGGTAATAGTATCAAATACTACATCAAGATATTCTAAAGCAGCCTTCTTAGTCAAACCAGTCTTTTCGGCAAGAACTTCAACAAGTGCTTTTTTATTAAGATCTTTAGTCATTATCAATTACCTCCCTCATGACTACATAAATTATATCTTAATTGATAACAGAATACAATTATTTGCCATCAAGATAAGACATAAATATTTCTTAAGATCAGTGATCGGTTTCCTCGATCACTGCCGCTAGTTCTGCAAGCATCTTTTCAATATCATCTAAATGCAGTTTCTTTACCCCGCTGGCGTTGGCATGACCGCCACCGTTGTAGGATGAAGCAATCTGATTGACAGGATATGGTTTTTGCGAGCGCAAAGATCCATCATAAGTGCCATCAGCAGCCTGGGTAAAAAGACACCAGATCTTATGCTCAATTACTCCGCCCAATTCCGAAACATAGTTGCGAGCAACGCTGCCGGAAATATGACAGTGCAAAAGATCGTCATTGTCAATAATCGCATAAGCCAGACCATCTCGGTGAATGACTTTACCGCGCATATAGGAACAAAAATCAAAGATATTGCGATGTACATCAAACATTCGCCGATTCAATTCGTAAACATCAATTCCCTTTTCGCTTAAAATATAAGCGGCTTTGATCGTTTCCGCAGTTACGCTGGCAACGCGCAAACCTAAGGTATCAGTCAAAAGACCGGAATACAAATACTCGGCAGTCTGTTTAGAAATATAGGTGTCTTTGAATGCATCACTGGTTATTATTTCAGTAATAAACTGACATGTCGCCGCCGCTTCGACCTTAACATAATTAACATCGGCAAATTGATCCACGATGGGATGATGATCGATCTTGATGGTTTTTTTAGCTAATGCAAATCGTTGATCATCAACTCTTTCTCGGTTTGAAGTATCGGTAATAATTGCCAGCGATGCTTTAATTATCTCATCGCTTACTGTATCGACCAAAGGATATCGGTCAAAAATCTCTTCACCGGCAGCATAAATCTGCTTATCGGGATAATTATCGCTTAAAAACGATTTCAAGCCTAACTGTGATCCGACAGCATCGCCATCCGGACGACAATGACGGAAAATAACGATCGAATCAAATTGTTCAATCAAAGAACGAAATTGATAAAAATCCATCTTATAAACCTAAAATCCGGACCGTATCTCGGGCAATGACGACTTCTTCGTTGGTTGGCACGACATAGACTGCCGTTTTAGAATCGTCGTTGGAAATTTTAGTCTCAACTCCGTGAATTTTGGCATTTAATTCGTAATCAATACTCAGACCCAATAATTCACTGGCAGCTTTTAAAATATATTCCCGCATCGCAGCGTCATTTTCACCAAGACCAGCAGTAAAAGCAATAGCATCGACATGACCCAGCTGCATTGCATATCCGCCAAGAACATTAATTACCCGGTTAACATATAATTTCTGAGTCAGGATCGCCCGTTCATCACCGCGTTCAGCGGCTGCCTGAACATCGCGGGCATCGGAAGATATGCCGGAAATACCCAGCATTCCTGATTTTTTATTGAGATAGGTATCCATTTCATCCGGAGTACAGTTAAGTTTTTTCATCATATAGAAAACAACGGTAGGATCAATATCGCCTGATCTGGTACCCATCATGATGCCGCCAAGCGGAGTTAAGCCCATTGAAGTATTGATACATTTACCGCCCCGGATCGCTGTAATCGAAGCTCCGTTACCCAAATGGCAGGTAATGATGTTCAAGTCCCGGATATCTTTTCCCATCAAAGCAGCCGTCCTTTCGGCAACATATTTATGAGATGTGCCATGAGCGCCATAACGGCGAATCTTGTAATCGGTATACCATTCGTATGGTACCGGAAACAAGAAAGACTCAGCAGTCATCGTTTGATGAAATGCCGTATCAAAGACAAAGACATGGCCGATCTCAGGAAGCGCCTCTTTAAACGCGCGGTAGCAGATCAGATGAGCAGGATTGTGCAGCGGTGCAAGTTCGCATAACTCATCAACTTTAGCGACCACCTCATCATCAACTTTAACAGACTGATCGAAATAAGCTCCACCCTGAACGATACGATGCCCGGCCCCGTTGATCTCTTTTAGATCTTTGACGATTCCATGTTTGACCAGAGCTTCTAAAAGCAGATTGACCGCAACACTGTGATCCTTGATCGGTGTGTGGGTGGTAATCTTTTCGCCATTGACTTTAATTGTGAAAATCCCCTCTTCCAGACCGATTCTTTCGGCAACTCCGGAAGTCAGGACTTCCTCTTCCGGCATTTTGAATAACTGAAATTTCAATGATGAACTTCCAGCGTTTACTGATATAATTTTTGACATTTAATACCCCTTTCCTGGCTACTGTATTATTCTAACATATTTTTAATCGTTCAGCATTTATCAATATCGATCAGCCGGTTCACCAATAGATCTACCTGTTCATTTTTCAGAGCAGATAATTGATCATAGATAACTGCCCGTTGTTTGAACGACTGATATAGGTGCAGTTTATTCTCATAGTCTGTTAACTGATCAAAAGAGCGATGAATGATATCAGCAACGGCAGTTTTGGAAATTGAAAGATTATCAGCTATCTCTTGCATAGTCTGATCATAAGCAAAATAATACTCTAAAATCTCTTTTTGTCTGGCAGTGAGCAATTCTCCGTAAAAATCAATCAAATAATTGCCATCTTCCTTATTTAGTTTCATTTTCCAGATCCTCAATAATACTGTAAAGGTATAAATCCAAATCAAATAACCGAATATCATCGATCGTTTCCCCTAGAGTTACAAATACTACCGGGGTTTTGATCAGATCCTTAATCGCAATGACGATGCCGCCCTTGGAAGTTCCGTCGGTTTTTGTCAAGATAATACCGCTAAGATCAGTAACCTCGTTAAATAATTCTGCTTGCGACAAACCGTTCTGACCGGTGGTGGAATCTAAAACCAGCCAGGTGTTATGCGGTGCTCCCGCAATTTCTCTGGCGATAACTTTCTTCATCTTAGCCAGTTCATTCATCAAATTGACCTTATTCTGCAATCTTCCGGCCGTATCACAGATCAGAATATCGATATTATTATCTTTGGCAAAGCGGCAACCATCAACCAAAACACTGGATGGATCACGGTTTTCCACTCCCTTAACAACTGGAACACCAAGTTTAGCGGCCCATTTTGCCAATTGTTCGATCGCTCCGGCTCTGAAGGTATCGGCCGCTACCAAAGCGACTGTCTTATCCTGATCTTTAAACATCTTAGCCAGTTTTGCGGCTGTTGATGTTTTGCCTGAACCATTGACCCCCACCATTAAGATGACGGTCGGTCCGCTTGAATTGAAAAGAATCTCTTTTTCGTCACTGCCGTAAACCTTTTTTAAAACATCTTTTAGGATGATAAAAACGTCGCGCTGTGACATGGCTACATAATTGCGCATTTCTTTTTGGAATTCATCACAGACCTTCGTCGCTGTCTTGTAACCCAGATCCGCTTCTAACAAAGTAACCATTAGATCTTCCAAAAACGTATCGCGGTCGATTTTGCCGCTACTGGTTATGATCTTTAATTTTTGCCCCAGTGCCTTATTGGTTTTGGAAAAACCGCTTAAGTATTTATCTTTGTCTCGATTGGAAAACTTGTCTTTCAGTGCATCAAAGAAGCCCATTATTTCACCTCGCTTTCATCCGCCATCTCAATCGCATCAACCAGTCTGACTTTAAGCATCGAAGACACACCCTGCTTTTGCATCGTTACGCCATAAAGCGTATCGCATTGAGCCATCGTGCCCGGACGGTGTGTAATAATGATAAACTGGCTGTCGTTTTCAAAACTTTTGACATATTTGGCAAACCGTTCAACATTAGCCTGATCAAGTGCTGCTTCCACTTCGTCAAAAACGATTAATGGCACCGGTCTGACTTTCAATATCGTAAATAAGACGCAAATTGCAATCAGGGTCTTTTCTCCGCCTGAAAATAGTCTGATCGATTTTACCGATTTTCCCGGCGGCTGAACATCAATATCAATCCCGGTATTTAAAATATCATCAGGATCCTCTAAAACCAGTTTGGCTTTTCCACCGCCAAATAAAGCGCTGAAAGTGTTGTTGAGTTCACCGTTGATCTTATTGAAAGTATCAGTAAACTGTTCCACCATGATCCGGTCCATTTCTTCGATTGCCTTGAGGATCTTATCTCTGGAGCTGATCAGATCGTCGTAATTCTTCTTTAGGAAATCGTACCTTTCGTTGATCTTTTCGAACTCTTCCGGCGCATTCATGTTGATGTTGCCCAACGCTTCGATTTCATGTCTTAATTGTTTTACTTCATCTTTCGCATTATCATAATCCAAATCGACCAAATCGAGATTGTTTTTAGCGTATTCATAGGTCATTTGATATTCGCTGGCCAATCGCCCCAGATCGTTTTCCAGTTTTACTTTAAGTACTGCATCTTGCGATGTGATCTTGATCTGATTGGCAGAAGCATTCTCTAATTCGGCGCGGATCTGTTTTATCTGCTGCTCCTTACGGTCGATTTCCTGATTGAGCCGATGACGAATATCCTTTTTGCTGGTAATCAGACCTTTATACTCGTCGCGCTTATGATAAGCTTCATTAAGGTCATATACTAAAGTTTCGCTTAAAGCCTTATCATTTTCAACTTCGTCAGGGGATAAAAGCTCATAATCGTTTTGCAGTTTTTCATATTTCGCCCGTTTGGCCTCAACGACCGGTTCCAATGTTGCAATTGCAATTCTTTTTTCGGTTATGGTCCGCTCAAGATGTTCCTTTTCTTTCTGACATTCAGCAAACTTATTGTCGGCAAGACGGTATTGTGCTTCAAAACTGATTAGATTTTTCTTTATTTCTTCCAGTTGGGCGGAAGCGGTGATTAAAGAGATATCGTTCTTTTGTTTACCGCCGGTCATTGACCCACCTTTATTGACGACATCTCCTTCTAATGTCACAATCTTATAACTATGTTCCAACAGCCGGGATAATTCGTTAGCCCGTTCCAAATTGTCGCAAAGAATAACATTGCCTAAAAGTGAGTCGTTGACGATCTGATATTCGTCATCACAGTCAACAAAATCCTGCATGACACCCAGATATCCATCAAAATTAGCAGCGATCAGCCGGGCTTTATCAGAAAGAAAATGGCGTTTCAAAACAGTGCAAGGCAAAAAAGTGGCTCTGCCTGACCGATTTCGTTTCAAGAAGGCAATCGCCTTGCGAGCGCTCGCTTCATCCTTGGTAACGATATTGTAAGCAGCTCCGCCCAAAGCGACGCTTAAAGCTTCTTCATAGCCGCTTTGCGCTTTAAGGTTTTGAGCTACTACACCCATCACTCCCCAAAAACTGTCTTTATTCGTCATGATAGCTCTTACTCCAGCTTGAGCATTGGAAGCAAAAGGATCTTTAAGCAGATTTTCTAATACTTCCCGCCGGTTTTCGGCACGCCGGTAAATGTTGGCACATTCATCCTTTTTAAAGGAAGCGTCGGAAAGTTCCATAGCGCAGGCGGTAAGTTTATCTTCCAGGATCTGGATTTCGGCGCTGATCTTTTCATAACGGTCCAGACGGTCTTCGTATTCCAGTTTCGCCTCGTTTAAAAGATCGCGGGTATGGATGATCTTTTCATTGACATCACCGGTCTTGATCGCATATTTGCGCTTTTCATCAATTTCAATTTTACGGGTTTCCAGGATCTGGATTTCATTGACTGTTTTCAAAAGACGATCTTGAGCACTATTGATTTCTTTTTCGATAGTTCTGGCTTCTTCTTTTGCACTGCTGATATTATTCTCATGAACCTGGATCGTCGCCTTATGCATCGTTATTGTCGTTTCAAGATCGAAAAGGACATTTTTGATTTCCTCTTTTTGATCAGACAGCAAAGCAATCTCTTTGACCAAAACGGCAATTTCGATCTTATTCAGCCGTTCTTTCTTTTCCCGGTACAATTCAGCTTTACGCGCTTGACGGCGCAGCGGAGAAACCTGTTTTTCCAATTCATTTAATATATCAAAGGTTCTCTCCAGATTGTCTTTTGTTCTCTCTAAGCGATTGATTGATTCAATCTTTCTTTTTTTATATTTCGCTACTCCGGCTGCTTCCTCAAAGATAGCCCGGCGTTCATACGGTTTAGCTTCGGCAAACGAAGAAATATTGCCTTGTGTGATCATCGATAGCGAATCTTTGCCAAGACCGCTGTCTAAGATCAGATCAATAATATCCTTCAGTCGTACTTGCCGGCGGTTGATCAGATATTCAGCATCCTGTTCGCTGGCGTATATGCGTCGAGTTATTTCTATTTCTTCATCTTCACTGTTCAAATAATGATGACTGTTATCAAAAACCAAGGTCACTTCTGCCTTATTCATCGCTTTGCGGTTTTCGCTGCCGGAAAAGATTACATCCGTCATTTTTTCGCCGCGCAGCGATTTAACGCTCTGCTCGCCCAAGACCCAGCGGATGGCATCGGATATATTAGATTTACCACAGCCATTCGGGCCGACAACTCCGGTTACATTATCTTCAAAATTAATAGTAACAGGATCGGCAAACGACTTAAAACCCTGTATTTCAATTCTTTTTAGAAACATTCGATCCTCCTTGCCATTAAATAATTATATCAATAATCCCATCATTTTAAAACTTCCTTGATCATAGCTTTTGATTCAACGGTAAAACGATAATAGCGGTTTATCGGTAAATTAAAATCATTGATCATTGGTTTGTGCTCTAAAAGATGGGTCAAACCATTGTCGTCTTTGGTTATCCTAAAATAATTCTGCTTGCGGTCAATCAATGCAAAACTGTGCTTTGGATCAATACCGGTGGCGAGCGAAGGATAAACCAAAGGATTCTTAATAAACATCAAATCCCGTCGGCCATAGGCAAGATAGTACAAAAGCGGTTTAAAACCAAAACGTCTTTCGAATGATTCAATGATGCGTTTTATCTGATATTCGCTTAATTCCGAAGAAAGGATTGCTCCTTGAACGCCCAAACGGTAAAGGCAGGCGACAGCGGAAGAATTAGCGATGTTGAAATGATACGAAACAAAGTTACACGCCCTCAAACAACCCAGTTCAGTTGCGATAAAAGGTTTCAATTCGCTCTGACTTTTTTCATTGACATTTGGTGAAATGAATGCAATGTGATGCTTTTTCGCCAATTCGGCATTGGCGGTAACAACTTTAAAGCGATCCTTTAAATAAAAATATTGATCTTCATCGCTTACCTCGACAATATCGCCAAATTCACTAAACTCTATCTGATTTAAGGATAACGGGGTGTCATTGACCGGTTTTGCGCCTAAATAATCCATGCGTTTATTTGCCAATTGCTCAAGAATTGTCCTGCGGGCTTCATTAATAACTTTAACCGGAATAAAGACATCGTCATAGTCCCCTTTTACTTCCTTGATCACAAAGGCTGTATCATTGGTTTTTCTCAGTCTCGCTAAAAGATCATCCAAAGAGAAATGAATCTTAGCAGCACCCGGTAAAATCAGTTCGCTGATATAGTGGACGTCATGAAATCCATCGTTTGCCCACAGTTCAAAATGGTGGCCGATCTTGGCTTTAAAGCGACAGTCGATCTCCACCCGGCGATAAGGCGCAAATCGGTCGATCTTGGTCAACAACTTAGTATCGGTTGTCTTATACAGTTTTGCCCCCTTGTGGATAAAATGATCATAATTCAATTCGATCACATCCCCGTTTTGCGCCTGCGAAGTCAAAAGATTGTTCAGATAGATCTTATTGGCGACGATACCAAACTCTTTTTTATCATCGATGATTCGTAAACCGTCGGTTTGAGATAAATCGTCGTTTAAGCGGATTTTTATGCGGCCTTGGCGATAACCGATAACTTCGCCGATCGCTACTCCGATATGATTGGGACGATAAGGATTGAAAAGATCTTTTGAAGCAGCATTAAAGGCATAGCCGCAAGTAAAACCACGATTAAACATCAGCTTAAGATCTTTGATCATCTGAGCGCTGACAACAAAAGCTTCGTTGCGATAATAAGCGTCAATCGCCATGCGATATAGTCTTGTGACCAAAGCAACATATTCGCTTCGTTTCATTCTTCCCTCAATCTTTAAAGACGCCACATTAGCCCTAATGAAATCACCGACATGATCGAGGGTATTCAAATCTTTGGGACTGAGCAAATATTCATCGTCAAGTTTAATAACACTTTTCTGATCTTCGTCATAAAGCTGATATTGCAAACGACAGCATTGGGCACAAGTTCCACGGTTTCCCGACCGGCCAAAAAGACTTGAAGACATCAAACACTGCCCGCTATAGGAAACGCATAAAGCGCCATGCGCAAACACTTCGACCTCAAAATCCTTTGCAATGGCAGCAATTGTTTCCAAACTGGATTCACGGGCCAAAACTATTCTTTTAATGCCCATAGAGTAGGCAACGGCAGCCGCTTGATAATTATTGATATTCATTTGAGTTGAAGCGTGTAATTCCAGATTGGGAAAACGGTGTGAGCATTCGGCAATAAAACCCAGATCCTGCACGATCAGAGCATCAACACCGTTTTGATAGAGAAACTTCGCTTCCTTTATTGCCATGGTCATTTCGTCTTCAGTGATCATGGTATTCATCGTTACATAGACTCTGACGCCATGCAGATGCGCATAACGAATCACTTCAATCAAATCATCATGATCAAAATTATCGGCAAAAGCCCGGGCATTTAATGTTTTACCACCTAGATAAACCGCATCGGCGCCATTATGGACAGCAGCATAAAAAGCTTCTTTGCTGCCGCAGGGTATCAGCAATTCAATTTTATTCATCTTTAAACTCCAAAGCCAGGCCGCCTAAACTGGTTTCTTTCAATTCCGGCGAGATATGCTTGCCGGTATAATTCATCGAATTAACAACCATGTCAAAAGTTACTAAATGCCTTTTAAAGCGCAAAAGATTTGCCGATAATTTGGCGGCATCAAAACTGCGCAAAATACCGACAGCGTTTCGTTCGATACAAGGAATGATCACAAGACCAAAAACCGGATCACAAGTAAGGCCAAGATGATGTTCAATGCCGATTTCAGCGGCATATTCAATTACTTCCGTGCTGTAGCCTTCCATATATGCAATCATGGCTGAAGCCATGGCACAGGCCGTTCCTATCTCTGCCTGACACCCACCGGTGGCACCGGCAATTGAAGCATTGGTTTTGACAAGATTGCCAAAAATACCGGCAACGATCAAACCCTCTTTAATTATGTCCTTAGATAAATGACGATCGCGATGATAATAATATGCTATGCCGGCGATTATGCCGCATGATCCCAAAGTCGGAGCCGTAACCACCATCCCGCCGGTTGCATTCTCTTCGCTGGCAGCATAGGCATACGCCATCTTTTTGAGATCTTCATCATTCTCTTCGATCGCAGTTTCATAGAGTTTTTTCGCCGTTCTGGTCACCATCAGGCGTTTGGAAATTATTCCTTCCTGTGATAAACCTCTTTTAACCGCATCAATCATTAACGTCACAACATTGTCAAGATACGGCAAAAGATCTGTTTCATGGTGCAAAACATATTCGACCAGACTGATTTTGTTGCGGTTAATATAATCTTTAATCTCGTTGAACGAATTATGTTCATATACTTCAGTTTCATCCGCCATCGGATATTCTTTGATCCTGATTGACCCGCCGCCGATTGATTCGGCGTGCCATAGTGGGAAAACCGTTTCATGGTCAAAGCCTTGAATATCCATAAAATTGCCGACTTCCTGGCAATTCCGATCAAAAACAATCTCGCAGTCGTCGCCCAGACATTCTCTTATTATTCTGTCGGTTTTATGACCGCGGCCGGTAAGAGCCAAAGATCCGCGCAGCACGACTTTATAACTCTTCGAAGCAGGAAAGCGCTCCTTATAAGTCATCGCTATCCGCATCGGACCAATCGTGTGCGAGCTGCTTGGCCCATAACCGATCCGGTATATATCTTTTATCGCTTTCATTTTACACTCCTGTTATCTTAATCAAAAACAACGCAAAGCGGTTTTTGAGATCCAAAACATCATTGGTTTTGAACTGTTGCTCAAGCAACGACAGTTCGCTGAGCAACGCCAGAAAATCAGCGTTGCTGAAGTTTTTCAGCGTCGCCTGAGCATTTTCGATCCGAAATGACGATTTAGTTTTGGTAATAGCCATAATATCTTCAATACCATAATGTTCCGCAGTAAGATAACTTACTTGATTGAGAAATCTAAATTGCGCTGCCAGAGTTGCAATAATATAAAAAACTGAAATGTTTTGAAAAATCAAATCATTGAATATTTTATTGCTTTTGGGCAGATCTTTGGCTAAAATGGCATTCGTAAATTCAAAAATATCATTTTCTAAGCTTGAGGCAATTAATGACCGAACGGCATTTAAATCATAAGGCCCCTCGTATAAACTCAATAAATCCAGATCACGATAAATCTTTTCAAGTTTACCTTCACCGTTTTCGATAAGATAATCTACCGCTTGCTCGTCAATATTTTTTAATTTAGAACGAATGATTGTTCCGGCTTCTTTCCTAAACTGATACGGTTTTAAAGTCGCAAAAGAATAAGTCCGGGCATTATCGCTAATCTGTTTATAAAGTTTTAATTTGCTATCAAAATGATTCTCTTCCTCATAAAAAATCAATTCAATATCCACTGAGGGCTCGGCTACATAATCGGACAATAAGCGAAGATCGCTGTCCTCTATTCTTTTAGCTTCCCCTTTTTTTGCCACTCTAAGAAACGGCGGATCTTTAAAAACAATCACTTTCTTGCTGGCAAAAAAACCAAAAGTCATCAGCTCGTCAAGAAAAGCACTCATTTTAAAGGTCGGTGAACAACCGTTAAAACGAACTAACCCCATTGGTTCAACTTTGGCCGCCGAAGTTATTTTGGCAATTTCTTTCTGAACGAGATAACTCTCATCGCCTCGAATTAAATATATCATCAATTAATTATACCAAATTCACCATTGTCACATATATAAAAATCAAAAAGATTTGTGAAGACAAAACTTATACTGCCCGCTTCTTTTGTACTTAAAAACCGGAGTTGCCATTTCAAAAGCCGTTCTATAACTTCAGCATGAGGATGACCATATTGTCCGGAAGTTGAAATAATGGCTAAAGCAAAAGGAAAAGAAGCCAAGAAATAATCGGAGGTAGCAGTTTTTGAACCATGGTGAGAAACTTTAAGAATTTTTGGTTTGAGATAAGCGTAATGATTGATTATATCTTTTTCGACCGCGGAACTGATATCACCGGTAAAAAGAAAAGTAATGCCGTCATAATTCAAATAATAAACGAGCGAACGGTCGTTGGTATCATCACCATTTTGATGTGAAAGCACCAGTAGATCTAAACCGCAAATCGAAAGATCTTTTGCTTCCAGTATCACATCTTTAACCTGATAATCCTCAAAAAGAGCCAAGACATTCCCCGAGTGATCATTATCCGGATGAGTGATGATCAGATAATCAATAACATATATGCCCTGACGTTTGAGAAAGCGGTCAAGTTTATAATAATTATATGGACTGCCGGTATCGATCAGAATAGTAGCAGAATTAAACGGGGTTTTGATCAGGATCGCATCGCCCTGCCCGACATCAATGAAGGTAACGCTGCCAAAGATATTGCTGATATTGGATGCCAGTAAAAGCAAAACCAGGAGCAGCTGACTAAGATGGTTCTTAATCTTAAAATAAAACAGGCCGAAAAAAAGAATAAGTAAAACCAACCAGGAAATCTGCCCTCTTATAATTAACCCTTGGTTAAGCCAATCCAGAGCCAAAAGTAAATCTCCCCTGACAAACTGCGGCAAAAAGGAACAATACAAATCTAAAAGACCTAAAACTGTCAGGAAGAAAGTCAGATACATCATTTTTTTAAAAAAGACTATCTGCAGCAGATTGACGCTGTTAAAAAAACAGGATTGGATTATTGCGATCAAGGCTTTAAAGGAGAGATCGGTTTTAAACAGGTAGATAAACCGAAGCAGAAAAGGAATGATAAAACTGTAAGAATGAATGACATCCGGCGCAATAAGGATTAGAATAAAACCGGAATAGATCAAGACAAGATCTTTGCGTCTGGTAAAAAGACCGAGTGTTTCAATAAGAGCAATCCGCAAAAAAATATAATTTAGGCCCAATAGATTAAACAGAATAAAGACAGCGATCCAAACTGCTTTACGATCGCTTGTAAACCAAGCAATTCCGCTTTTTAATATCTGAAAGAAAAAATACCACGACAGATTAAATTCAAGACCATCATAGAAATTATCAAAGAGAAGATCTTTCAAGAAAAGCGATAATTGATCTTCTTTTGGCCATAACCTATGGTACAGATCATTACGCAGATTGGGAATATGAAAAAGATATGATACCTTATCATCATGGTAATATCGGATATTATCACTGATCCTGTCATAATGATGCAGATGATCGGTCTTAATTACATCGCCAAGACGGTATTTTTCTTCAGTATAAACCCGGATTTGATAATTGCAATTTGTTGCGATGAAAGATGTATCATTCAATGAAGTAATAACATAATGATCTCCGGTTAGGCAAAATAACTGATTACGGCCCATGATCAAAATGACCATTATCATTAAAATGATTATTTCCGATCGGTGATGACAGGCTAACAAATATAAGGTCCCAAACAGCAGAATCAGTGGTTGACCGACATACAGATATGCCATCAGGATCATACTGACTTTAAGAAGATGACTAGAGTTTAATATACGGTTTAAGTTTAGCAAATACCGCTTCACCAATCCCCTTTACCTCCATCAGCTCTTCTAAACTCTTAAAGCCATTATTCTCTTGCCGGTACGCAATGATTCGTTCAGCCATTTTATCTTTAATTCCCTTCAAGGTGCATAACTGTTCTTTGGTAGCGCTGTTGATTGATATCAGTTCTTTTTGGGGACTTTTTTGAATAACGATGACACTATTGGGATATAGCGGCATACTAAGATTATAAACAGAAAGATCAGCTTCCGGTAAGACCCCGGCCTGTTCCAGCAGATCGTTAAGAGTAGCTCCGGCACTTATCTCATAAATGCCCGGATATTTTACTTCGCCTTTAATCTCAACATCATATTTATGTACTTCGTTTAAATCTACCCGACCGAGGTCGACTCTGGCAATTAGCAGGCAAGATACCAGCAAACATAAACAACTCAATCTAATCATAAACATAGACATCAGCTCCAATTGTCTGATCACCGCAATAATAATTGACCGGATAGACTCCACTTTTAGATAAATTGACTGCGGAATAATCGATTCTTAATTGCTGAGTGGTCATGATTCCATCACTTAGCAATTGCTGCAGCTGACTGATCGAAGAATCTTTTCTGATATAAACATCCTTGATTCCTTCAACAACACTTTTTCCATTTATTTCGGCATCGGTTTTTTCTTCACTGATAACTTCAACTCTTTGCTCTTTGATAACCGTTTCTTTTTTGAGTGGAATAACCTTGATTACAACATCGGAAGAACTGCTTCCGGCATTATTGTCAGCACAAATCTGATAGATATAATTATCAACGCGATCAAGACGGAAACTGTTATCGCCGTAAACATCTGTTTTTGTCAGGCTGACAATTTCAAAATTTCTCAGCGGGTCAAAATACGGATTAGCCGTCTCTACAACCAGTTCATTTTCTTTTCTGATGATCACTGGACGCAGGTAATTGGCGATGATCAAAGGTTTGCGTCCCAATTCAATCTTTTTCAGTAAATACAAACTTGCCATGATCATCCCTAGCAAAACCGCTATCAGTATGATTTTTCTAAAAATAAAAGCAGGTCTTCTCATACCTGCTTATACTCATAAATGGTTATAATTCCCAAGAATTAATTTACTGACAGTATCTTGACCTGATACGGCTTGTCAACTTTGACTTCGACAACCGATCCGACTTTTTGATCCAATATTGCTTCTGCCAGCGGTGTTACATTAGATAATTTGCCGTTTAAAGGATCGGCTTCGATCGTACCAACGATCGTATAAGTATTAACCATATTAAGTTCAAGATCTTCAATCTTTACCGTTGAACCAACCCGGACATATTTAGTACCTTTATTATCCTTGATGATTTCGGCATTGCGAATCATGTTTTCCAATTGTTTGATCCGTGCTTCGACCTGAGCTTGACGGTCTCTGGCAGCATCGTAATCAGCATTTTCAGAAAGGTCACCCTGAGCGCGTGCAGATTTTAATTCCTCGATGACTTCCGGTCTTACAACATGCAATAGATTCTCTAATTCACTTTTTAAATCCTCAAGACCTTCTTCGGTCACATAGAATTTTTCATCAGCCATTTTTATACCTCCATAAATCCAAAAGGATTATATCACTTTTTGTTCGATTATACTACTTATTTTCGTCATCAGAAGATCAATCGCCACATAATTATGACCTCCCTCGGGGATAATCACATCGGCGTAGCGTTTGGAAGGTTCAATAAACTGCTCGTGCATTTCCCTGACCGTGGTCAGATACTGGGTAACGACTGAATCGAGCGTCCGTTCTCGTTCCTTGACATCCCGCAGCAGACGGCGAATAAATCGTACATCCGCCGGAGTATCGACAAAAATCTTGATGTCGAGCAATTTACGGATATCAATGCTTTCCAGAACAAACAGACCTTCAAGAATAATGACATCACTGAAAGGGATGAATTCGGTCTTTTCAGCCCGGGTATGATTAACATAATCATAAGTCGGTTTTTCGATCGATCTTCCTGCGATCAGTTCGCTGAGATGGTGAATCAGTAAATCATGGTCAAAGGCAAAAGGATGATCGTAATTCGTCTTTACCCTCTCGCTCATTGGTAAATGATCCTGATTCTTATAATAATCATCTTCTTTGATAATAACCACTGAATTAGTTTTCTCAAAACCGCGATACAGTGTTTTAGCGATTGATGTTTTGCCAGAAGCACTTCCGCCGGCAATCCCAATAATAACAGGTGTCTTCATATCTTCTCCTAATAACAAGTCAAATACTTGGCGATATTTGCTTCATGTTCGCTGTAGGTTTCAGCATAATAGACCTGTCCATCGCCGCAGACATCGGCCATAAAATAGTAATAGTTATGCTTGGCCGGTTTTAAAGCTGCATCTAAAGCAGAAGCTCCGGGATTGAGAATCGGTCCGGGTGGTAAACCTAAATTAATGTAAGTATTATAAGGCGAATCAACATTCGGATTATATTCACATTCTTTCCAGGAATCCCCTTTTTCTAAATCGATCGCATAGCATATCGTTACCGAACTACCCAAAGGCATATTACTATTTAAACGATTGTAAAATACTCCGGCTACCTTTTGCATATCGCTGTAAGAAGATGCTTCATATTGAACAATACTGGCCAAAGTGAAGATTTCATGAACCGGCAGTTCAGCCTTATCAAAATCGTTTTGATGTTCAGTATAATACTTTAATGTGCGGTCAAGGAAAGTTCTGGTAATCGCTTCCGGAGTAGTTTCGATGTAAAACTCATAAGTATCTGGAAAGAGATAGCCTTCTAAAAGATAGCGGCTTTTACCGTTGAAGATCGCTTCGGTTAAAAACGGATATTCACTCATCAGGGAACGGACGGTTTCTTCATCGTTCCAGTAGGCGATCAATTCATCGGCAGTAACAATAGTGACCTCTTCGATCTTTTCGGCGTAATGTTTCAGCCACTCGCCTTCGATAAAAGTGATGCTGACGGTATCATGCAAAACATTGTCTTCATTGCTTAAATGATCGACAATCGTTGTCGTGTTCCACGAGGCATCCAATTCATAAGTTCCGGCATAGAAAGAAGTCGGGTGGAATATGCGGACATAAAGATAAGCGATATCGCCATTTTTAATTAACTGCTGTTCTTCCAGCTTATTCAATACTTCCTTTGTCGAAGTGTTTTCGGCAATAGTAAAAGTACTGATGGCCGAAGACGACGATACCGGTCCTAAACTGTTGCTTATAAACCAGACACAGAACAAAACCAACAGAAAAACAACTGTCAGCAAAGAAATGACAATCTTCTTTTTATTCCTCATCATCACCCTCAAAAGCACTCAATACTTCATTAACAATCGAAAGTTCTTCTTCATCTTCAACTGCAAACAAATGCCCGTCTTCATCATACTTAAATGGATAAAGATCATCATCCTTGCCATCCTCATATACAATGACATAACGGTCATCATCATAATCGAAGGTAAAGAGGATATTCATTTTAATCTCTTTGCCGTTTTCATCAGTTATATATATCGTATTATCCATAAATTACCTCTTATTACTATCCAGATAAGACTGTAATATCGTCATGGCAGCCAACTGATCGACCCGGGCTTTTTTTGTCTTTTTTGAAGCGCCCATCGCCGTCAGCGAATGCTGCGCCATAACCGTGGTCAGTCTTTCATCGACTAAAATGACCTCTACATTCCGTTCGTTTTCCAAAACTTCTTTAAATTCGATTGAAATTTGACCTCGGATCCCTACATCGCCGTTCATGTGGCGCGGAAGTCCCAGCACAATTTTTTCAATTCGATACTTATCAATGTATTCGAGCACCCGATCAACCGCCGCATCGTAATCTTCATTCGCAAAGCGAAAAGTCTCCTTCATAGTGGCGATCGTCTCCTGGGAATCGGACATAGCTATGCCCAATGTTACACTGCCCAGATCCAAACCTAAAATCCGCATTATTTTTCCAGATAATAACGAACTAATTCTTCAATTATTTCGTACCTTTCAACATCCTGGATCTTGGTGCGGGCATTTTTATGACTGGAAATATAAGCCGGATCATTAGTGATCAGATAACCGGAAATCTGATTGACAGAATTATATCCCCGCTCTTCCAAAGCCTCTTGAACATCTTTCAATAATTGTTTGATGTTTTCCCGTCTGATCAAATCAGCACTGAAGGCTACTGTTTCATCAATATTTTTTTTCATGTGGAGATCCTCCTTTTATTAATTTTATAACATAGCTAAACGAAAATAAAGCCCTAAAGGACTTCACTTTCGATCACATTAAAGATTTCCGTAATATTGTCTAGATTCTTTCCGCCCGCCTGAGCGACATCAGGCCGGCCGCCGCCCTTGCCTTCGGCCATCATAGCGGCCTTCTTTACGATTTCGCCGGCATTAAGACCTTTAGCCATTGCATTTTTGCTTAAAGCGCAGATGAATGTCACTTTATCTTCCTTTACATTGGCAATAAAGACTAAACCATCAAGTTTATCTTTTATGGCAACAGCATAATCCTTTAAGTTAACTTCGTTGTCAGTCATCTTCAAAAGAAGATATCTGATACCGTTTTTCTCTTTGGCTTGGCCGATCGTCTGTGCCACCTCATAATTTAAAAGTTTATTCTTAAGCAAGTTCAGTTCATGGGTAAGATCGGCGTTTGATTTCAAAATGGAAGTGATCTTTGCATCAATGGCATTTTCACTCTTTAAACCCAGATCCTCCGCCACTTTGTGTAGATGTTCAAGTCCGTCATTATAGGCGCTATAAGCCTTATATCCGGTCATACATTCAATACGGCGGATCCCAGAGCCAATGGACTCTTCGGCATTGATCTTAAATACTCCCAGATCATGGGTGTTGCTGACATGAGTGCCGCCGCAGAATTCCAGGGAAACATCCCCCATCTTCACAACCCTGACTTTATCTTCGTACTTTTCATCAAATAATGCGATAGCGTCCAGCTTGCGGGCTTCTTGCAAATCTTCGACCGTTGTGATTACCGGATATCCTTCGTTAATCCACTGATTGACCAGATCCTGAATTTTCTTCAGATTCTCACTGCTGATCTTTTCAAAATGAGTGAAATCAAATCGGGCATAATCGGCACAGACATAAGATCCGGCCTGAGCAATATGGCCGCCCAATACCCTGATCAAAGCGCTTTGCAGCAGATGGAGCGATGAGTGGTTGGCCCTGATCTTCTCTCTTTTGGCCCGATCAATTTCACCATGTAGCTTATCGCCGATCCTGAGCGAACCTTCAATGAGTTTGATCCGGTGCAAGAACTGTCCTTTCGGGGCTTTTT
>CASFYR010000072.1 GCA_949298975.1 uncultured Bacillota bacterium | reverse complement strand
GGACGATACTAATAAAGTCTTATTTACCGGCGATATCTTCTATCAACCATTGATCGAGCAACTGGATGACGAAGTAAAAAATGATTATATCGCCGAATTAAAGGACATCATTGCTGAATACAAAGATTATACATGGTTATTTTCCCATGGCAAACCACAGGATGAAGAATTGAAGGAGGAATTAATTAAGCTATACGCTTAAGAAACAGGAAAATGTTAGAAACTTACGAGAAGAAATTAGTTGCCGTTGCCGATGCCTTTGAAAACGGCGAGATCACTTTTGAAGAATATATCAGTCAGGTAAAACACATCGTATCAGAATACAAGCCTTTATTCGCCAGTTTCAAGCTGCCGAAGGAAGAAAAAGACACGCCTAACTTAAAACATCAGATGGTTAACTAAACTGCGGCATCAGATGCATGATCGATATCATAGTGATTATATTGATCAAAAAGATGATAGGGATCCCATATTTAAATGAGCAATGCTTGGTCTTGTGGCGAAAAATATACATGCCAAATAAGGCTCCCATAGATCCCAACATCCAACACAGCAAAAAGAAGGTACGCTCTTTAATGCGGCGCTGTCCAAGTGCCGCATTTCTTTTATCAAGACCCATGAGGAAACAACTAAACAAATTGACGATCACATAGTAGGTAATAATCAGTTCCATCATCCTTATTATATATTAGTTCTTAAATATGATGCATGTTGACATTATTTGATAAATATTGTTAAATAATGTCACCTGGGGATGTCTTGGTTTCGACAGGTTTATGCTTGGTATCGTAAGCAATGGAGCGATGACCTAATCATCAATACAAAATAAACGGAAACAATAACAGATTAGCTTTCGCTGCATAACCGACTGACTGGTTTAGCGAACACTTCATTGGGTATGGCCTGAGTATTCAATGTCGTATTCTTCAGGATAGGAAAAATCAGTTAGCCTGAATCTGATCTACCGAAAACCGAAAAGGCAAATTCGACCGGGTTGTCTGGGCCATCAAGTCGTCTTATTTAATTCAGACTAAATTGTAGAAAGCGATACGTGGGGCTATTCTTGGACACGGGTTCGAGTCCCGTCATCTCCACCAAAAGTAAAATAAACCTATTTGATAGTTTAGAATACTATTAAATAGGTTTTTTATCTATGTATTTGTTTACATATATTGTGTACACAAATAGTTTGAGGCGACAGATTATATCATATATTTATGCAATATTCTTTACATAAGAAAACCGGTTTCTTTTATCGATAGAATGTCTGTTTGCTTTTTCTGCTTATTTTTGCTTGATATTTCTAATTGATGGTAAACTATAGGTATATTTGATCAAATGCTTCAGGGGGAAAAGTTATGATTGATAAAAATGAGGAAAAGATGCTAAAAAGAACATACATATACGCTTCGGTAAGCTGGATAGTTTTGAGCGCCATAGTATTGGGCGGATTATATTTGGCTTTTCTGTCGATGATCGAAAACGGTTTTTTCCTGCTTAATTATGATTCTTCATTCATGGGCGGCATATACGCTTATCTGCTTATTGCCTTAATTTATGTTGTTATCTTCATTTATATGATATGCCACCTGATAAGAATCTATCGCAACAGTTCATTAGATAACATCTATGATGGAGAAGGTTTTGTTTCGTTAGCCAATCTTTTAAAAAAAGAAAAGCAGGAAAGAAAGAAAAGAAACGGTAAAATACAGATCGATACCGGACTTATGAAAAATAAGGCTCGGGAGGTTATGTATGATCACAATATTAAATTACCTAAAATTAAATTCTATGTCTTTGCAATCATCGCCGTGCCAGTTATCATTCTGAGCTCGATATATACCGCACATTTCATCGATTGCAAGATTCAGATGAGCAACTATCTCAAAACGGCACAGAAGAATCTGCAAATTATCGAAAACGCCCTGCAGGAAGGGTGCGACAATGTATATTCTTTCGACATGGACAGCGATTATCAATCATTTGGCTACAGCATTTCTGGTTATCTTTATGATGGCCAATATCAATCTTATATTTCAATCTATCTGAATAATGAAGGTATCATTGACACTGTCAGTTACTGTAAAGAAATCGATATCAGTCTTTCAAAAGAAGAAAATATCGATCTAGCAAACAGGGACTTTCAGACATTGCATAATTTGATCGCAGATGTTGACGTTTCTGTAAAGTCAAAGTATCTGCTGAGCGAACCGGAATTAAATGACGGTTTTGTCGAAGATTTCAAAAACGGCAGTTATTACGAAGAAAGCAGTTTTTATCGCAGTAATTACTCGCTGTCATATTATACATATCAAGAAAATGAGATGAATGAATATAACATACCTTATATCTATCTCAGCTACACATATTATTAAAATCATCGCCCGGCATAAGCCGGGCTTTGTTCATTTTTATTTACATTATGCCAAAAAGCAGTTTGCCGTAAGTCGGACATGGCCATAAATCACCGCTTACAATCAATTCAAGATCATCACAGTATTTTCGCAAATTGTCCATTTCAGCGATAACAGTATCTTTGATGTAACAACAAGTTTCAATATTGCTGCCTTTATCCATCAATAACGCAAGATGCCTTTTCAAGCTGTTCATTGATTCGAAAGCCTTGTCTGTTTTTTCGGCCAGACCGGATGCAATGTCCTGCTCATATCTGCTGCTAAGACCTAATTCCTTTTTAAACTGCAGACCATCATTTACTTTGTGGCTGAACTCAGCAACTGCCGGAAGTATTTCCTTATTAACCATATCAATCATTGTCAAGTCTTCGATGTTGATATGTTTGATATACTCTTCAATCAGGATCTCGTAGCGGGAAATAATTTCTTCCCGACTTAAAAACGTTTTGTCTGGCAAACAGTTCGATATTCTCTTCCTTAATTAAGTATGGTAAAACATCCGGCGTTGTCTTTAAATTCAGCAACCCTCTTCTTTCGGCTTCGTTGATCCAATTTTTATCATATCCGTCGCCATTAAATATGATCCGTTTATGATTTTTAATAATATCTTTTATTATGTTGATAAGAGCTCTATCAAAATCATCGGCGCTCTCCAGAATATCGGCGATCTTCATAAGTTCATCGGCAATTACAGTATTAAGAATAAAATTGCATCCGGCTATAGATGAATTTGATCCCGGCATCCTAAACTCGAATTTGTTCCCCGTAAAAGCGAACGGACTGGTGCGGTTGCGATCCGTAAGATCTTTACGGAACTTAGGCAGGACATCGACCTTTATTTTCATCGTTTCTTTTCCCTTTTCATCGTAAGGCAGATCTTTTTCAATCGACTCTAAAACATTGGTCAGCTGCTCGCCAAGAAATATAGATATGATGGCAGGAGGTGCCTCGTCAGCTCCCAGTCTATGATCGTTGCCGGAATTGGCAACAGACAGCCGAATCAAATCCTGATGTTTATCGACTGCGCTTATGATTGCCGCCATAAACAAAAGAAATTGAGCATTATCAAAAGGGGTATCTCCTGGTTCGAGCAAATTGATCCCCTTATCTGTAGCAATTGACCAGTTATTATGTTTCCCGGACCCATTTACTCCTTTAAACGGCTTTTCGTGCAGCAGAGCATATAAATTATGTTTTACCGCAATTTTTTGAATAAGTTCCATTGACAGCTGATTCTGATCGGTAGCCATGTTAAGCGTCGTAAAGACTGGGGCAAACTCAGACTGCCCCGGAGCCACCTCATTGTGTTCGGTTTTGGCCGGGATACCTAAACGCCACAATTCTTCATTCAATTCATCCATAAAGGCCTTTACCCTCGGTTTTATTGAACCGTAATAGTGGTCGTCCAATTCCTGTCCTTTCGGGCAAGGAGCGCCAAACAGTGTACGTCCTGTATATACCAGATCCTTTCTGGCCTTGTAGTAATCAAGATCAATCAGGAAATATTCCTGTTCAGGACCCACATTTATCCTGATACTTTTGACTTCAT
>CASFYR010000071.1 GCA_949298975.1 uncultured Bacillota bacterium | reverse complement strand
GATGAATTTTTCTTCCACCGTCTTGATGATACCGCTGGTCAGATCGAAAACTCTGTCTTTGTACTCTTCATAGACCCGCTGTTTTTCGTATTCCTTGATCTTTTGTTTGAGCATATTCTTAGCTACTGAGATCGAGGAACGGCCAATCTCATTAAAATCAACTTCCATCGCGATAATATCGCCAATCTTAGCGTCAGGATTGACTTTGATTGCATCGCTTAAATAAATATCCAAGGTCTCATCGTATTTGTCACTGTCATCATCAACCACTTCCAGTTCGTGGTAGATCTTCATCTCTTTGGGAGTAACTTCCACTCTGACGCTGGCAGCCGGGGCGTCGATATGCTTTTGGTAAGTCTTAACGATCGCTTCCTTTAAAACATCGATAATAAACTCAGGATCGATCTTGCGGTCATCTTCAAATATCCGCAGACTTTCGACAAAGTTTTTGTTCTTTAAATCAATTCCACTCATATTCCTTTCTCCTTAGAACTTAACTGCCAGTCGGATGAATTTGATATCGTCAAACCGAAAGGTCAGTTTCCTTTTGAAATTCTTATCCATATAGCTCAAAGTAATATTCTGATCATCAACGGCTTCGATCGTCCCATAGACCTCTTTTAATTGACCTACAGGCTGTTTGAACTTAGCGAATACATATTGATTCTTAGCGCCGATGATATCTTCACGGCTGCGCAGTTTACGCTCGATCCCTGCTGTAGCGACATCAAGCAAATATTCGCCGTCGATATAATCCTCATGTTCATCCAAATAAGCCGAAACGATTTCCGAAACCGCCGCGATCCTGTCAAGATCCAAATGCTCGTCAATTTCGACATGCAAGATCTTTTCCTTACCTTTATCCAAACGGACATCATAAAGGCGGTACCCGGCCAAAGCCAGTTGTTCTTCAAGCTCTTTTTTTAATTCTGCCAGTTCGATCATAATCCTCCTTCAAGCCATAATATAAGGAGTGGTTTCCCACTCCTTGAATGCATAACTATTCTATCATTTATCCATTATTTATGCAATAGCAACCAGCTAAAAGAGAGTCATCTGATTTTCTTCGTCCAAACTGTCAAGAATATGAAGTTCATCCATTTTCTTTAGTAGTGTATATGACAATTGAGTACGGTTCATCAGATCTTCTTTAGAGATAAAGGCGTTGTTCTCGCGGGCTTTGACAATACTTTCGGCCACGTTGTCACCCAGACCGTCCAAGACTTTAAACGGCGGGATGATCTCGTGATGATCGTCCGGGTTGACCAAAAATTCCGTAGCCAGCGAACGCTCGATATCAATATTGGTCAAACGATAGCCGCGTGATACCATCTCGAAACAGATCTCCAGTGTATCGAACAGATCACGCTCTTTTTTGGAAGCCTGATTTCCCGGTTCTTTGGACATCATCTTCTCATTCAATTCGTCCATCCGCCGCTTGATCGCTTCAGCATCTTTGGTCATGATAGCAATATCATAAGCATCACAGCGCAAAGAGAAATAAGAGACGTAATAGTATTCCGGATAATATACTTTAAACCAGGCAATTCTGACCGCCATAATGACATAGGCAACCGCATGCGCTTTCGGGAACATATATTTAATCTTCTTGCAGGATTCGATATACCATTTAGGAACATCATGCTCCAACATCATCGCTTCCTGCTCACTGGTCAAACCTTTGCCTTTTCTGACCTTTTCCATAATGTCAAAGGACGCTTTGGAAGGCAGATTATAGGAAAGCATCGTACCCATGATATCATCACGGCAACCGATGACATCTTTAAGGGCGATGCCCGCTTCAATCAGATCTTTGGCATTATTGTTCCAGACATCGGTACCATGCGAAAGACCGGATATCTGTACAAGATCAGAGAAGGTCGACGGATGGGTAAGCTCTAGAATCCGGCGGACGAAACGGGTGCCAAATTCCGGCAAACCACAGGCTCCGGTCGGTTCATCATAGATATCATTTTGGATATTGAGCGCTTTGGAGCTGTAAAACAGCGACATGACCTTCGGATCGTTCATCGGGATCGTCTTGGGATCGATGCCGGAAATATTCTGCAAAAGACGCATTGCCGTCGGATCGACATGCCCGAGAATATCAAATTTCAAAACATTGTCATGAATTTCATGGAAATCAAAGTGAGTTGTCCGCCAAACCGAATTGGGGTCATTGGCCGGATACTGAACCGGGGTAAAATCATAGACATCCATGTAACTTGGAATAACGATAATTCCGCCCGGATGCTGACCGGTCGTTCGCTTGACTCCTTCGCATCCCGAGGCCAGACGCTGTCTTTGCGCCTTTGACATGCTATTGATGCCTTTTTCTTCCTGATAGCCGCTGACATAGCCAAAGGCCGTCTTCTCGGCTACGGTGGAAATAGTTCCGGCTCTGAACACATGGTCTTCACCGAACACTTCTCTTGTGAATAAATGAGCCTTATCCTGATATTCACTGGAGAAATTAAGGTCGATATCCGGGACCTTGTCCCCGTCAAAGCCTAAGAAAGTTTCAAACGGAATATCCTGGCCATCGCCCCTTAAATGCTCGCCACATATTGGGCAGACCGCATCCGGCAAATTGTAGCCGGAAGCATAATTCTTTTCCCAGCGCAGATAATGACATTTCGGACAGACATAGTGGGCCGGCAGTGGATTGACCTCAGTGATTTTGGCCATTGTCGCAACCAAAGACGAACCGACCGAACCTCTTGATCCGACCAGATAACCGTCGTCATTGGATTTTTTGACCAGCAGATGCGATACATAATAGATAACGCCATAGCCATTGCCGATAATAGCATTTAATTCTTTTTCCAGACGTTTTTCGATAACTTCGTCCAGTTTTTCCCCGTACAATTCATGAGCACGGTCATAAACGATCTGACGTAATTTATCATCCGAACCTTCAATGACCGGAGTATAAAGCTTATCATGGATCGGGCGGATCACTTCGCACATCGAAGCAATCTTTTTAGGGTTATCGATTACCATGGCTTTAATGAGATCATCATCTTCCAACCAGGCAAAAGCTGCGAGCATCTCTTCGGTATTGCGGAAATGCTGGTCGGGCATCACGGCTTTTGCGCGGATATCGCGATCATAGATAAACAAAGGATGATGGCTGCCGCCGATCGCCAGAGCATTGATATACACATCCCGCAAAATCTTTTCATCTTTTTTTACATAATGCAGATCGCCAGTAGCCACGATGATCTTGCCGCTTTCCAAAGCAGCTTCAATGATACTTCGGATGATTTCTTTTAGACGATCTTTGGAGAAAGTTTTACGGTATTCATAAAGGTGACGGTAGTTTTCCAATGGCTGAACCTCAATATAGTCATAAAAAGCCATCGCCCGCATCAGTTCATCTTTTGAACGGGTTTGCGCCAATTCAAAGATCTCGCCGTTAAGGCAGCCACTGCCGATCAAAAGGTTTTCCCGATACTCATTCAAAGTATTGCGGAAGATCCGCGGTTCAGCTACAACTTCCCCGCCTTCGCCTTTGCCGCTTTTACCGCTGAAGACCGCCAGCGTCTTGGTATGAGCGATCGATACCAGCTTGAACAAAGCCTTCAAGCCGGCTTTATTTTTACATAAGACATTGGTATGGTATGCCATCTTTCTGACATAGGCCAGCTCGTCTTGATAATCGGCCAGATCGTTGGCTGTTACGACTTTATCCTTACGGGTATCTTTAAGCATCAAGTTAAAGACCCCGGCCAATACTTCCGCATCATAATCGGCCCGGTGGGCAACTTCTTCGTTGTATTCAACTCCGTACTGCTTGGCCATATTGCCTAAGCGGTACGATCTTCTTTTAAACATCGACCGCGCCAGATCAAGCGTATCAATAACGGTATTATGTAAAGGCTCTTCACCGATTCGTTTTAATTCTTCGTTTAAAAAACCAAAGTCAAATGAAGCATTATGAGCGACCAAGATCCGGTCTTTGATAAAATCCAGGATCTCATCTTTGCATTCGCTGAAAGTCCGTGCTTTCTGAACATCAGAATCTTTGATATTGGTTAACCGCGAAATATGGTCGTCCAATTTCATCATTGGGTTGATAAAAAAGTCCTTGCGCGCCAAAATAGCGCCTTTATGCATCAAAACCGCACCAAACTCAATGATCCGGTCAAAACGGGTGGAAAGACCGGTCGTTTCAAGGTCGAAAATAACATATTCCGCTTCTGCTAAAACTCGATCATCAGGATTATAAACAATATTCAGCCGTTCATCGACCATATTGAATTCGCAACCGTACAAAACCTTAAAATTGCGCTCCGGATGGCGTTTAAGACAGCTGTCAGCCATTTTTTGTGCTCTTGGGAAAGCTTGTGTGACAAAGTGATCGGTGATCGCCACCGCTTCATGTCCCATATCAAAAGCCGCTTTGACGATCTCTTCCGCTTCGCATACTCCATCCATCTCCGATTTATTGGTATGGGCATGAAGTTCGATCCGTTTTTCTAAAGCATCGTCATGCAAGGAATCATCATAGTCGATAAACTGGATCGCTTCGACAAAAAACATGTGATCATTGCTGAAGGAATCGTAGCGATAACTGCCGTAGAATTTTGCCATCTCCCCTTCTTTATTCAATGCCAGCGCCGCTTTATCAAAACGGCCGTTTTCAAAGATCTTGGCAATGACGGCATTATCAACGTCTTTGATATAAAGGGTCTGAATGGTCTTGTTGGTCTTGGTAGTAATATTATCGACTTTAAAGATGATGCCCTCGAAATAAATGTGATCCATCTCTTCCCTTAGATCGTCGATCGTAACTTTCAGATAGTTTTCCGGTTTTACTTTCCGGTATTTCGGTTTATTGTTTAAAGACGGGGTATTTTCTTTTTTTGGAGCCTCATTGGACAGTTTCACCGCTATTTCTTTGGTTTTCGGTTCTGCATTCTCGATATAGGAAAAAGTGATCGTGTTATGATAGCCGATCTCATGAAAATAAGTGATCAGTTTTGCAAAATGACCTTCGTCACTCTCATAATGTTTCTTGTCATCATACGTAATAGTGATCTTATCCTCTTCACTTAACGGAAAAGCGCTTTTAAAAAGATCATTATGACGATAAGAAAAATCCTTGAGATAAGACGTCAGATCACATAACGATATCGTTTCATTTTCCGCTTTGATGTATAGTTCGATCGCAACGGATGTCAATTCATTCAAATACCGTTTAAGCTGATCATAGATCGTAAAAGGTAAAATAACCGAATTGGCTGCCTTGACGATCGCTTTTTGGTCTTTTTTCAAATACAGGACGTCCAGGATCTCAAAGCCGGCCAAAAACTGGCTTTTATCTTTATCATATTGCATCGCCTGAATAAATGTATCGACATCAAATCTCATTTTCGTCCTCCGTCATTCCCTTAAAACATTCTTTGGCGCTTTGAATAGCGCTGGCGACATTACTGGCCCCGCTGACACAATCACCGCAGGCATAGACACGTTTTATCGAAGTTTCATAATGATCATTAACGGCGATCCGCTGTCTTTGATCCAGTTGGATGCCGTTTAGATCTGCTGTCTTGACTTTCTGACCGATGGCCATGACCAAAAGGTCGCTTGGTACAAAATGACCGCTCCCTTCGACCTTTTTAAATGCCGGACGGCCGCTGGCGTCTGTTTCACCTAAAACCATCTGATCGGCATAAAAACCATCATCCCTTACTTCATAGGGATTTGTCAGTTCCATGATCTTCACTCCCTCGCTTAACGCTTCGATGATTTCCGACTCATTGGCTGGCATTTGCTGACGGGTGCGCCGGTAAACGATCGTCACTTCATCAGCGATCCGTTTGAGACTGCGGGCGCAATCCAAAGCGACATTGCCGCCGCCAACGACATGGATTTTGCGATAGCCACGGTATTTTTCCGCCTTATTCAGAATATTGAGATCATACAAGACCTTAAGACCGTCTGCCGCTTTTTCTTCATTAACAATGCCCATCCGGTTAGCCGCCATCGTCCCTAAAGAAAGGACAACCCGATCATACTCTGTCAGATATCGATCAAGCATTTCGGCAAAAAAAGATTGTCCTAAAATAAATTTTCCGCCTAATTCCTTTATTTCATTTACCGCTTTTAGAACGTATTTCCGATCCAGGCGATACTCGGGAATACCGGTCAAAACTGTGCCGCCGGCAAATTTCTCCCGATCGTAAATATCAACTTTATATCCTTCGATCAGTGCCAGCTTTGCAATTGTTAAGCCAGCCACACCGCTGCCGATAACAGCGATTTTTTTACCGTTGTCGGCCTTTGTTTGCCAAGGAAGATCATATTCAGCGATCGAGCGTTCAATAAGGCCGACATGTACCGGATCGTTTTGATGGTTTTTAACGCAATGTCCCCTGCATTGTTTTTCAAAAGCACAGATCCTGGAAGTCAGATAAGGGAAAGGATTCTCCTTGGCCACGATTTGCCGGGCAGTCAAAATATCACCTGCTTTATAGGCTTGAATGAAATCCCGGATATGATTATGCAACGGACATCCTGATTCGCAAAACGGTTTCAGACAGGCCAGACATTTCTTCGCTTCGTTCAGCATCATTTCACCATCTTTTCCAAAGCATTTTTAGCGGCAGCTTTTTGCGCTTCTTTTTTGGAATGACCGCTGCCTTTGCCATAGACCAGTCCGTCGATCTTGACGATAAAAGTAAATTCCGGACTATTGCTTGGACCGCTGACGCTTTCAATTTCGTAAACGATCGATTTGCGGGAATCAGACTGGACATACTCCTGCAATTTGGTTTTATAGTCGATCTCATCCTCATTTTCATAATTGTGAATATGCGGCGAGATGATGAGATCCAAAAGTTTGTCTGCCGAAGCCATGCCGCTGTCAATGTAAACTGCGCCGATCAATGCTTCAAACATATCAGCGATAACGCTGTCGCGATTCCTTCCGCCGGTTTTTTCTTCACCGGCTCCCAGTTTCAAATATTTATTAAGACCAAATTCCCGGACATAGGAAGCCAAGGCTTTTTCACATACCAAATTAGCCCGTTTGGTCGTCATCTTACCTTCGCTGAGCGGCGGCTGCATTTTGAACAGTTTATCTGAGATCCAAATCTGCAATACCGCATCACCCATAAACTCCAGCCGTTCATTATCACCCTTGGACGCTTTATGTTCATTAACATAAGACGAATGCGTAAAAGCCTGTTCGATCAGGGCTTTGTTCTCATACTTGATGTCATATTTATCCAAAAACACAAAAATATTCATAAAACAATTATACCTTAATCAATGTAGTTTTGCTGGGCTTTTTTAATAACTTCTGCCAGCAGCTTGGTTTTATCGCTGTCATCGGCAATAATCGCTTTAGCGTCGCTTTTGGCCGCGGCAATGATCTTATGATCTTTAAAGATATCGCCTAAGACAAAAGAAGGCAAACCGCTTTGTCTGACGCCTAAAATATCGCCCATCCCTCTTAATTTCAAATCGGCCACCGATATCTCAAAACCATTATTGGTCTGAACCAAAACCCACAGCCTTTCAATCGTTGACGGCTCTTTCGTATCGCTTAAAAGATAAAACTTTCCCCGCTTATCGCCTCTTTGGATCCTCCCGCGCAGCTGGTGCAGCTGTGAGAGGCCGAAACGATCGGCATCAAAGACAACCATCCCGGTAGCATTTTTGACATTAACGCCCACTTCGACTACCGTCGTAGCAATCAGGATATCATAAAGTCCGTCATTAAAGCGTTTCATGACTTCGTCTTTTTCTTCGCTGCTCATCCGGCCGTGCAGAATGGCAATGTCGTATCCCCTAAAGGTGTTTTGAATCTCGTCAAAGACAGCGCTGATATCTTTCGCTTTGATCAGATCGCTTTTGTTGATGGCCGCGGCGATGATATAGATCTGCTGACCTTCAGCCAATATAGCTTCTAAATCTTTGGTGATATCCTTAATGCGATTGTGATTGATAAAGTATGTATCACAACCCTTGCGCTCCGCCGGCATCGTTTCAATGATCGAAACATCCATATCACCGTAAATGGCCCCGGCCAAAGTTCGCGGGATCGGGGTTGCCGACATCATCAAAAAATCCGGCATCTCCCCTTTATTTTTAAGCATCCGGCGCTGTTTTACGCCGAAGCGCTGCTGTTCATCGGTAATAATCAGTCCCAGCCCATCAATGCTGACTCCATCATAAAACAGGGCGTGAGTGCCGATAACGATATCAAAATCACCGACAGCCAAATCAGCTTTAACTGCTTTTTTATCTTTAGTTGATCCTGAAAGCATCTTTATCCTGACGCCCAGTGGTTTTAAATGGACAATCATCGCTTCATAATGCTGAACCGCCAAAATCTCAGTCGGCGCCATCAGCGCTCCTTTATGACCGCTTAAATAATTGGCGTATAGAGCCACTAAAGCGACAGCCGTCTTGCCGGAACCCACATCACCCTCTAAAAGCCGATACATCATCTTCGGTGAAGCAAGATCGCCCAAGATCTCGCTGATTGCCTGGTTCTGATCTTTGGTCAAAGTGAAACCAAAACCGGCGATGAATTCTTTTATCTGTTTTGGATCAAAATGTTTGATCGGTTTATGTTTTTGGTCATCGCTGCCACGCATATATTCCAAAGCTAAATAAAACCTTAAGAACTCTTCATATTTTAAGCGGGCTAACGCCTGATACAAGGCCTGCGTACCGGCTGGATGATGGATATTCTTTATTGCCGAAGCGTAATCAATAAGACCATGGGAGCACAGATATTTTTGGGGAATTTGCTCATAATCATCCGGATCGATCTTGTTTAAAACCAGCTCGATGATCTTACGGATATCATTCTGTCCTATCCCGTCTTTTAGTGGATAAACCGGTATGATCCCCAATACATCCTGCCGCTTGGCGTCATAGTAATTCATGACGGTCAGTTTGCCTTCGCCTTCATATCGGCCGATAACGATAAGCCGGTCATTGATCTTCAGCATCTTCGCCCAGGGGCGGTTAAAGATCGTTGCAGTTAGTTCGTATTCATCTTCAACCAAAATCTTGAACCGGGTAACGGTCATGTTCTTTCGAAAGCGATAACTGCTGGCTGAGCTGATCATTTCGGCATAGAAAACCGCTTTATCTCCGTTTTTCAGCGCCTTAAAAGGTGTTATGGCATTATGCTCATAACGATATGGATAGTATTCCAGTATTCCTCTGATATCTTCGATCCCCAAAGCGGCAAGGACAGCTTCCCTTTTCGGGGTTAACTTGATTCCCTCAAACGACATAGCAACATTATAACTTATATTCTCAACAAAAAATAGGAATTCCCTTTAGATGAGAATTCCTTAAAAACTATTTTTCAATCGCTCTTTGAATAAGCTTAGTGATCTCAATAATTACGATGATCAATGACGCCAGACCCAAAGCGACAAAGTAATGATAAGGATCAAGCGGTGCTAAAGAGAACAAATCGGATAAAAACGGCACATAGATGATCACCATCAGCAAAACCACACCGATAATAAACGAGAACCACAAGAAACGGTTGTTAAAGACCTGTTTATTGAAAATGCTCTTGGAACTCTTGATATTAAACGAATGGAACAGCTGCAGCATGACCAGAGTAATAAAGGCCATTGTCATCCCGATTTCATGCGAATCGCTGTTGCCGATCATATAGGAGATAAGCGTTAGGGTACCGATCGTAAGTCCCTCCAAAGCAATCTTAATGCCCATGCCGTGAGCGAAGAATGATTCGTTCTTTGACCGCGGTTTTTCTTTCATGACTTTATCATCTGTTTCTTCCATACCTAAAGCGAAAGCCGGCAAAGCGTCAGTAATCAAATTGATCCATAGCAGGTGGATCGGTAAAAGCGGGGTGCCCAAACTGATGCCGAATAAGCCAAAGACACTGGCAAAAAAGATCGTGCATACTTCACCGATATTGGATGACAGCAGGAAATTGACATCTTTCTTGATGTTGGCGTAGATGCCCCGTCCTTGTCTGATAGCTTCAATGATCGTGGCGAAATTATCATCGGTCAGGATCATATCTGCCGCTCCTTTGGATACATCCGTACCGGTTATCCCCATCGCACAGCCAATATCGGCTGCCTTTAGGGCTGGTGAATCATTGACGCCATCGCCCGTCATCGCCACAACTTCACCTTTAGCCTGGAATGCTTTTACGATGCGGACTTTATGCTCTGGAGCTACCCGGGCATAGACCCGGATATCTTCAACATTGGCAATCAATTCTTCATCGCTCATCTTGTCAAGCGCTTCACCGGTAATTGCTTTTTGTCCCTGCTCTAAAATGCCCAGTTCTCTGGCGATCGCTTTGGCGGTGATCAGATGGTCGCCGGTAATCATTACCGTTTTGACCCCGGCCTGTTTAGCCTTGGCGATTGCTGATTTGACTTCGTTGCGCGGCGGGTCGATCATCCCGATCAGACCGACGAAAGTCAGATCTCTCTCATAGTCTTCGCTGTTATCGCTGTTTAAATCCACATCTTTGCGGATTGCGACTGCCAAAACTCTCAAGGCGTTATCGGCCATTTTTTCATTGATCCTGACCGCCTCGGTGATATCGTTTTGACAGCGGGCGAAAATAACATCCGGCGCCCCCTTGGTGATCTGTAAATTTCCGGCAGCATTTTTAACGATCGTCGTCATCATTTTCCGGTCAGAATCAAAAGCGAATTCTTTAAGCCGCGGGTGTTCTGTGTTTAATTCTTCTTTGGTCTTGCCCAAAAGGCTCAAAGCATATACGACCGCTGTTTCCGTCGGATCACCGATCGCTTCGACCTTGCCGTCCTTAATTGAGATGGTGCCGTCAGAACACATGGTAAAGTATTCCAACAGTTCCTTGGTTTTAGAGGTGGCGTTTTCTGAAAAAAGACTCTCTTTTTCATCCGGAGTAAAAATATTGGTTACAGTCATCTTGTTTTGTGTTAATGTTCCGGTCTTATCAGAACAAATAACCGTACAAGAACCCAGGGTCTCGACCGAAGGCAATTTTCTGACGATCGAATTATGGGCAACCATCTTGGTAACTCCGATCGATAAAACGATTGTAACGACTGTGGCCAATCCTTCCGGAATAGCGGCGACTGCCAGGGCTACTGCTGTTTTAAAAGCATCGAGGATCCCCATGCCATCAAGCATTTCCAAACCGAAGACGACCGCACAGATCGCAATGCACATAATTCCGATCACTTGGGAGATTTGCGCTAGTTTATATTGCAAAGGTGTTGTGGTTTCTTCACTGTTTTGCAGCATATCGGCGATCTTGCCGACTTCATTGCCCATCCCGACGCTGGTAACGATTGCCAGCCCCCGGCCATAAGTACACATCGTCGAAGCAAAGACCATATTTTTCTGATCACCCAGCGGCAATTCACCATCAAGTTTCATCGCGGTTTTTTCCACCGGCAGCGATTCGCCAGTCAGAGCGCTCTCATCGACCTGCAGCTGATACGCTTCAATAATCCGGGCGTCAGAAGCGATATAATCGCCCGCCTCGATCACTAACAGATCGCCAACGCACACTTCTTTTGACGGGATAACCAGTTTTTCTTTTCCTCTTATAACCTTAGCGTTCGGCGAGGATAATTGTTTTAAGGCTTCAAGCGCCTTTTCGGCATTTGATTCCTGATAAACGCCCAGTATTGCATTGATCAGTACAACGATCAAAATGATCAGACTTTCGATCCATTCATGCGGATCGACAATTACCGATACCAAAGCGGCAATCAGCAAGATGATGATCAAAGGATCGGTAAACTCCTTCAAAAACTTAATAATGATGCTTTCTTTTTCTGCTTCTTTTAATTCGTTCAGTCCGTACTTGGCCTGACTTTTTTCGACCAAAGAATTATCCAGCCCGTCAGACAGATTACTGCCCAGTTTTTGCGCCGTCTCTTCTTGGCTCATGTTGTAAAACTTCAAAGTTATGTCCTCCCTTTATAACTTAGAAAAAGACCTATTTGCCCTTTTTCTGGCAATAGGTCTTGTTGTTTAATATTAAACCAGATCTCTTAAGATCGGCTGTTGGCTTAATCACCGTCAGGTCAACTACTCCCCTATTACAAAGAGTATTCTATCACGATTGAAAACCATTTACAATTAATTGTATCTTTTTAGATCCAAATACTTGTTGGCTGTTTTCTCAATAAAATAACTGTCATGCTCAACCATGATCATCGTTGCTTCGCTCTCTTGGATCAGATGCTCGATCTGATCGCGGGCGGCAATATCCAAATAATTGAGCGGCTCATCCCAAATATACAGATGAGCATGCTCGCTCAGACTTTTGGCAATCAACACTTTCTTTTTTTGCCCTTCGCTGAATTTGGCGATATCTTTATCAAAATCATCCCGCTCAAAGCCCAGTTTACGCAGGATGGTTTTAAATTTAGTCTCATCGGCAACATGTTCATGAATAAAAGCGTTCAAATAACCTTTCAGATAGCCGGTATCCTGACTGACATAAGAAATGATCAGATCATCGCTTTTGACAAAAGTTCCCTGCCATATTATTCTCTCATCCCCCATGATCAGACGAATAAGACTGGTCTTGCCCGACCCGTTGGATCCAAGTATGGCCAGACGATCGCCGCTCATTAAAGTTAAATCGATCTCGCGGATAACGGTTTTACCATCATAGCCGAAAGTCAGATCTTGCATATAAAAATATTGTTTCTTATTATAGACCAATGATCCGATCTTTAACTTCTCGCTTGCTTCCACATCCTTCAGCAAACTTTCCTTTTGGGCGATCGTGCGGTCCAAACGCTTTTGGATATTTTTGGCGCGCTTCATCATCTTGGCGGCTTTATGACCGATATAGCCCCGATCACACGGTCCGTTGCCGATCTTGGTCGCCTCGATCCGGTCCGACCATTCGGCTTTTTGCAAAGTCGTCGTTTTAAGTCGGCTGATTTCTTTTTTAAGCCGGTTATTCTCATTGATTTCGTTTGCATTACGAAGGTCTTTATCATAGCGCCAGGATGAATAATTACCACTGACAATTTCAATGCCCGAGGGGTTGATCGCCATGATATGATCGACACAACCGTCTAAAAAGCGGCGGTCGTGCGATACTACGATAAAACCCTTTTTCTTTGAAAGATAATCAGCCACCACCCTGCGGCCGATAAGGTCTAAATGATCGGTCGGCTCATCGATCAAAAGAAAGTGGTTTTCTCTGGCGAACAAGACCGCCAGCATCAATTTGACCTGTTCGCCTTTAGACAGAGTATCATAAGGCTGATAAAGGCAGTCAATAGCGATTTTTAAGCCGTTCATCTCTTTTATGATCTGCCATTCAGACAGTTCGGGATCGATCTGTGCTATGATCACAGCCATTGCTTTGCGCTTGTCGGCGATCGGCAAGGGAAAGTAATCAAAGGATACCTTGGATCTGATCTGTCCTTTAAAAGGCAGTTCCCTTTTAAGCAAACGCAAAAAAGTAGTTTTGCCCGTGCCATTGCGTCCTACAAGACCAATCTTATAATTAGTGTCCAGTTTAAAACTGACATTATCAAACAGTTTGCCATTCATGTCATCATAGGCAAAAGATAAGTTTTCAATACTGATCAGCGACATAATTCTCTCCTTTTAAAAGATGAGAAGATGACAAAAAATATGATTAATTATTATGATCGTGACAAAAAAACATCTTCCCGACTACATAAGATAAACTTATGTTTCTTTTTTTATTCAGCCAGGAATGAGCTCATTTTGTCACCTCCTTATATTTCCATTATATTTATAGGTATTACTTTTGACAACAAAATAACGATCCATTGACCGTTATTTTTCAAGTTCTCTTTGAACAACTTCCGCTACTGAGGCAGCGACATTTTTTGCCTGCCATTTGACCCGGGGCTCCGCATGGTCGATGCAGTAACTGTTTTCGGTAACTTTCAGCATTGAGATATCGTTTTCCGAATCACCAACCGTAATAATGTCTTTTGGCGCGATGCCGAACCGCTTTGCCACTTGCAATACCGCTTCGCCTTTGGAACAGCCGTAAGGCTCGATATTGATCAGATCGACATCACTGGTCGTTACTGTCACATTCATCTTTAAGCCTTCGATCATAGCCTCTAATTCATCACGGTTTTTCGGCGGAACCACAATATGAACGCTGATGATCCTTTTTTCAGGATCTAAAGCAGCAAGATCGGGAACAACGATCTCATTGCGCCATGGTGAACGGGGATTATCATCACAGTTAAAAGGGAAACGATCACGGCTGGACCACAGTCTCTCCCCCTCGCAAGTCGTGCCGGCAGCCGCATTGATATTCTTTTCCTTTAGGAATTCAGCAACTCGGATAAAAACTTCCAGCGGAATATCTTTGGTAACTTCTTCCCCCTGCTCATAAACGATCTCGGCGCCGTTTGAACCGATATAATTAAGATTAAAGCCCAGCTCTTTTACCAGCTGTTCATGATGACGCTTGTCTCTGGCACTGGCAGCAACAAATTTATTTCCTTTTTCAACCCATTCTCTGACGGCTTTAACATTGTCTTCGAATTGATTTTTATTTTTTACCTGTTTATGAGGATAAAGCGTTCCATCCAAATCCGATACGAGTAATTTCATCTTTTTCATCCCCCTTTTTCAAACTATTCCTATTTTACTCCAAAAGCGCCAAAATTAATGGGTTAATTTTGTTAAATTTCGCCTAAGGGCAAGCTAAACGGATAACTTGGTCAGATAATAGTCCTTAAAACTATCGGCTAATTCATCAACGATCTTTTGATAATTGCGGATCAATATCCTCTTTCCTGTCAGCTCATGATCGATCTTCATAAATAAATATTATCTATTTAAAAAGGTGATCATTTGATAACCTTGAATGCTTATTCGACACCAAACAGGTAAGAATAGACCGGCTGGCCGCCTTCAATTACTTCTAACTCCAGATCGGAATTATCCGCAATATAATCTTCGATAGCCGAGATTTCTTCTGCTGTCGAACCCTCGCCGCTGATAAGAGTTATCAGTTCCGCATCCTCTTTTTTAAACATTTCATCCAGCAATCCTAATGTTGCCGCTAAACGGTCAGGGCTGGCCGCTACGATCGTTTTGCTGGTCATGGCAATGAAATCGCCTTTTTTGACCTCGATACCGTTGAATGTCGTATCTTTGATAGCGTAGGTAACCGAACCGGAAGCGATATTGGCAATGGCTCCCTGCATTTCCTCCAGGTTTTCCTCCACTTTAGCTTCCGGTGAATACATGCTCAAAGCCGCAATGCCTTCCGGGATCGTCTTGGTAGGCAAAACATGGATATCGCGCTCGCTCAGAATATCTTTGGCCTGATTGGCCGCCAGAATGATATTGGAATTATTCGGCAGGATAAAGATATGTTCGGCATTCAGTTTATTGATCTCTTCGACGAAGCTCTCGCACGAAGGATTCATCGTCTGACCGCCGCTGATGATCGTATCGACTCTTAATTCCTTGAACAGCTCGTTTAATCCATCACCGGAACAAACACTGATAATGCCATATTCCTTCCTGACTTCGGATATTTTTTCCTCGACGATATGAGAATGCTGCTCTTGCATATTCTCGATCTTCAATTTGATAAATTCGCCGTATCTTTGAGCGATATTAAGCGCATCACCCGGCGTCAGCGTATGGACATGAACCTTAACGATATCATCATCCTTAACCACGACCAGCGACTCGCCGATCTTAGCCAATTTATTCTTTAAGATATTTTCATCAAACTTCTTGTCGTTTAAGCGGATGATATATTCGGTGCAATAACCAAATTCATCATTATCGACCTCTAAAGCGGCGCTGGAAGCATCCTGAACCTCCCCATCCTGTTTAACGCAAGGCTCGCCGGCCAAATAAGCCTTAAAACCTTCCAAGATGTATAACAGGCCCTGACCACCCGAGTCAACGACTCCTACTTCCTTTAAGACCGGCAACAGTTCCGGTGTATGCTCTAAAGAGTCCTGAGCATATTCGATCAGTTTATCAAAGTATTCTTCGATGCTGATTTCCCTATGTTCGCCAAAGTAATGGTTGGCATACCAGCTGGCCTCTCTGATAACGGTCAGGATCGTACCTTCCACCGGTTTCATGATCGCTTTATAGGCAACCCTTGCTCCGTTTTCAAAAGCTGCCGACAGTTCGGAAGTATCGATCGCTTTTTTACCTTCAACGCTTTGGGCAAATCCTCGGAAGATCTGAGATGTAATAACGCCGCTGTTGCCTCTGGCGCCCATCAAAAGACCGCGTGACAGAGCTTTGGAAACTTCGCCGATATCCTCGCTGTAACAAGCCACGGCATCCTTGACTCCGTTTTGAAAGGTCATCGACATATTTGTTCCGGTATCGCCATCCGGCACCGGAAAGACATTGAGGGCGTCAACTTCTTTTTGATGATTGCTCAAATTAGCGTCGGCACTTTTGAGCAATTCTTTTAATATCGAACCATTAATTGTCTTCATACTATCCCATCACCTTTATTCCCTGAACATAGACATTGACAGCGCAAACATCCATATTCAAAGTCTTTTCCAATGTATATTTAACTCGTTTCTGGATCTCGTTAACGACTTCAGTGACCTTCACACCATAACTGATAACGACGTAAAGATCAACTTCAATTCCCTCCGGTTTGTTTTTTATAATAACACCTTTAGAAAAGTTCTCTTTTTTCAAAAGTTCATAAAAGCCGTCTTTGATAACTTTTTGTGAAGCCATGCCCACAACACCATAACACTCGACGACCGCACTGCCGGTCAGAGTAGCTATGGCATCATCAGAAATTCTTATGCTTCCTAAAGCGGTATTCTTCTTAATTGACATAACAAAACTCCTATCATTTTCATGCACCATAATTATACATTATTTATCCCGTCTTTTAAACACTATTGCGGCAAAGGTGCTGTATCATTGCTTTCGGCAGTGCTGTTTTGACTGTTTTCGCTCGGTTCGGCAGTCCAAAACGGACAATCCGAGGTATAGGCGCTGCTGGACATTTCATCGACAAATATACAGTTGGTCTTGTTTGGTTCCTTGAGTTCTGATACAATGGCGTGATAATTGTTCAATAGCGGCAAAGCATAATAACTCAAATAGACATAGTTGCCATCACGCATGATCACTTCCATCATCTTATCATCATAACTGAAAGGATAGCGGTGGATCTCGGATATTTCATTGATCATATCTTGATCTAGTTTTTCAAAACCTTTGGTTATGATCTTGATATCATCATCACTGTATCCTTCCAAAAAAGGAATATAACTCAATATTTCCAAATATCGCTCCTCAAAAGCCACTTTCTCGCCATCCTTTAAGATGAGATACGGTTCGCTGTCATAAGTATAAGCCACTACTTCTTTTTCTTTGATCACAATACTAATCAAAGAATGATCCTCATGGATAACTGTTGCTTCTTCTACCAGCGGATCGCTTTCCAGCTTGTTTTCCGCCAGAAAAGAGATGGTCAGAAGATATTTGGAATCATCGGTAATACCGCTTAAATCTCTATAAAACTGATCATCAAAATAATGATTGCCGCTGACCGTTACTTTATAAACATTGGAAACGGGGGAGACAAAATATAAAGACGTGATAAAAATCATGCCTAAAAACACCGCTAAAAGGAAAGTTCGGTGCTTTTGGGTGGTAAACCGTTTTATTTTACGGGCGTTGCTGCGCTTATTTATCAGGTAGTTATCAACTTCCTGCGCTTGTTCGCTCTTTTTTCTTCTTAACAATTAAAAATCTCCACTTCCATTTTCAAATCGACATCATATTGGTTCTTTACTCTTGCCTGAATCAAATTGGCTGTCGCAATGAAATCTTCGGCATTACCGCCGCCGTTATTCACAATAAAATTCGGATGCTTATCAGAAACCATAATACCGTTATAGCGATATCCTCTAAAACCGATCCCTTCGATCAAACGCCAGGCAAAGTCATTATCCGGGTTTTTAAAGCAGCTGCCGGCACTCGGTTTATCTAACGGCTGAGTCGCCCGGCGGCGGCTTAAACGGTTGGCCATCAGTTCCCTGATCTTTTCCGGATCATCTTTAACAAGATGCAGTTTAGCCGCTACAATGACCCAATCGTTGTGATCGTGAAAAATACTATGCCGATAGCTGAATCTGACTTCTTCATTACTCAGCCACTTCAATTCCCCGTCAATGAGGACCAGCACCGAATCAACGATATCCATCATCGATCGTTTATAAGCGCCGGCATTCATATAAATAAGACCGCCGATCGTACCTGGAATACCACTGGCAAACTCCAGTCCGCTCAACCCTTGCGATGATAAAACATTCGCTAAACGCGGCACCATCATTCCGGCTTCCACACATACCATCCCTTCATCAAAATGATAATGATTGATATGATCCAGCCTGATGATGCAGCCATCATAATCACCTGAACCGCAGATCATATTTGAGCCGCGGCCAAAGACCTTAAAAGGAATCATTTCTTCTTTTAAATAGGTAACAATCAGTTTTAAGCGGTTCAGATCAAACGGTGAGACAAGATATTTGATCTTGCCTCCCATCTTGATAGTTGTAATATCTTTGAAACTGGCATCAAGCCGCAGATCTCCATGTGAAGATAAAAAATTTACTGTTTCCATAATTCGTCTATCCTGTCAATAATATCATCAATAACCCGTTCGTTACCGAGTGCTTTGGCATCTTCAGCCATTCTGTTTCTTCTTCGATCATCAGTCATTAATTCATCGATCGTCCTTTGCAGTAAAGCTGCATTTAAGTCTTTCTCTTCGATCACAACAGCAGCATCAGCATTTTTCAGCGACATCGCATTATGAAACTGATGATTATTCGGTACATAAGGCGAAGGAATTAAAATACTGGCAATTCCGATCGCCGTAATTTCCGCCAACGTCGTCGCCCCGGCTCGTACTACCGCTAGGTCACAATTAGCCATTACTCTTATCGCATCGATCTTTTCCAAGATCCTGACCCCTTTTCTTTGCAGATCCTTAAAATCGGCAATATAACGGGAACCTGCAGCATAAATCACTTCATAACCACCGTCAAAACAGCGTAAATATTCCTCGATAACCTGTGATACGCTTAAAGATCCCAGCGAGCCGAAGAAGATAACGACATGCTTAAGAGTTGGATCTAAACCAAGTTCTTTTATAACTTCCGCATCTTTTTTTACCCCAGCGGCTTCAGAAGAGCGGGGATTGCCGATCAGATAAGTATGGGGATTTTTAAACTGAGCAAGGCTTTCTTTATATGAGGCAATAACCAGATCGACCTTATTTTCTAAAAAAAGGTTTGCCCGGCCAACATACGAATTCTGTTCATGGATCATCGTTTTGATCTTTAGCTTCTTCGCCGCTAAAATGACCGGGACACTGATATAATTACCAAAACCAATCACAAGATCAACATCGCGAAGATCTTTTTGTATTTTAAAATAATTCACTGCAATCGAAATCATACTGCCCAAACGATCAAACAGTGATCCTTCGTTGGCTTTGATCTTCATCGGAATAAAGGGATAACCGGCTTGAGGAATCACCTGGTCTTCCATTCGATTGTCCGATCCGGCAAAAACAATTTCGTGATGTCTTTTTTTTAATTCATCCGCCAGAGCTAAAGCCGGATATATGTGTCCGCCGCTGCCGCCGGCTACCATCATTATTTTCATATCCTCTTTATTCTATCACGAGTATTCGCTTAAAAAAAGACACTACTGTAAAGTGTCTTCTTCGTCCGGCCGGATTTGATCAAGATCGGTCGGTTTTAGGTCATGGACTTTAAGCGGGATCCGTTGTGCCAAAAGATAGGTGATAATGGGATTAACGATAATCATCAATAACAGGTAAACGGCTAATTTGAGATAAAAGTTAAAGGTAAACATCTCGATCAGAAAATTAACCGGTAAAAGCTCAGCGATAAACAAAACAGTATAGAAGAGAAAAACCGCCAGTCCATAAATGATGCGCTGTCCGATCGTCATGACTAATCAACCCGTTTATCACCTTTAAAGAAAAGACCAATCGTTCCCGGGCCGGTATGCGAACCGATAACGGTACCGATATTGAAAACTTCAACTTGTTTAACTTTTTTAAAAGTGGCTAGGATCCTGTTTTTGAGATACTCGACATCATCCAGGCAGTCGGAATTGCATATATAGACCTTCCCGTCATAATCCAGACCGTTTTCAGCATGTTCGATCATTTTCTCAACCTGAGCCTGCATCACTTTCCTTTTGCCGCGGATCTTGGCCCGCGGTATCAAGCGCCCCTTCTGATCAACATTCATCAGCGGACAGATGTGCAAAGTATCACCGATCATTCCTGATATTTTTGATACCCGGCCGCCTTTGACCAGATAAGTCAGCACGCTTGGGAAAAACCAGTGGTGAATGTAAAGCCGATTGGCTTTGACCCATTCAAGATTATCACTAAAACCCATTCCCTCCAAACGCTTGGCATTAGCCATCATCACCAGCATGCCATAACCACTGGACGCACACAACGAATCGACGACCTCAACTCTGACATCCTGGAACTCTTCATTCAAAAGATCAGCCGCCAGCAAAGCGCTGTTATATGTGCCCGATATCCCGCTGGAAAGAGTAATATGCAATACATTCAATCCTTTCGCTAAAAGCGGACGCCACTCTTCTTCATATCTGCCGGTTCCGACTTGAGATGTAGTCGGGATTGAGCCGTTGCGCATCGCATCGTAAAAGCGATGAATCTCGTATGATTTTCCATAATCATCATCATAATCCTTGCCGTCTAAATGAAAAGTAAAAGGAATATAGTTGATTCCGCCGGTTTTTAGTAAATCTTCCGACAGATCAACTGTCGAACAGCAAGTTATTACATAATCTGCCATATAAACCTCCACATTTAAAAAAGACAGTTATAATTTGATAAATAACATCCGGTCTTTGCCGTTGATATCTTTTAAGACTTGAATATCGGCCTTGGGGAAATAAACGGCCGTCTTGGTCATCAGCGATTCTTTCTGATCATAACCGATCTCAAAAGCCATCAGACCATCATCATTCAGTATTTTCTTTGCCCCCTTAAATATTTCTTCGTAAAAGAAAAGTCCGTCGCTGCCGCCAAACAGAGCTACATGCGGTTCAAAATCTATGACCGATCGCTCCAAAATCTCGTTTTGGGGAATGTAGGGCGGGTTTGATACCAGAATATCAAAGCGCCGTGATTGATCTATCAGCGGATCGAGCATATTGCCTTGGATAAACTCGACTTCGGCAGTATTTTCACGGGCATTTTGTTTGGCCACCTGCAGGGCTTTATCGCTGATATCGGTTGCCGTCACATTCAAACGCTCATCCTCTTTTTTTAAAGTGATCGCAATGGCCCCCGAACCGGTGCCGACATCGACCAGATCGATCTTCTTGCGGCCAGCAAAATAAGTATCAATCATAGCCAGAATGTTGCCAACCAGTTCTTCAGTCTCGTAGCGCGGGATCAAGACATCGTGATTGGTAATGAACTTATAACCGTAAAACCACGAATAACCTAAGACATGGTTCATCGGTTCACCATTCAGCAAGCGTTCGATCCCCTTTTCAAAGACCGCTGCAACTTGCACGTCAGCTTCGTTATCCAAATTGATAAACAAATCGATATCCCGCTCTTGGCATAATTCAAACAAGTAAGCCTTGATCACTTCCGGCATAATACCGGCTTCATAAAACCGTTTCTTGGGTTCATGCAGCAATTGATTGTACGTTTTCATGCAGCAGTTTCTCTTTTTTCTCGTTTTCCAATAAAGCGTTGATGACATCGTCCAGCCGACCATCCATTATTCGGTCTAACTGAGTGATGGTTAATCCGATCCGATGATCGCTGACCCGGTTTTGCGGATAATTATAAGTGCGGATCTTCTCGCTGCGATCGCCAGTACCGATCTTTGACCGACGGATAGCCCCTTCTTTTTCCGCCTTTTGACGAGCCATTTCTTCATATACCCGGGCTCTGATGATTTTCAGCGCCGTTTCCCGGTTGGCCATTTGTGATCGGCCATCCTGACAATTGACGGTGATTCCGGTTGGTTTGTGGACGATACGGACCGCACTGTCGGTCTTATTGATGTGCTGACCACCGGCGCCGCTGGCACGATGGGTCTCGATCTCTAAGTCGGAATCCGGGATCTCGATATCTGCTTCTTCCACATCCGGTAAAACTAATACCGTAGCGGTCGAGGTATGGATCCGGCCCTGCGTTTCGGTCTTTGGCACTCGCTGAACCCGATGAGCACCACTTTCAAATTTGAAATGCTGGTAAGCGTTATGGCCTTTTACCAAAAAGGAGATCAGAGCAAAGCCGCCGGCTTCTGATTCACTGCTCTCCATTACCTGGGTTTTAAAGCCGTTGTTTTCGGCATATTTAACGTACATCCGATAAAGGTCACCGGCAAAGATATTGCCTTCATCCCCGCCGGCAGCACCGCGGATCTCCACGATACAGTCATATTCGTCTTCCGGATCTTTCGGCAATAGGATCTCTTCGATCTTAGCCTCCAATTTTTCCAATTCCGCCGTTTTTTCTTCCAGTTCCATCAAGGCCATCTCTTTGATTTCCTGATCGTCGCTCTCTGTAAGTTCTTTTGCTTCAGCAATATCGCTTTTTATTTTTTTGTAATGCTGATAAGCATCGTAGGCTTCTTTCAGGGAGGCTTCTTCCTTGGATAATTTCGTTACCATTTTAGGATCAGAAGCAACTTCTTCTTTGCCTAAAAGATCATTGATCTCATTATAGCGATCTTCGATGCTTTGTAATTTTATCTCTCTAGCATTCATTACTATTCCTCCTTTAAAACGGGATGATCGATCACTTCATGGCAATGCCGGCAACGCGCTTCGTAGGATTCACTGGCTCCCACTAAAACTACCGGATCATGATAATTGGCCGGTCGGCCGTTGATCATCCTTTGAGTACGGGTAGCCGGTGCTCCGCACTTGTTGCATACCGCTGTCAGTTTTGTTACAAATTCGGCCTGTGTGATGAGTTTGGGCATCGGACCGAAAGGTTCGCCCCTGAAATCCATATCAAGGCCGGCACACATGACTCTTTTGTGTCTGGCGGCCAAAAGATTGCACACTTCACAAATCGAATCATCAAAGAACTGAACCTCATCGATTGCCACTACCTCTGTGCTGGGTCTGACTAGGGCCAGAATTTCTTTTGGATCGCTGATTACCGTCGATTCTACGCTGCTGCCGGCATGAGATACGACCTTAGTATCAGAGTATCGATTATCGATCTTTGGTTTGAAGACCATGATTTCTTTTTTGGCAAACTCCAAAACTTTGATCCTTCTGATCAATTCTTCCGTTTTGCCGGCAAACATACAGCCGGATATCACTTCAACCCAGCCGTCTTTATAGCGCTGATACATCATATCCCCTCCTGTCTAGAAAAAATAAGGACCCGATCGAGCCCTTATTTTTTGATTCCGTACTTTTTATTGAATTTTTCAATTCTACCCTGAGCTGCTGCGAATCTCTGTCTTCCGGTATAGAACGGATGACAGTTTGAACATGTATCAACCTTGATATCGCCTTTGGTAGAACCGGTCTCGAATGTAGCTCCACAACCGGCACAAGTTACCGTAACTCTTTTGTACTCTGGATGAATTCCTTTTTTCATGTCAATCTCCCTTCTGCCTTAAGTATCTTATCAACTTAAAGTAAGTGCTTATAAAATATATCATAAGTATCCTTCAAAATCAACAATTATTCAACATCTGCCCCTAAACTTTTTAACTTTTCCTTGATGTTTTCATAACCGCGATAAATGTGATAAGCGTCTTTGATAATCGTTTCACCGCTGGCCAAAAGACCGGCAATAACCAGTGAAGCTCCGCACCTTAAATCAGTAGCGGTTACGGTTGTTCCTTTAAGCGGTGTCGGACCGGTGATCGTAAAAGAATTACTTTCTTTTTCCACATCCGCTCCCATCAAAGCCAGTTCATGAAGATGCTTGGTCCTTTCCGGATAGATCGTATCTCTGACCTTTGATACACCAAACGCCTGGGTCATCAAGGCGCTTAATGGCTGCTGCAGATCGGTTGCAAACCCCGGATAGGGCAAGGTTTTAATTTCGACGCCCTTGAGATTTTTAGAAGCAAATACTTCAATGTAATCGATACCGATATTCATCTTGATACCCATTTCTTCCAGTTTCAGCAAGAGCGATTCCAAATGCTGAGGAATAACATTGACGATACGCATCTTTTCCGCACAAGCTGCCGCCATAATGATATAGGTTCCCGACTCGATCCGATCAGGAATGATCTCATGGTTGCAGCCATGCAACCTTTCCACACCGTCAATGACAATTTCATTAGTCCCGGCACCTCTGATCTTGGCGCCCATCTTATTAAGCATCGAAGACAAATCAATGATCTCCGGTTCTTTCGCGGCATTTTCAATTACCGTCCGCCCTTTGGCAAAGACAGCCGCCATCATGATATTAATGGTCGCACCGACTGAAGCAAAGTCCAGATAAATATTCGTCCCGATCAATTCATCGGCTTTGATAATATAATATCCATCATCATAATCGACCGTAGCACCTAAGGCTTCAAAACCTTTAAGATGCAGATTGATCGGCCGCGGTCCCAGATAACAGCCGCCTGACATCCGAATCTTGACATACTTATACCTTCCCAGCAGTGCCCCCATAAAATAATATGAGGCTCTGAGTTTGCTGACCGCTTCATGATCAAGAGTTACGTTTTTAATATTTTCGGTATCAATGATCAGATGATTGGCTTTTCTTGTCACCTTGACATTAAGCTCGTTTAAAAGAGTAATAAGCGCACCGACATCCGAAATATTAGGAACATCAAAAATGGTCATCACTCCATCTGCCAGCACTGTCGCCGGGATCAAAGCAACGGTTGCGTTCTTTGAGCCGCTGATCCTGACTTCACCATTCAGTTTTTTTCCGCCTTTTATTATAATTGCGTCATCCATGATTGATCTCCTTTATCATTTTAATTAATTGCTGCATATCATCAACACTGGCATCAGCCTGACTCTGATCGATACCAAAACGGTAATCCCGGCGGGCTACCGTCATGATGCCGGCATTCTTCCCGGCGCTAATACCGCTGTACGAATCTTCAAAAACCAGAGCTTCCTCCTTTGTTGCTCCTAAGGCCTTTAAGGCATGGAGATAAATATCAGGATAAGGCTTCTGTCTTTCGCATTCCATGGCACTAATTACATAATCGATATGGCCGCCAAGATCACATTCTTTCACAAACTGTTCGATCGCCCAGCGCGGGGAAGCGGAACAAATAGCGATCTTGATGCCTTTGTCTTTAATCTCGTTTATTGCTTCCCTTACTTCCGGAAAGATGTATTCGCGATAATCAAGCGACGATTCGTTTTCAAAATAATCATCATTGATCTGCATGACTTCGGCCACCGTCTCATCGAGCTTTAACAGATCGCGCAAAATAGCGCAGGTCTCCTCCATGGTCGTGCCGATAATCTTAAAGATCGATTCCTTGCTTCCGGAATAAGCGAATTTATCTTTCATCCACTTATAAGTTCCATCGGTATAATAGCGCTCGGTATCAACCAATGTTCCGTCCATATCACACAAAACTGCTCTGATCATTCGCTTACCTCCTGCATAAAATTAACTAATCCTTGGGAACGATTGATCAGATAAGCATGATCTTTCAACAGTTCGGCCGATCTTCCATTGACTTTGACCGACTCATCGCCACTGATCAATACTTTCAGATCCGGATCGGACCGAAACAATCTTCTAAAGCACTCTTTAGCCTGATCATAAGCTGAATGCTCATAAGCGGCAATGCCGTCAACCAGCCAAACGATCCGCTCATCGATGTCTTCGGGAGCAAAATCGATCTGATCGCGGCGGTCAAAATAAGTATAGAGGGCATAAAGCCGTTCCTTAAAGGGATTGATGTTTTTAGGTTTTAATTGATATATCCTCTGATAAGTCTTTAATGCCAAGGCCATCCGGCCAAAATTCATATAAAGAAGAGCCAGTTCATTCAAACCGCGAATCAGCTGGCGAAAGGCAAATTCATCCTCATAACCGGTCTGACAGTGATGCTCAACAGCGGCCGTCAGGATCTTTTCCTTCTGATAAAAATCGCCGACTGTTCGGGCATAAAGGACCATAGCATCCAAAAGACCGTCATCCAAACGATAGGCTTCCAATAGTTTTTCCTGAATAAAGGCAATCGGTTCATCGCCTCTGAGGCTGTCTAAAATTGCCAGTGCTTCTTCCCTTTTCTTCATCTCAAATATTATACTAAATTATTATTGTGATAGGCAAACAATGATGATCAAAGATGAAAAAAGGCAGTTTTACAACTGCCTAAATGAAAACCGATATAATATTAAGCCTTATCAGCAGAACCGAAATCGTCGATCATTGCCTTGCACTTGTTGACGATAGCTTCCGCACCCGGAGCCAATAACTTACGAGGGTCATAACCTTTACCCTGCAAATCCTTGCCTTCTTCAATATATTTACGGGTAGCGTCAGCGAATACCAGCTGCAGCTCGGTGTTGACATTGATCTTGGAAACACCTAAGGAAATGGCTTTCTTGATCTGATCCTTAGGGATGCCGGATCCGCCATGAAGAACTAACGGCCGACCATTGGTAACATCCTGAATCTTGGCTAAAACATCAAAGTTAAGACCGGCCCAGTTAGCTGGGTATTTGCCATGAATATTACCGATACCGGCAGCCAAGAAGTCAACGCCTAATTCATTAACTCTGCGGCATTCTTCCGGATCGGCAACCTCACCCATAGAAGCAACTCCGTCTTCCTCGCCGCCGATACCACCGACCTCACATTCAACACTGATGCCTTTTGAATGTGCATAAGCGATGATCTCTTTGGACTTTTCGATATTTTCTTCGATATCATAGTGCGAACCATCAAACATTACAGAGGTAAAACCGGCTTCGATAGCTGCCTTGGCTCCTTCGTATGAACCATGGTCTAAATGAATAGCTACCGGTACGGTGATGCCCATGTAATCATGGATCTCTTTAACCATTGCAACAACAGTCTTATATCCGCACATGTATTTTCCAGCCCCTTCAGATACCCCCAGGATAACTGGTGATTTCTTCTCTTCACAGGCCTTTAGGATGGATTTGGTCCATTCTAGGTTATTGATGTTAAATTGAGCGACGGCATAATGCCCTTCATGTGCTTTCTTTAACATTTCTTCTGCTGAAACTAACATTTTTATTCCTCCTCTTACTACTATTATATTACTCTTTTTTTAACTTCTTTTAAATACCTATTAACCATTTTTGCTGACAAGTAAAACGACTGCCTGCGCCATTATCCCTTCGCTGCGGCCGATAAAACCCAATCCCTCGCCTCTTGTCGCCTTAACATTGATTTGATTAATATCGGTATGCAGCACCTTAGCGATATTCTCCCGCATTTTGTCAATATAAGGAGCCATTTTGATCGTCTCGACCAGAATCAAGGAATCGACATTGCCGATCATATAACCATGATTGTTCATCATTTCGTATGTTTTCGCTAAAAGAACCATTGACGAGATCCCGCGGTATCGTTCATCTTTATCGCTGAAATGGATCCCGATATCCTTAAGGCCCATCGCTCCGATTATCGCTTCAATAATGGCATGCAGTAAAGCATCGGCGTCACTGTGCCCAAGCAGGCCCTTGTCGCTTTTGATCTCCACCCCGCCCAATACCAGTTTGCGGTTTGGCACCAATTGGTGGATATCCGTTGATTGTCCTATTCTAAACATGTTTCGATCTCCTTTAAACTATCATAAACATTAGCGCATTTTTCAAGCAGGCGGCTCTTTGACTGATGGGAGTCACCCAAAAGATAACACCTGATACCCAAAGCATCCGCTATTTTAAGGTCAGCCAGCGTATCGCCGATATAGATGCAATCAGACGGATTTTTATCCTGCATATAGTTAAAAGCGATATCTTCTTTTAAACCGCCTTTGATATCTTTAGTGCCCAAAATCGTTTCAAAATAGCCGCTGATCCCCAATTCATCGCACTGTTTTCTTAATTTGTCTTCTTTTGAAGCGCTGATGATGGCCAAACGATAACCTTGGGCCTTCAAATGCTCAAACAGCGAAACAGCTCCCTCCATTAAACGGTACTCATCTTTCAAGCTTTCATACTTGCTGATAAAATCAACGCAGATATCATCATAATCCAGCCGATCAAAATCAAAACCCAACGCACGATAGTAATCAATGACGGGAAAAGTAAATACTTCCAGATATCGTTGGCGATCGATCGGTCCTTCATTCAGATATTTTGCCAGCAGAAAATTGATACATTTAAGCGAAACGGCAAAATCATCCAGTATCGTTCCGTTAAAGTCAAAGATAGCGTATTTCATACCTCTATTATAACAAAGTTTCTTACGCAAAATAAAAGCGATCTTTAATCGATCGCTTAATAATCTTCTTCGTCCGTCTTGTGGATGTTTTCGCCCTCAAGATCTTCGTCGTACAAATCTTCTTCGTCTTCTTCTTCGTCGTCATCAAAATCATTCAGATCGACATAGACTTCCTCAAATTTATGCCGTTCCTTAAGATCCCATTTATTTTCTTTCAAAGAAGTAAAACGGCTGTCTAAAGTCATATCGGTATAAAACTGGGCGATCCGCTCAGATGCGTCGTCAGGATCCAGTCCCAATCTTTCTATGACTTCTTCCCATAATTTTTTAAAAGGTATGGCCCTTTTCTTTTTTGACATGATCTCATATGCAATATCAGTCATCGATCTGGTCTTTGTCATGAATTTCACTCCTTAATAAATTCAATAGCTATCGCCAAAAGCTGGCCGGTATCATACACGGCTTTGATCAGGTTTTCATCACTTTCAAACGTGATCATCCGGATATCGATTTCCCATTCGCCAAGGTCGGAATAAATTTTGGCGCGGGATTTATGTTCAGATAAATAGATCAGCGATCTATAATCTTTTGCCTCTCTTTTGATCAAGATACGATCTTGCCGGAACGAAATAGTATTAAGATATTTTTCATCGTCATAGAAACGTATTGCCCCGTCTTCGGTAACGCCGGTATATGACATGATCGTCCGATCCTGAGACGGATCAAACACCCTTACCTTAACCTGTTCCATATTCCATAGACTATTCTATCGATATTTGATTCAATGTCAATAAATTATTTAGCAAATTGCAGATATTTTTTCAGATTCGCGCTGGCGTCAATCTCAGCTTTCAGATGACCGGCTGATGTCATAATAGCACAAACACCCGGGCCATGGCCGGAAGAGAAGGAATCGGAATGCACAATGACCCCGATCGTCATCGCACCTTGACGATAATCAGGTCCGTTTAGGCCATAATGATCTTCAATGGCAACAAGATCGCCGAATCTGAGATCCATAAGACCTAAACGATCGACCGTTTCCTGATCGTGCATCATGATATCATAATCACCGCTTTGCAGCGTTGATGCGCCTAAACCCGAGCCCATCAGACAAGCCGGAATTATTTTGGCAACCTTGATGATCACCGTTTTGCCTTCTTCGCGAATATCCATTTTTTCCAAAAGATCAGGATCTAAATTAAAGACATGAACGTCGTCATGATCCAATAGTCTGAGACCCTGGCCGCAAGAGCGGATCATAAACTGATCGCTTAATGTCAGCTTAGCCAAAGTATCGGCACTAAAAGCAATCATGACATGTTCAACCCCGCCATGCGTACCTACAACATAACCCTTTTCGCCCTTAGCTTCACCGCTGATAACCACCGCCTCGTTACCTACGCAGGATAAAAGATTATAGGCAGCGTTACATTTAGGGTCAGGATTATAGGTTGAACAGCCCGGTTCAATGTGATCACCGGCAATACCGGTACAGATATCGCCGATAAAGTAATTGTAAGTTATCCCGCCGGTACCGGCTAAAATTCTGCCCTGACCGTCATAGCCGACATGATAGCCAGGATATTTGGCTGTTGGATGTTGTGTCTGACCGCATACCGATACGATCGGCAACTTATCTTTATTCGTTCTTATCATTTTATTGCGCTCCTTGTTTTAGATTAGTATAGTACAATCCAAAGCAAAATTCATCAATTTAAACCAACATTTTATGTCATCCCGCCTTACCCCTGAATGAAAACTGTTATGACAATTAACCAAACATAGTGAATGACCCAGGGATTTAAGGCCGATGTTTTATGGCCGGCAATTGATCCGGATATAGTTTGGGGATGCTTTTGGCATCCCCAAACTGTTGTGAGTTATTATCTCATTTGGAATTCAGAATGCTCTTGCTGATGTAATCGGTGATCGACTGATTTGTCTCTTTAAGCATCTGACCCAAACCGGTCTGAATCTCTTCAAGCACCGGTTTGCCGTTGAAGTAATCGGTGATCATATCGGTGGCAAGCTGCATATTCTTGATGTTTTCGCCATACTTGCCGGCGCGGTAATCCTCAAGCAGACCGGTGGTGAATTGATTGCTTTCCTTGCTGATGAGACACTTGTAGCCCTCTTGGACAAAGTCGACCATGACACTGGCGGTATTCTTGATATTTTCACCCGGACTGACCGTGGAAGTAAGCCTTGAGGCCATATCGCGGATGCCGCTGGTATCAATGCCGGTGTACTGTTCAAACTGTTTGGCAAATTCACAGAACTCATACTTCATGGCATTGAGTCCGGCGTCAGTAAAAGTCGCGCCCGCCCCAGCTGCCATCTTCATGCCGGCTGAGATCAGCGTCTTGATCCCGGCCGTCACCGCATCGCTGCCCTGTGCCGTAAAGTCGATAAATTCAAAACCGGCAGAGGCCAAAGGTCCAGCCAGTTTGCCGACATTGACGCCTTTTTCACCCATAATCAGAAGCAGATCCATGATCTCGGTGACAATCGGTGTTCCTTTCATCGCCTCGGTAATATATCCGGCCGTCGTCTGCCAGTCATCGCCCTTTGGCTCATCACCGCCGTCATCATCCGGTGTGACCTCCTTTTGCGGTTCTTTTGGTTTTTCCCCATCGTCAGTCGGTGGAACTTCTTTCGGTTTGTCTTCTGGAATCAATGACTTGCCATCAAGGCCGATACCGCCCGGTCCAACCCAGGTAGGAACACCAGCCACAAGCATAAGGATAAAGGATACGCCGCCGACAATGACGATGTCGCCCACTTCATAATCCCGATAATCAGGAACAGGCAGGCTGCCGTTTTGATTGGTGTAGGTGCCATCATCATCCTGGGTGATCCCGCTATAGAACGGGTCGGTATTGATCTCACCGCTGTCATCGATCGTCACATAGGTGCCATCCTCCAGTTGAATAACGCGGTTGCCATCGCTGTCTGATGGAGGGCTTTGTGTGCCGTCTAAGGGATTTAAGATGTCGACGGCCGGGAAGGCGCCTTGGGCGATGGGGCAGCTGCATTGCATCCAGCATTGATAGTTTACGTACTGGCCGTTTTTGATATCGGCATATACTTTGATCGTGACTGAACAAGCCGGTAAGTAGATAACCTTGCCGCTTTTGGTGTTTATGCCCGCGACCATTCGTTCAGTCTCAAAATCGTATCTGTGATGCTCTTCCGGTGGATTATCCTCGTCGATCGCATCATGATGATATGTATTTTCCTCGACAAACTTCCATCCCGGAGTCGAACTGAAAAGCTCGATGGTCGAATCCAAAGTATCCCAGGATTGACTGGTCGGTTGGTATAAGACCGAGGTGCGAAATTCATAAACCGGATAACCGCTGGCCGTATGCAAATACATCCAACTATAACTATCCTCAACAATTTGTTGTTGAAGCCACGGATTGTAATACTCCCCCGCCCAATATTCATTGACATTTAAAGGCAGCGGTAAGTCTTCCGGCCAGCAGAAGAACGCCGGTGCTCCGAAAAAATCACCAATCGAGATTGTCCTTATGCCCATCGGTGTGAAATCTCCCACATCCTCAGGCATGACGATCGGCGGAACTTCAGTTGTGGCGGGCTCTTCGTTTGTGCCGTCATTTGGCGAAGAGGAATTTTCATTTGAGGGCTCATTGGACGAGCTGCCTGGATCATCGCTCACATCGCCGCCGGAAGTACCTCCGCCGCTGCTGTTTTGAGCGCCGCAGTTTTCACACACGGTCGCATTCTCATTATTCTGAGCACCGCATTTGACACACACCCAGCAATGCGGACAGATAACAAGGCCCTCTGGCACATCATCACCGCAATGCGGACAGTCTTCATCAGCCAGCAAAACCATCGCCGTACAGTTAAAGCAAAAGGTCACTACCCATACCAAGCAGAATAAGCGAATCAGAAATTTCTTCATTTTTCCACTCATGCAAAGAGTCCTCCTATCCCCAAGATCAAAGCTGTCACGAACATTCCCACCGCCATGGCGGCCAGATTGCGTCTGACTATTCGAAAATCAATTTTGTGTTCCCAATGGTATTTCTGTCTGAGACTGTTTTGCAAAGCAGCAACCAAAATCATGATCTGTCCTTTTTCACCGGCAACCGCCAAAAACCACATAGCCAAAGCCAGCAAGACCATAAACGGATGACTGAAAAAACAGCCCAGAAGCAAGCCGATGGTCATCGCAATGATGGCGCTTATCCGCTCCTTGCGATCTATCTCTTTGCCAAACATCTGCAGCCACAATTTCCAAGTGCCGGTTATTTCGGCTATATAATTATTCTTTTGATGCAGATAGCCGATGACGATGTTCATCACTGTCGATACCGTCAAAAATACGGCCACGCCGCTGTAAGCGGCATTGACTGTCGGATCTAAAGAAAAAAGACCCGGGAAAACAAAGAGAGTAAGCAATGTTCCGCACACAGACGAAAGGATGGAAATGCCAAGTGTAAAAGGCAGATTTTTAGGTTTAAAAGCCAGAACCATCCCCTCAAGATAATTCTTAAAGTAATCGCTCAGGGTGATCATTGAGCGAATCTTAGGCCCGGACGTCACTTTTTGTGTCATAGATATTCCTCCTTTGGGTATTGTTATTGGACGCAGACAAAAAACCTGACATCTTTTAGTAATTTAAATATATCGGTTTTCTTTTAGGCTGTGCAGTTCACATATGTGCCATTCTTTTAAAACCGGGGTTCCTATGTACGCCATTCTTCAGTTATCTATTATTCGATTTCCTGCTGAACAAAGTTTTGTCCTATGATTGGCACGATATCAGCAGAGTTATCGGTAATGCCGAAATAAACACCACGACGGCAATAAAAAAACCGAAGACAATTTCTATCTTCGGTCATTTCATATTAAGATATACAAATTAGTAATCGACGCGGTCCAAAGAGAAAACGGTCTGAGGATAGCCGCAAAGCGGGCAAACCATCGGTGCTTTCTTGCCGGTATGCTTATAACCGCAAACAGCGCAGATCCAAACTTCATCGTTTTCTTTAGCGAAGACCTGATCATTATTGACGTTTTCCAATAATTTCAGGTAGCGATCTTCGTGATTCTTTTCAACTTTGGCGACCATATCCATTTGAGCAGCAATACGAGTGAATCCTTCTTCTCTGGCTTTAGCGGCAAAGTCTTTATACATTGAAGTCCATTCGTAATTTTCGCCTTCAGCAGCCATCTTCAGGCATTCAGCCAATTCCGGCATCTTGCCGCCATGAAGTGCTTCAAACCATAAGCGGGCATGTTCTTGCTCGTTGCGGGCTGTTTCCAAGAAATAGTCGGCGATCTGACCGTAACCGGCATCAGCCGCCACCTTAGCGAAATAAGTATACTTATTGCGTGCCTGGGATTCACCGGCAAACGCTGCTTCTAAATTTTTCTCTGTCTGAGAACCTTTTAATTCCATCTTGTATTCCTCCTGCCCATATTCTACCAACTATCACAATTCTTGGCTAGTATTTTGCCTGTTTAAAAGCTATAATTTTTGTATGGTCGATCATAGAATTATCCAGCTGATGCAATTGATAAAGAACTCTGGTTTTGAAGTTTACATCGTCGGCGGTGCGGTGCGCGATTATCTTTTGAAAGCTCCGTTTAACGACTATGATCTAACGACCAACGCTTTGCCCGATGAGCTGATAGCGATATTAGCCGGGTATAAAATAATAAAGACCGGGATCAAACACGGTACGATCACAGTCATCACCGAAGACCTGAATGTCGAGATAACGACCTACCGACAGGAAGGAGTTTATCTCAACCACCGTCAGCCAAGCGAAGTAAGTTTTATCCGCAACGTCATGGAAGATGTCAAAAGAAGAGATTTAACGATTAACGGCTTGCTGATGGATGAAAACGAAAAGATCATTGACTATGTCGGCGGACTTGCCGATTTAAAAAGCAGGCTGATCAGAACGATCGGCGATCCGAACCAGCGTTTGCAAGAAGACGCTTTAAGAATTCTAAGAACGATTCGTTTTGCCGCAACATTAAACTTTGTGATCGAAGACAGAACAAAACAAGCCCTTTTTGATCAAAAGCATTTACTAAAACAAATATCAGCTGAACGCTGCAGTCAGGAATTTATCAAGATTGTCAAGGCGCCGCATCCTGAAGTGCTTGCTGAATACAGCGAAATATTAGGCGAATGTTATCAGTATAATTACCGCCCAAGTATTAAAGATACTTCGTCTTTGATATTCCGTCTTGCTCTTTTATTTGAAGGACATCCGGAAGAAATTGACAAACTGATCATTGACCGTTCAAGTAAAGAAAAGACTAAAGAACTGGTAATGAGTAAATGTTCGGACCTGCTCGTCCATTTTGCCAAAATCAAGCATCTTAATTTATATCTTGACTACCTGCATTTCATCCAGGATCAAGAATCATTAATTTTCTATGAAGAAAATAAAGATTATATTGTTAGTGCTAATAATCTGGCTGTTGATTTTGCTAAACTGATCAAAGACGGTATGGATCCCAAAAAAATCAAAAAGATCAAAGCAGAACTGATTGCCAATATCAGACAAAAAAAGATAAAAAACAGTAAAGATGAAATCATGTCTTTCCTTAAAACATTAGAAGTGCTATAATTATTAGCGACGCCGACGTAGCACAGTTGGTAGTGCAACGCACTCGTAACGCGTAGGTCGTAGGTTCAAGTCCTATCGTCGGCACCATCGCTATTATCGCCCCAAGTTCAGGGTTTATTGCCGATCATAAAGGATCGGTTTTTATTTAGAGAAGATTTCTATTCTTTGATATCTTTTTTTATTTTAAAAGTCATCCCGCCAATCACTTCTTCCTTGACACCCCTAAAGGTACCGTGAAAATCTTTGCGAAGAGTTAAAGTATTTAAGGTATCATAGCCATTTCGATAGTATAATTTCAAAGCCGGAATGTTTCGGGCGCTTACTTCGATATACAGCGATTGCGAATAACCGCTCACTATTTTTTCCAGTTGTTGTATAACCGTCGAGCCAATACCTCTATGACGCATACCGGGGATAACATATAAATGTTCAAGCCAGTCGGCCTTGTCTCCTCTAGCGCCAAGGTGAGCAAATCCAACAATTTCTGTTGTCTCGATCAGATAGAAAACATTCCCTTCTTTCATCCAAGAGTCGAGATCATTCTCAACTTCTGTTGTTTCAGGTTATCGGCCGTTATGATCCAACCAAAAATCGGCGATCATTTTTACAATCGTGCCCTTATATATATCTGTATATTCAAATAATCGTATATTCATAAATCTAGAAACAATATTACTTCTTTAAAAGAGACCCGCAGGTCTCTTTTGTAAACTATTTATACAATGGTCCGTAAGTCTTGCAGGCATTGAAGTCAGCAGCTTCCAGATCATCAGTGCCAAAGGCTGCCCAGCTGTGCGGACGGAAGATCCGGCTTGGATCGACATTATGCATATTTACCGGGATTCTGAGCATTGAAGCTAAAGTAATGAGTTCAGCCCCCACATGGCCATAAACAGTTACACCATGATTAGCTCCCCAGTTGGCCATGACACTGTAAACATCCTTGAATGCGCCTTTGCCGTTTAGGATCGGAGCAAACCAGGTTGTCGGCCAGGTACGATCAGTTCTGACATCGATCGTATTATGGATCTGGTCCGGTAAGTCAACCGTATAACCTTCAGCCAGCTGTAATACCGGGCCAATGCCCTCAACGATATTGACTCTGAGCATTGTTACCGGCATTTCGGCTTTGCAGCGGAAATGGCTGGAGAAGCCGCCGCCGCGGAAATACTCGTAATTCGCCCGGCACCAGTCGGTAGCTTTAAGACAAGCATTCACATCTTCTTCTTTCATTTCCCAGAACGGTTTCATGCAATGTTCGCCCTTTTCGTTGACGCTGGCTCCTGAACCATCAAGTGCCGTAGCACCGGAATTGATCAAGTGGATAAATCCGCCGGCTGCCTTGCCTTCCGGTTTAAGCCCAGTAACCCTCTCGCAAGCCTCCGGACTCCAGTATGTTCTGACGTCGTGGAAACAAGGCGCGGTATTGGAAACAAGATGGCCTAAGATCATTGCCACGCCATTTAAAGTATCGTTTTCCGTTGCAAAAGGGGTCGGTTCTTTTGGACCGTTCCAGTTAAAAGAACTAGCCATGATCGCTTCAGTGAAGTCGGCATTTGGCAGCCAGTCGGTCCATTGTCTTTGTCCCTGGAAACCACCAGCCAAAGCATTTTTGCCCAAAGCTTCTTCATGCCAGCCCATTTCATCGAGTTTCTTATTGCCGTAAAGGATATCTCTTACGATCAAAGTCATCTTGGTAATAAATTCCCAATCCTTATCTGCCGGAACAACTTTTGATTTAGTGATGATTTCCGGTAACTCCTTGCCGGCATTGCAGTCAAAACCTTCCCTACAGTTAGCTATGACCCAAGCAAGAGCTTTTTCATATTCTTCATGATCATAGATCTCTAAGGTAATACGGCGAATGATCTCGGTCATATCGACCCATTCAGCTCTGATGCCTAGATATTTCTGGAACATATTGGCATCGCAGAAACTACCGGCAATGCCCATAGCGACCCCGCCGACATTAACATACGACTTATTTCTCATCCAACCGACCGCAACGGCACAGCGGGCAAAGCGCAGGATCTTTTCTTTGACATCTTCTGGTACTGTCGTGTCATCCATGTCCTGGACATCATGGCCGTAAATCGAAAATGCCGGTAAACCTTTTTGGGCATGGGCTGCCATAACTGCCGCCAAATAAACTGCTCCCGGTCTTTCCGTACCGTTAAAGCCCCAGACCGCTTTGATCGTTTTTGGATCCATATCAAAAGTTTCCGATCCATAGCACCAGCATGGAGTAACAGTCAGGGTTGCAACGACATTTTCTTTGGAAAACTGTTCATGGCATTTTGCCGCTTCTGCCCCGCCACCGATCGTTGTTTCACTGATAACGCATTGTACCGGGGTTGAATCCGGATAACGCAGGGTTGACTCAATAATCTTTTTGGCATTTAAAGCCATGCCCATCGTCTGCTTTTCCAAGCTTTCTCTGACGCCGCCCCAGCGGCCATCGATTGTAGGTCTGATTCCAATTTTTGGATAATTCATTTTTTTCCTCCCTCAAATCATTCTTTGATATTAACAAAGCGTTCATACGCTTTATCCCATTCTTCTTTGTTGCCTTTCGGATCAAAATACTTGATCTTTTCGGTATTCTCGATTATTCGGCGCCCTTCTTCGATATCTTTGATCTCGCCCAGAGCGATCAGCTGCAGCATGATATTGCCCAAAGCCGTCGCTTCGATCGGTCCGGCCGAAACTTTGATCCCCAGGCAATCGGAAGCCATCTGACACAGCAATCCATCCTTGGTACCACCGCCGATGATAGCCAGCCGGTCAAATTTCTTGCCGGTACATTCCTCGATCTCAACTAAAGATCGGCGATATTTTAGTGCCAAACTTTCGTAGATGCAGCGCACGATCTCACCGACAGTCTGCGGGATCGCCTGTGATGTCTTAACACAATACGCTTTGATTCTGTCCATTAGATCGCCATGAGCGAAAAGCAACGGTGAATCGGGATCGATGAAACATTTAAACGGTTCGCTTTCCAAAGCCAATCGTTCAAGATCGGCATAGGAATACTCCTGTCCCTTCGCTCTTAGATCCCTTCTGGTCTCCTGGATCAGCCATAAACCGCTGATGTTTTTCAAAAAGTCAATTTTGCCCTCAGCACTGATTTCATTGGACAGCTGATTCTTGAAGCTGATTTCATCATTGATCGGCCCATCTGTTTCACAACCGATCAAAGACCAGGTCCCGCAGGAAAGCAAAGCCGTATTTTCATCAGCATTAACGACTGCGGCAAAAGCGCTCTGCGTATCATGTCCGGCAACCGCAACGACTTTGATACCCTGAAATTCACCAACAATAGTACCGCTTGGACATAACGGTGCAAAAAGCGAGCGTTTGATACCATAGGCATTAAGTACCTCCTCGCTCCAATCACCTGCCGCAAGGTCCAGCATCTGCGAAGTAGAAGCAATGGTTTTCTCACATACTTTCTTGCCGCAAAGCAAAAAAGTAAACAGATCCGGCATAAACAGCAAGGTCTTGGCCTTGGTCAGATTATCATCACAGATCAGCTGAAACAGGGTATTGATATTCATGATCTGATTGCCGGTATGGGCATAGAGTTCTTTACTTGTCATGATCTTTTCCGCTTTGGCTAAAGCGTCGGCCGTTCGGTTATCACGATAATGGAAAGGATCGATAATGACCTTATCTGCCTCATCCAGTAACGCATAGTCGACCCCCCAAGTATCAAAAGCCAGCGAATCAACATTACCGGCCTTTTTCAAAGCCTGATGGATCTCATCACAGATCATGGTCAGATCATGATGGATATGGCCGGCGATCGTTTTGGGATTATTTTCAAAACGATGGATCTCTTCATAAGATATCTTCCGGCCATCGAAGGTCGCTTTGATCGCCCGGCCGCTGGAAGCGCCGAAATCAAAAGCCAAAACCGTTTTCATCGTCATTCTCCTTTATTGAGCATTTTATCGTCTTTATTATATTTCTTATAACCTGGATGACGACCGGTTACCCGATAGTATCCCCGTAAATCAATCAATTTTTGAATATTCTCCCGGCTGATATCATAGCTTCCGCCTAAAATAACGGCATTGATCGTAATTTTAGCCCAAAGTTCCAGACTTTCCATCCGATAGAAAGCAGTGATGACATCGCTGCCGACCGCTAAAGCGCCATGATTTTCCAAAAGCATTACATCATGTTCTTCAAGATAAGGTTCAATTGCATCCGGCACTTCTTTTGTCGAAGGAGTGCCATAAGGTGTCAGCGGTACCGAACCGATGACCGCAACATCTTCGATCATATTATACATATCCATCGACTTATGAGCGACCGCAAAGCCGGTTGCACCTGGCGGATGGGCGTGGATGACACTGGTTACATCCGGACGTTTCTCATAACATTTTAAATGCATTTTGATCTCGCTTGACGGACGATAACCTTCATTAGCTTCCAGAATATTGCCCTCACTGTCTAAAATGACCAGTTTTTCCGGAGTAATGAATGATTTACTGATGCCGGTCGGTGTAGCTACGATCCGGCCGTCCGGCAATTTAGCGCTGACGTTGCCGTCATTTGCCGCTACCCAGCCCAATTGCCACATTTTGTGACAAACATCACAGATCTGTTCTTTGATCAAATCGATATTTTCCATAATTCCCTCCTTGTACTAATGATAACGATCTATCAAATGATAGCCCTTACATTAATTATATTACATCTGTTTGCTAAATTCTTGGCGGATTTAGCCGAATAATATGATAATATTCACTTATAAGGTATTACAAATGAATTATCGTGAACTTTATGAGAATAAACGTCATGGAACCGTTGATTTCCCTTTTGAACTGTATCGGGTCGGCAAGAATTATCCCCGCTATCAGATGCCCTTCCACTGGCATGTCGAATACGAGATGATCTATGTTAAATCCGGTCATTTCAACCTGATCGTTGACGGACGTTCTTATACCATGGCAAAAGGTGATTGCGCCTGGATCGGCTCTGGAGCGGTTCATGGCGGTATTCCGGATGATTGCGAATACTACTGTCTGGTGTTTGACCTTGCTTCGTTATTCAAAGGGATGACGATCTGTTCAGACAGCCTTGCGGCTTTTTTGGCTTCAGCCGATCTTTTTGACGGCATATATGATAAAAACTCATTTTCTTCAGCAATAATTAAAATGATCTTCGATAAAATGGATATCGCCGATGACGGATATGATCTGTGCGTCATCGGACTGTTATGGCAACTGATCGGACTCTTTCTGAATGATCAAAGGCAAAAAAGAACTGATGGTAAAAAAACGGGACGCAATCATAAATTTAAGGAAGTTTTCCGTTATATCCGCAAGAATATCGATCAGAATATCACTTTAGATGCTTTGGCCGACCTCACCGATATGTCGCCGCGTTATTTTTGCCGGGCTTTTAAAAAAATGACCGGCAAGACGCCGATCGAATATGTCAACTACTATCGGATCGAAACGGCGGGAGAACTGCTGCTGATAAGCGATGCCAGCGTAACCGATATCGCTTTAAACTGCGGCTTTAACGATATGAGTTATTTTTCCAAGACTTTTAGACGTCTAAAAGGGCAAAGCCCTTCGTCTTACCGCCGATCACTGAATAAATAAAAAACCTCGGACCGAGGTTTTTTTAGAGAAGAATGAATGAAAAAATTATTACTATCCTACATTAAGTATTAAATCATACTATTGTGATAGGGTCGTGAAAAATCCCAAAAAATTAATAATTTTCCGCCAGATCAAAATTCAAGCGGTCTTCCTTGGTTGCAAACTGCAGATTATACAGTTTGGCGTATACTCCCTGCAAATTCAAAAGCTCATCATGACTGCCGCTTTCAATAACGATCCCGTTATTGATAACCAAGATCCGGTCGGCGTTTTTTATCGTTGACAGCCGGTGGGCAACAACGATCGTCGTTCTGCCCTCACAAAGACGGTCTAAAGCGTTTTGGATCAGGATCTCGGTCGTATTGTCAAGGGCGCTGGTCGCTTCATCGAGAATCAGGATCGAAGGGTTCTTCAAGAAAACCCGGGCGATCGATAATCGCTGTTTCTGACCGCCGGAGAGTTTAACTCCTCTTTCACCGATCTGGGTATCAAAACCATCCGGCAAAGTCATGACGTAATCATAAATATTTGCCATTTTAGCAGCTGTTACAACTTCATCATACGTGGCATCCAGCCGGCCATAGAGAATATTCTCATAAATACTGCCGTTAAACAGAAAAACATCTTGCTGGACGATGCCGATATTTTCTCTTAATGATTCATAACTGATCTTTTCAATATCGATGCCGTCAAGATAAATCGCTCCTTTGGTAGCATGGTAAAAATTAGGCAGAAGATGACAGACCGTCGTCTTGCCGCCGCCTGAAGGTCCGACCAAAGCCAAAGTTTCTCCTTTATTGATTTTGAAGCTTACCCCTTTTAAGATCCGGCGCTTATTATCATATCCGAATTCAACCTGATCAAAAACGATATTTCCTTCCGCTTTATTCAGTTCGATCGGATCTTTTTTCGCTTTTTCCGGAGTCTGATCCATGACTTCCAAAAATCTGAGGAAACCGGTAACGCCGTTTTGATACTGTTCCGTAAACTGGATGAGGGTCGTAAGCGGGGTAACAAACAGACTTACCGAGACGATGAAAGCCGAATAATCGCCGAAATTGATCGTACCGTTATATAAGAAGATCCCGCCGGAGATCAAAACGATGACATTGAAAACATCGGTGATAAAACCGGTCGAAGCGTAAAACTGCCCCATGGCTTTATAAGCTTTGGAACGTGCCTTGACAAATTCTTTATCGCCGATCGCAAACTTTTCTTCTTCTTTAGCCGCATTATTAAAGGCTTTGGTGACTCTGATTCCCGATACGCTGCTCTCTAAAGAAGCATTGATGACAGCGATGCTTTTGCGGGATTCCAAAAAGGCGACCCGCATCTTTTTGCGCAGGATCAAAGCGATTACCAGCAAAAACGGAACACAGGCAAAAATAATGAGCGTCAGGTCCAGATTGATCGTGCTTAAATAGATAAACGATCCGACAATCATCATCCCGCTCATAAATAAGTTTTCCGGACCATGATGGGCCAGTTCGGAAATCTCCATCAGATCATTGGTCATCCGGGACATGATCTTGCCGGTTTCATGATTATCAAAGAAAGAAAAAGGCAATTTCTGCAGCTGACGGAACATATCGCGCCGCATATCGCTTTGCATATAGACGCCGACCATATGCCCATAGTATTGAACAAAATATTTAAGAAACATTCTGATGATATATAAGATCAACAGACCGACACCAAAATAGATCACCAGATCAAATTTCCGGTTCGGAATATAATCGTTGAGCATATTACGGGTAATGATCGGATATAACAAGCCAATAAGCGATACAAAAAACGAAGCCAGCATATCCAAACTGAACAGTTTGAGATGTGGCTTATAATATGCGATAAACCTCTTCAACATTTGCCGTGTCCTCCCCTTGATATAATTATTTATTTTATACCAATTTATAAAATTATACCAATTAATTAAAAAATCTAAGGTTGCCCTTAGATTATTGAAGTGAATCTTCTTTTCACCTCCTTTAG
>CASFYR010000070.1 GCA_949298975.1 uncultured Bacillota bacterium | reverse complement strand
AGTCTGATCGGCGAGGTCTCCCCTTGCGGATAGTAAAGCATATCGCCATTGCCCAGCAAGCGCTCGGCCCCGGTCTGGTCGATGATCGTTCTTGAATCGATGCTGCTGGCAACACTGAAAGAGATGCGGGATGGAATATTGGATTTGATGATACCGGTTATGACATCGGTGCTTGGTCTTTGGGTCGCGACGATCAAGTGAATACCGCTGGCTCTTGCCAACTGGGTAATTCGCTGGATCGAAGCTTCCACTTCTTTTCCCGCAACCATCATCAGATCGGCCAACTCGTCAATAATGACGACGATATAAGACATCCTGACCATCGCTTTTTGCGGATCATCATTCGTTTTATTAAAATTGTCAACCATTTCATTGTAACCGGAAATGTTGCGAACTCCAACCTCAGCAAAAACATCAAACCGCCCTTCCATCATCACGACGACTTTTTTAAGCATATTAGATGCCATCGTCGCATCGGTTATGACCGGCCAGAGCAGGTGCGGCACATCGTGATATGGAGTAAATTCAACTTTTTTCGGATCGACCAGAACCATCTTGACATCATCAGGCGTCGTTCTAAACAAAAGCGAAACGATAAGGGCGTTAATACAAACCGACTTACCGCTGCCGGTCGCTCCAGCAATTAAAAGATGGGGCATTTTATCGATTTCACAGGTTACGACTTTACCCATCAGATCCTTACCTAAAGGAAACAGCAATTTAGCTTCTTTTTTATTGGCCGGAATATTTTTCATCAGATCCAACATCCTGACCGGAATCATCTCGACATTCGGAATCTCGATGCCCACTGCACTGCGGCCGGGGATCGGGGCTTCGATACGGATATCACGGGCAGCCAATTCCATCTTGATGTTGTCAGCGATATTTTGGATTCTTGAAACCTTAACGCCACTTTCCGGTTTGATCTCAAATTTCGTTACGCTGGGTCCGATATGAGTATTGAGCAAGGTAGCCTCAATGTCAAAATTATGCAATATTTCAATAACCTTTTTGCCTTTGACTTCAGCACTGGTCCGGTTGATGGCCGACGATTTTCCGCTTGAGCTGTTTTCAAAGACGCTAAACGGCGGCAAATGATAGTTTTTAAAAGCGGACGACTGTTTTAAAACAGCCGGTTCACTATTTGTTTTTTCGATAACGGCAGGCTCTTTATCTTCATCGGCATCAATGAAGATGGAAGACTTGTTTTTAAGCGGGATCTCAAAAGATTCGCTTGATTTTTCTTCGGCCTTTGACAACTCTTTGGCATCGATGAATTTCAGCTTAGCTTCCTGCCGGTCGATTCTCGCCTGAGCTTTCTTTTCTTTGCGATCCTGCAGATGGGTGCTTACATTATCTTTGATCTGCTCCGTTTTATCAAAGAGTTCGATGAAATAATTGAACGGGATGATAAGTAAAGCACCGATCACGATCAAAGCACCGATCACGATCAGCGTACCCATCAGATCAAACAGCGAAGAAGTCAAAGCATAAAGACATGCCCCCAGGATGCCGCCGGCGTAATTGATATTATTGGCAGCCAAAAGCTGGGGATCGAAACTGAAATATTGGCTGATGACCGTCATACCGGTTGCCTTGTCGGTTGCGATCAAAGCGCTGATCAAAATTACCGCCAGATTTAAACAAACGATCCCGCTGATGATCTTAACGCCAACATGAAATTTTTCTCTTAAAAAAGAATAGTATATCGCCAAAAACAAAGCGGAAACCAAAGTTATATAGAAGAATTCACCAAAAAGATAGCGCAGAATATTGTTTAGTGCCGTACCAGCCACTCCTAATCGGAAAGTGGCCAAAACAACAATAACAACGGCAACGATCATAATGATGATCCTCTTAACGATCAGGCTGTGATCGGTCTTTTTTTGCACTCTTTGTTTTTTTGCCATATCATTCCTCAACATTGATCTCGACGATTGCCGGCAGGATCATCGGTCGTTTTCCGGTCTCTTTTAAGACATAGCGTACGATTTTTTCTTTCGCTTCCATTCGGATCTTCATATTGTCATAGCGATTCTCCGCTACTGCTTCATTAATCGTTCTGATCAGAATATCGCCGATTTCATTAATGATGTAATCCGCATCTTTCAGATAGATCACCCCGCGTGATTGTACATCCGGACCGCCGATAACTTCTTTGGTCTTGAAATTAAGAAAAACCCCAAGAATAATCACTCCTTCAGTTGAAAGTGTCTCCCGGTCTCTTAAAACCATTCCCTGCACATCCAGCCGGTCGTTACCGTCAATCAATGTATCGGTAAGCTTGATCTGGTCTTTGGTCGATTTTAAGCGGCCGTCTTCAAAGGCGGCAAACTGACCGTTATCCAGAATAATGATCCGATCCGGCCGATAACCCATAGAAGTAGCGATATCAGCATTGGCCACAAGATAAGCGTATTCGCCCTTGACTGGTAAATAATATTTCGGTTTAAGCATAAACAGCATCATCTTGAGATCTTCGATCGACGCATGCATTGAAAGGATTTCCTTGGCATTGATCTTGATTACGCCCACCTCTGCTTTATACAGATCGTTTTCCATATCTGATGCCTCTTTTTCAGTACCTGGAACTACCGGAGACGCAATGATCACCGTATCGGTATTCCACAGCTCGATGATCCGGTCTTCCCCAAGCGCGATCCGGTTCATCAGTTTAAAAACCTGATTACCGCTGCCCGATACAATAACAACGACATCCTCCATATCATTTTTGTAATCAGAGCGCTTAACAATCAGATTCTTAGGAACTTTATAATAACCCAGTTTTTCAGTATAATCCAAAAGCTTGATATGATCATCGTCATAAAAGAAAACCCGTTTATGATAACGTGCCGCTAATTCCAGCACTTCAATGATCCGGTAAAGATTCTGCTTGTATAAAGTCATAATGATCCGGTTCTCGCAGCTTTCAAAGTATTGTTCGATTTTACCGGTCAGACGATGACGAGGCGAAGTATATCCTTCTCGTTTAGCGCCAACCGACTCGCTCATCAGACACAAAACATTATTCTCGCCCATTGAAGAAAAAGTATTGATATCCATAGCGAAAGCTTCGTTCATAAAGTCATAATCAACGATAAATTCACTGGTATAAATGATCTGTCCCGCGTCGGTATGAAAAGATAAACCAAAACCATCGGCAATCGACTGCATGACTGGGAAAGTGGTGATCAAATGCCCGCCGATCTTGATCTTATCCTTACGTTTGATCTGATTGATGAATTTTTTTATCTTATGTTTTTTAAATTCTGCTTCCAGGATCTTGGAAGTCAGCGGCGAAGCATATACCGGAGCATCAATATCCTTTAAAAGATGCGGTAAAGCCGCCATAACATCGTCATGACCATGAGTGATAAAAATCGCTTTGATCCGGTTCTTGTTTTCGATCAAGTATGAAAAATCCGGAATAATATATTCAATTCCCAACTGTTCAGTCTCTGATGGATATTTTAAACCGGCGTCAACCACAAAAATATCCTTGTCTATTTCCACAAGGTACATGTTCTTGCCGTCTTCATCAAGACCGCCAAGTGCCATTATACGAATTTGTTGCATGATTCCTCCATTGTTCTTATATCAAAATTATAGCTGAATATCGTCTATTCTTCAATCATTTTACCGTCAAGCGAAAAGGATTTAACAGCTGTAATTTTAACTTTAACGATATCGCCCGGTTTGACGTTTTCACTTTGGAAATTAACCAGTTTATTTTCTTTGGTATAACCGGAAAAAACATTTTCATTCTTCTTGGAATAACCGTCAACCAATACTTCGACGACCTGATCCAAAAACCGCTGATTGGCTTGATTGGCATAATAAGCTACTTTCTTATTTAATCTTGCCAAACGCTCTTCTTTGGTCTTCGCGTCAATCGAATCGGTCATATTATATGCAGGCGTACCGATACGCGGCGAAAAAATAAAGGTAAAAGCATTGTCGAACTGACAGTAATCAACCATTGCCAGCGTATCTTCAAAGGCCTCATCGGATTCGTTCGGGAAACCAACAATGATATCGGTAGTAAAACTGCAGCCGGGGATCGCCTTTTTCAGCTTGTCGAATAAAGTACGATATTCTGATGCGGTATAACGCCGGTTCATTTTACGCAAGATCTCATCGTTGCCCGATTGCAAAGGCAAATGGATATACGGCATGATGTTGGCATACTTCCCACATATCGCCACGGTATTATCGTCAAAATTCCACGGGTGAGATGTCATGAAGCGGATTCTGGCAATACCGGTCTTGGCCACCGCTTCTAAAAGGGTAGCAAATCCCGCTTCCATCCCCAGATCTTTGCCGTAAGCATTAACATTTTGACCTAAAAGGCATACTTCTTTGTATCCCCCTTTGATAAGTTCATCAACCTCTTTTAAGATATCTTCAATCAAACGCGAGCGTTCTTTGCCTCTGGTATATGGCACGATACAGTACGAACAAAATTTATCACAGCCATACATGATATTGACCCATGCTTTGTGCTGTTGGAAACGGGAAGACGGCAGATCTTCAATGATCTCCCCTTCTTTAGAAAACACTTCGACCGTTTTTTCTTTTGCGAAAACCGCGTTTGCTAAAAGACGCGGCAGATTGGCGATGTTATGAGTTCCGAAGATTAGATCAACTTGCGGATATTTGCATAAAAGCTCCTTGACGATCGCTTCTTCTTGTGCCATACAACCCCCGACACCAATAATAAGATCAGGATTACGGCGTTTAAGTTTCTTTAAATTGCCGATTTCTCCCAAAACTTTGTCTTCGGCATTTTTACGGATCGCGCAGGTATTCAAAAGGATAACATCGGCTTCCTCCTCGCTATCGCAGGCTTTATAACCCATTAATTCCAAAATACCGGCGATCGTTTCCGAATCGCGCTGATTAGCCTGACAGCCATAAGTGCGAAGATAATATAAGCGGCCGGTCCCCATATTTCTCAACTGGACCGGAATATCAAAAAGCTGATGCTCAATTTTAGGGCTGTTTTTTGTCCGGCGGCGAGCTTCATTAATCGAAGGTAAATTAAAATTCATTTCTTTTTTCATAATAATAATTGTATTGTAATGCCATAAAAAAACCAAGTATTACTTGGTTTTTATTGCGAAATTGCTGAAACTGGGCAAGTACCGACACATGCACCGCAATCGATGCAAGTTCCTTCATCGCATCCAGCTTTACCATCATCGCCTAATGTGATTGCACCAGTAGGGCAAACACCTGTGCATGCACCGCAACCGATGCATACGTCTTTATCAACTGTAACTGGCATTTAAAATAATCCTCCCTAGATTACTCATATAGTATAACAAATTTAACTGAATTAAACAATTAAATACGACAAAGTTGTTCATCTTCTGTGATTGATCAGTGATATTGTCTCAATAGATGTTCAGGGAAAATGTCCCAGCCCTACCATGATTGGTTCCTGCTGCTTCCTGTT
>CASFYR010000069.1 GCA_949298975.1 uncultured Bacillota bacterium | reverse complement strand
TTTTTGGTCATTTTCTTCTTCCGGGATATTATTGATACCAAGATCACGATCCCGTTAATTGATGTCAGTTTTGATTTCGGATTTGTCTTTTATCTGTTATTCGGTACTTTTGTCTTTACTGCTGAAAGCAATGCGGTTAATTTTACCGATGGGATGGATGGTCTTTGCGCTGGCGTATCCGCTATTTCATTGACGGCTTTCCTGATCATCGCTTTGCTGCTGCAAAAACCGAATATCGCTTTGATCATCGCTTGTGTGGAAGGCGGTCTTATCGGTTATCTTTACTATAATTTTTTTCCGGCCCGTATCTTTATGGGCGACAGCGGTTCTTTGGCGCTGGGCGCGCTTTTTGTGGCGATCGCTATCGTTCTTAAAAAAGAGTTATTATTACTGGTTGTCGGTGGTGTGTTCTTATGGGAGATGGTCTGCGTCTGTATTCAACAGCTGGCGGTCAGAATCTTTCATCGCCGGGTGTTTAAATATACGCCGATCCACTATGCTTTTGTGATCAGAGGCCTCAAGGAAAAGAAAGTAGTTATCTTGTTTTATCTTATTGCCGCCATTTGCACGGCCTTTGGTTTGGTAATGGAGATCTGGCTATGAAAGCGCTGGTGATTGGCGGAGCGATAAGCGGTTGTGCCGTTGCCCGTCTGCTCAATAAGAAAGGTTATGAGGTATATTTAACCGATATCGCCAAAATAGCTGAAGCAGAATCATTAAGGGCCGAAGGGATCAAGGTATATGACGGCGGTCATCCGGATTTTCTGCAGGAGATCGATTATGATCTGATCGTAAAAAATCCCGGAATAAAATATACCGCACCTTTTGTCGCATATTTTGTTTCTAAAGGATATCATTTATTAAATGAAATCGAAGTTGCTGCTCGTTTTGTTCATAATTATCATTATGCTTCAATTACCGGCACCAACGGCAAAACAACGACCACGACGCTTCTTGGTGAATTTTTGAAGTGTAAGAATCCGCATAACGGGGTCTCTGGCAATATCGGTATCCCATTAAGCGAAATTGTATTAGACCATGAAGATGAGAATTTGGACATTGCAATGGAAATATCGGCCTTCCAGCTTCTGGGAATTGAAGAGTATCATCCGACGGTCAGCGTTTGCACCAATTTAAGCGTTGATCATGTTGATTATTTTGGTGAAGCGGAAAAGTATTATCAAGCCAAAATGCTGGTTTATGCCAATCAAAAAGGAGATGACTGGTTCCTTTTGAATGTCGATGATCCTCTGATCAATAAATATGCTAAAAATATTCCCTGTCAGACAGTAACTTTCTCTTTAAGCCAACCGGCCGATCTGATGGTTGCTGATGGCGAAGTAACGCTGTTTGGCGAGCGGTTATTTGCCGTTAGAGACTGGAAATTGCCGGGTAAACATAATCTGGCCAATGCTATGGTCGCTGCGGCAATGGCCTATAAAATGGGAGTAGCGATTGCTGATATCCAGCGAGTTATCAGTACTTTCAAAGGTGTTGCGCATCGTTTGGCCTTTGTCAGAGAGATTGATGGCGTGCGCTATTACAATGACTCAAAGGGAACCAATCCCGATTCCACGATCGTTGCCCTGAAGTCTTTTGACAATAACGTCATTCTTTTAGCGGGCGGTTATGATAAGCATACCGGTTTTGCATCGGTGGCTCCTTATTTGGATCACGTTAAATCAATGCTGGTATTCGGTGAGACCAAATATCAGTTAAAAGAACTTTATCCTGCTGCTGTTGTTTTTGAGACGATGGCAGAAGCGTTGACTTACGCTCGCAAGATCGCTCAAAGCGGTGACACCGTCCTGCTCTCGCCGATGTGTGCCAGCTGGGATCAGTTCAAGAATTTTGAAGAAAGAGGCGATATCTTTGCGTCTATCGTTGAACAATTTTGATTTTTCCGATATTTATGATTTGATCGGTCAGGAAACCTTATCATTCGCTGATAAGGTTTTTGAGTATTATTCCTTTGATGCCAAAATGATAAATGAAGATCTGCCGGAAGCAAAGAATTGTTATAACCCAGTGGTCGCATCCTTTATTAAGATGATCGAAGAATTAAAAACACAAAAGAGTAAAGTGCTGATAATAGGCGATTATGACTGCGATGGGATTGCCGCTACGGTTATTTTTTCTCGTTTGCTCAATTATTTGGGCATAACTAATAATTATTTGATCCCTTCCCGGATCAAGGACGGTTACGGCATCTCAACCGCCCATGTCAAAATGGCAGCGAGTTATCATTTTGATGTCATTGTAACCTTGGATAATGGTATTGTCGCTTATGATGCAATCGCTTTGGCTAAAAAATATGGTCTTAGGGTAATGGTAATCGACCATCATCAGTTTACCAAACTGCCCGACGCCGATACGGTCGTTCATCCGGATCTGCTGCCGGAGGGGTTCAACAATCTATGTACGGCCGGTCTTTGTTTTGTTTTGAGCACTTTTTTCTATGACGATGATTATAGCAAGCAGCTGGCTATGGTGGCTACGATTGCCGATGTTATGAGGGTGACCGGTTATAATCGCCGTCTATTAAGGGAAGGCCTGCTTTTGTTTGATCAAAAAACCAATACTCCTTTACACCGCTTAATCAAACGACAGAAGAATTATTCATACAATGATATTGCGTTTCAATTGATTCCTAAGATCAATGCCGTATCCCGGATGGATCATTTGGCCAATGTCAATCATTTGGTGAAATATTTGAGAACAGCGGATCAAATCGATGATGAAGCAGCGGAGAAAATCGTTAAGATCAATGAACTGCGCAAAACCCGCTCTAAAGCGATGACTGATACGGCAAGGCAAATGATAAGGGGTAATGACGAGGTTATTCTGATCAAAAACGAAGAATTTTTAGAAGGACTATGCGGACTTGTAGCGGGCAATCTGACTGCTGAATTCAATAAACCGGCGATCGTCCTGACAGCCAACAGAACGATTTACAAAGGTTCGGCCAGAAGCATCACCGGGATTGACCTATACGATGCTTTGGTTGATTTTGATCGTTATGCTGCTTTCGGCGGCCATAAAAAAGCGCTTGGCTTAAGTGTTGAAAAGGATCATTACCACGCTTTTCAACACTATGTATCGCATCTCCATCTAGTTTATAAACCGCAAAAAAACCGTTTGATCTATCTTGATTTCAAAGATCTCAACTGTGATGATCTCGCTCTGTTAGTTTCTTTGGCGCCATTTGGCGAAGGTTTTCCAGAACCGACCTTTTTCATTGATCACCCGCAGATTGTCAAATGCTTTATGATTAAGGGGATGTATCCGAAATACACCCTGACCAATAATGTTGAAGCAATCGGTTTTGATCAGCGTCTCTATCAGAAAAATGTCCGCGCGATCATCGGAAAACTGGCCGTGAACAGCTTTGGTATCACCAAAAAAATAAATATAAGCATTGAAGAAATTGTGTTATAATTTACTAGTAATAAGGAGCATAAAATGGATCTGAAAAAATTAATTGCTGATGTTGAGGATTTCCCGAAAGAGGGAATATTATTTCGTGATATAACACCTTTGATGCAGGATGGCGCGGCTTTTCATGAGGCTACATCAAAGATCGTCGATTTTGCTAAAGAGGTTAAAGCCGATATCATTGCCGGTCCGGAGTCACGCGGATTCATCTTCGGCTGCCCGGTAGCTTATGAGCTGGGCATTGGTTTTGTCCCGGTCAGAAAACCGGGGAAACTGCCGCGAAAGACCGTTTCCTACCGTTATGATCTAGAGTACGGATCCAATGAACTGCACATGCATGCTGATGCGATCAAAGAAGGGCAAAGAGTATTGATTGTCGATGATCTTTTGGCGACCGGCGGAACCGTTGAAGCGACCATTAAGCTTGTTGAAAGTATGAAGGGCATCGTAGTCGGCTGTGCCTTCCTCATTGAGCTGGAAGATCTCAAAGGCCGTGAATTACTTAAAGATCATCGGGTATTATCTTTGATCAAGTATTAAATCGAAGGCAACTTCGGTTTTTAAATAAGGGGGGTGAGACGATGCCGCAGAATATGGTCAGTGATGAAATGTTTGCCGCTGAAATACATTCTTATATTCAAGACAAAGAATCATTGGCGCTGATTTTTAAAGCGCAGGAATTTGCTAAGGAAGCTCATAAGGAACAAAAACGCAAGAGTGGCGAACCGTATTACGTCCACCTGTTGAATGTAGCTTATGAACTGGCTCGTCTTAAGGCCGGGCCCAAAACCATCTGTGCCGGGTTTTTGCATGACTGCATGGAAGATCAGGGTGTAACCAAAGAACAGCTGGTCAGCGAATTTGACGAAGAAATCTTTACTTTGGTAGAGGCGGTCACCAAGATCGGTGATATCAAGTTTAAGGATGAGAAAGAGTATCTGGCCGCTAATCACCGTAAGATCCTTTTGGCGATGGCCAAAGATGTCCGAGTGGTATTGATTAAACTGGTTGACCGTCTGCATAATATGCGGACGCTGGAATACCAAAAACCGGCCAAGCAAAAGCAAAAAGCCACCGAAACTTTAGAAGTGTATGCTCCGATCGCACATCGTTTGGGTATTGCTGAAATTGAACACGAACTGGAAAACCTTTCCTTTTTTTACCTTTATCCGGAAGAATATCGGCATATCGTCGAATTGCTCAATAATAAGAAAAGCGAAAGAGAAGAACACATTAATACAATGATCGCTGAGATCGCCAAGATCCTCGATGAGAATAAAATCGAATACCGCATTTTTGGCCGGGCTAAAGATATTTACAGTATCTATAAAAAGATGACTACCAAAAACAAGGCTTTTGATGAAATTCTCGATCTTTTGGCAATCAGGATCATAACCAAGACGGAACTAAACTGTTATGAGATCCTCGGTTTTATTCATGCGACCTATCATCCGATCCCAGGCCGTTTCAAGGATTATATCGCTATGCCGAAAGTCAATATGTATCAGTCGCTGCATACGACGATCGTCGGTTCTGACGGCCGGATCTATAAAGTGCAGATCCGAACGGAAGAAATGGATCAGGTTGCCGAAAAAGGTATCGCTGCGCATTGGTCGTATAAGGAAGGCATGAACTATTCGGCCAAGAAGGAACAAAAAGAAATCAAGAAAGAGCTTGAATGGCTAAAAGATTTTGAAGAAAATTATGCCGATTCCGGCGATGCCAGCGAGTATATGTCAACGGTAACCCACGATATGTTCGGGGCTACCGTTTATGCCATGACGCCTAAAGGCCGGGTTATTGATTTGGTAGCGGGAGCGACGCCGATCGATTTTGCTTATCGGGTCCATACCGAAGTTGGCCATCAAACGGTCGGTGCAATCGTCAACGGGGTTTTAGTACCGCTTAATACCCCGCTTAAGACCGGTGATGTCGTAGAGCTTAAAACGAATAAGAACTCGGTGCCAAGCGAAGACTGGCTCAAGATCGTTAAGACAACCAATGCCAAAAACAAGATCAAAAACTACCTGCAGAAAAAAGAAAATGAAAAGCGGGAGGAGATGATCGAAAAGGGCGAGACGATCTTTAAAGAAGACCTCAAAAAACGGGGACTTGATGTTAATGAGTATAATGATCACAAGAAACTCGAACCGCTCTATCAGGCCTTCCAGTTATCCGGTTATAATGAACTGATGTATGCTGTCGCGTGCAAATCCTTATCGATGCAGGCAATAGCGGATCGCCTGATCAAACAAAAGAAGATCGCTTTTGACGAAGATACGATCAAACATATTACCGATAAGACCATTACCCGCCGCAAGGCACAGTCTAAAAATAAGACCGGAGTACTGGTGGGCGGGATGAGCGAGATGAAAACCGAACTTGCTTCATGCTGTTCGCCGATCTATGGCGATGAGATCGTCGGTTATGTTACTAAAGGACGGGGAGTTAAGGTTCACCGTAAAGAATGTCCGAATGTTTTAAATGAGAAGAACCGCTTGATCGACGTATATTGGGACGATATCATCCCGGAAAACCAAAAGTATGAAGTTGATTTAAGGGTATATGGCAAAGACCGCAACTTCCTTTTGACCGATATCGTTACCTGCGTATCACAATATAAAGCCAATCTGATGGAAGTTAATGCCGTGATTAATCCCGACCGGCTGACCGTAACGATCAAAATGCGGCTGGTAGTCAATGACATTGAACATCTTAAAGTTATTATGGCCAATTTACATAAGGTTAATGATGTAATTGATGTTGAAAGAGCCATCAAATAATGGTAGAATGATTTAAACCGCAAAAGAAGGATACCGATCCTGTTTTAAGAGACAAGGTGGCTGGTGCAAACCTTGATCAGATCGGCTGTCATGACGCTTTTGAAAAGGGGGCCGTCAGGAAATGGACGGACGCATGAACCGGCGTTAAGGGATTGAGGGCGCATCGATCAAAGATGTGAACTAAGGTGGCAACGCGTTGAAGGACGTCCTTAGACAGGACGTCTTTTTATTTTAAGGAGGTAAAAATGGCATATCAGACGATAAAGGGAATGTATGATATCTATGGCGATAAGTACCGCTATTTTGAGGATATCGACACGCTTTTTAAACATTTCGCTGACTTATACGGTTATCGGATGATCAAAACTCCGATCTTGGAGTATACCGGTGTCTTTAAGAAAGATAATGATACCAGCGATATGGTTACTAAAGAAATGTATACTTTTACGATGAATGGCAGCGATTATCTGACCCTAAGGCCGGAGGGAACAGCCGGCGTCGTCAGAAGCTTCATTCAGAATAAGATGTACGGCGGTGAATTACCGGTCAAGCTGGCTTATATCGGTGAAATGTTTCGCCACGAAAGACCACAAAAAGGCCGTCAGCGGCAATTCAATCAGCTCGGTATTGAGAATATCGGTCATAAAGATCCTCTGATCGATGCCGAAGTGATCGCTTTTGGTTATTTCTTTATTAAAACTATTGGTCTAAGTTCGATCAAGGTCTGTCTCAATTCTCTGGGCGATAATGAATCCCGTCAGAATTATTTGCAGGCGTTAAAAGAATATCTGCAGCCATACAGCCAGGAATTATGTCATGACTGTCAAGAACGGCTGGCTAAGAATCCTTTGCGTATTTTGGATTGCAAGATCGACAGCCAAAGAGACTTTGTGAAGGATGCTCCAAAGATGATCGATTATCTTAACGAAGCATCGCGCAATTATTTCATAAAGGTCCAGCAATACCTTACGGCCTTAAATATTCCGTTTGAAATCGACGAGAATCTGGTGCGCGGGCTGGACTATTATACCGATACGGTCTTTGAGGTCAAATCGACTCATGAGGAATCCGGAGCTCAAAGCACGATCTTTGGCGGCGGCCGCTATGATAATCTGGTGAAGGAGATGGGCGGACCTGATCTTTCGGGTATCGGTTTTGCGATCGGCGAAGAACGTCTGGTCATTCTGGCGCAAGCCGAGGGAATCCTTCAGGAACTAAAACCGGGCATTGATTGCTATGTGATCAATATGCTGGATGATGATCCGTATGCTTTGGAAGTGTTAAATATCTTAAGAGCCAATTCATACAGCGCCGAGACCGATTATTACCACCGGTCAATGAAAGCACAGTTCAAATCGGCTGACCGCAAAGGCGCCCGCTTTATCGTAATCGTCGGAGAAGATGAAAAGAAAACAGCGACCGTAACGGTCAAGGATACACTGAATAAAAACCAGATCAGCATTGCCTTATCGGCATTGATCGATCATATTGACGAAATGATGGGAGAAGAAGATGAATAGAACACATACTAATGGTGAATTGCGCCGAAGTGATGAAGGCAAGTATGTCACTCTTTGCGGATGGGTGGCTAAAAGACGCAATCTGGGGTCGATCGTTTTTATTGATCTGCGCGATCGCTATGGCATTACACAGATTACTTTTGATGAAAAGATGACCGATATGATCAAAGATGTCCGCAACGAATATGTGATCGAGGTCAGCGGAACGGTAGCAATCAAAGAGGTCCCGAATCCTAAATTACCAACCGGAGAAATAGAAGTTCGGGCAGATAAATTTACTCTGATCAACGAAGCTAAGACAACACCGATGATCATTGCTGATGAAACAGATGCTTTAGAAGATATCCGGCTTAAATATCGCTATCTTGATCTTCGCCGCAATCCGATCAAAGATAAGCTGCTTTTGCGTGATAAAGTTACCAGTATTTTCCGTAATTATCTGCACGATTTGAATTTTATTGAAGTGGAAACACCGATCCTTTCCAAATCGACACCGGAAGGAGCAAGAGATTATTTGGTTCCTTCTCGTTTGTATCACGGCCGTTTTTATGCCTTGCCGCAATCACCGCAGATATATAAACAGCTTTTGATGATCGGCGGTATCGACCGCTATTTCCAGATTGCCCGCTGTTTCCGGGATGAAGATTTGCGTTCTGACCGCCAGCCGGAATTTACCCAGATCGATATCGAAATGTCCTTTGCGGATGAAGAAGATATCTTTGCCGTAGTTGAGGGTGCAATGAAGGCGGTATTTAGTGAAACCAAAGGGATAAAACTGGGATCGTTTGATCGAATCAGTTATCATGATGCGATAAAATATTACGGCAGTGATAAACCGGATATGCGCTTTGATATGAAATTGAACGATCTCAATGAACTGTTTACCAAAACGGCCTTCACGGTTTTCCAAAATGTTCTATCTAATAGCGGGATAATCAAAGGCATGGTGGTTAAAAATGCCGCCGACAGATTCTCCCGTAAAGATATTGACCATTTGACGGATACTGCGAAAATATATGGGGCCAAAGCCCTGGCTTATCTGAAGTATGACGGACAGGTATTCAGCGGTTCTTTGGCTAAGGTTTTGAGTGACGAAGAAAAGAGCGGTCTGATCAATACTTTGGCGCTCGGCGCTAACGATCTCGTTTTGATAATCGCTGATGAATATGGTGTAGCAAGCACATCTTTGGGAGCGTTAAGACTAAAAGTAGCCAAAGATCTCGATCTGATCGACCGTAATTCATATAAATTTGCCTGGGTTACCGATTTCCCGATGTATGAATATTCCAAAGAGGAAGATCGCTATGTTGCCTGCCATCATCCGTTTACATCGCCCCGAGAAGAAGACATCGATAAACTTTTAAGCGATAAGGCTCATTGCCTTTCCAGAGCTTACGATCTGGTCTTAAACGGTTATGAATTGTTGTCCGGCTCGGTACGGATCCACGATTCCAAAGTTCAGGCCAAAGTATTTGAAGCCCTCGGATTAAGTGATGAAGAGGCTAAAGCGAAGTTTGGCTTCTTCTTGGAAGCCTTTGAATACGGCGCTCCACCGCATTTGGGAGTCGGGATTGGCTTGGAGAGATTGATCATGATCCTTTCTGATACCGATAATATCAAAGATGTCGTAGCTTTCCCAAAAACGGCCAGTGCGATGTGTTTGATGTCGGAAGCCCCTAATGTCGTTGATGATAAGCAATTAAGCGATCTTGGCATCGCTTGTCGAAAAGAAGAACTGAAATAAATTCAGTTCTTTTTATTGTCATTGATGAAATAATCTGTAAATAATAGTATAATTACACCTATGAAGATCAATATATTCGATAAATTAAAAGTAAACAAATTAAGTGAAAAAGAGATTGATGAGATGATGACTGCCATAAAAAATGAAATGGCGGCAATGACGGATGAGATTGAAGATCTGAAGGAATTAAATGAGCAAGTTCGTGAAGATAACGACGAAAGAATTGTCAAACTTAATCATGAACTGCGCGATCATCAAGAAGAGCTGAACGATAGATTACAGCAAATTAAAGAAGAAAAACAGAAGTTGCTGATCGATTTGAACCGGGAAGAAGAAAATCTAAAGCGAATCGGTGTTAACGGTGCATCCCGCAAGGATACGATCGCTAACCGGTACGATAAGGTCAAAGGGCTTTTAGCCAGCGACTTTGCCGATAAGATGGAAAACTTAAGCAAAATCTATGATCAGAATAAGCAGATCATAACGGCTGACCTGACTGCTCATAAAGAGGAATACGGCCGTAAGATGCAAAAGCAGATCGATAAATATGAATCATTGCTTTCGCAGATGAGCGATCATTATGAAAGACAATTAAAAGAAGCAAGCGATATTCTATCGGACGGCAAGCAGCGTTCGGCGAAACTGCTGGCTGAAACGCAAGCAGAGTATCAGCAATGGCTGTCGACAAATACCAAGCTGGATGAAGACCACCGGCAGAAACTGACCGAAGGTGAAAATGATTACCAAAAGACATTGTCATTACTGAAAAAAGAGGGTGATGAGAGGTTAAATGGATATAAAGAGGAATTGGGCAAGATGGAAGATAAGATCAATGAATTATTGGAAACTAAACGGAAGGAACTTCTGGAACTGATTGAAAAGAAGAAGTTTTTTGATGCATCATATAAGAAAAGCAAGACCGATATCACTAATGAAAAAGAGCGGATGATGAACGAATATGACCTCGAGATCAAAGATTTTACCTTGAAGAAAATGAATCTTCTTCAAAGCGAAAAACAAGCGGAGGAAGAATTAAAACAGTTAAAAGATAAGATCAGCGATCTACAAACATCGATCGTCGAAGCTAAAGGAGCGATGGAAAAAGAATTAAGAGAATTCCAGAGTGATTTAAATGCTGAAAGCGACCGTTTAAAGGGCGCTTATGAAGATAAGCTGCAGGAACATCAAGCCATACTTAAAAGCGATCTAGATATTTTAAGAAAAGATCTTCAAAGTCAGAAAAATGACTTGGAAGCAGCTTTGCAGGATAAAAGTCAAAAATTGAAACAGCAGCTGACGGAGACCAAGGAGAGCTATCATCAAAAAATCGGACAGCTGCATCAGGAAAAGAAAGATCTGGAAGCGAGCACCGATCAAAGACTGTCAGCCCTGAAAGCCGATATTCAAAAGGCAGTTCAGGCATCCAAAGACAACGCCAGGGAATACGAAAAAGCGATCACCGCTTTGGCGGAGAAGTTGCAAAGCGAAAAGAATAAATGGGAATTGTTCTATATTAAGGAAGAGATTAATTATCAAAACCGAATGGAAGCTTTGAAACACGATTTCCAAGAAAAGTCGCAGGAACTGGAAAGACAGAAACTGGCGGTTAAAAACGAAATCGACCAGTTAAATGCCGATCTGAATTTGAGCAAAGAGTCGTTTGCCAAGGAAAAAGCCGAAATGATCAGCGGCCATGAATCAGCTCGCTTAGACAGTGAGCAGGAGATTTCCCGTCTTGACGACCGCAAGAGAGATCTTGAAGCCAAGATCGAAGAGCTAAAGGGCGAATTAAGCACGCTTGATACTACCAAGCATCAACTGCAAGCCGATCATCAGACCTCGATGGATAAAGCCAAAGAGGAAAAAACCCAGCAAGAGGAAAATTTAAAGGCTGAGTTCGCCTTAAAATGCGAAGAGATCACCAAGCATTTTGAGGATGAGAAGGATCAATTGGAACGCGAGCACGAAAGCTTTGCTTTGAACATTGATACCCGTCTGATCGATCTGCAAAATGAATATGAACAAAAAACAGAAGCGATCAACGCCGATTTTGTTAAGGAAAAAGATCTGATTGCAAGAAAAAAGGAAGAGATTAATCAGGCTTTCACTCAAAACGAAACCAGATTAAAGCAGGAATGCGAAGATATTAAGACTCAGATCATGCAGGAAAAGAGCGACTACGAAACTGCTATCAGCGTTCATCAGACAGCATTAAATGCACTTAATGCCAGCCAGCAGGAGAAACTGGATGCCTTGAAGATTGATTTCACTTCTGGCAACGAACAACTGATGCAAGAACAGAACGCTGCTGTTTCTAAGATCGAGGACGAACTGCAGCAATTGAAGGATCAGCAAAAAACGATCATTGACGATATGGCGGCGATCAAAGACGAACATCAGGCCGCACTCGCTGTTTTAAAAGATGAAGCAGGCGAACTTCAGCTGTCAATAGATAATCAAAAACGGGAGCACGAACAAAAATTGGCTGAAAAAGAAGCCGATCTCAATCGTTTAAAGGAAGAGAAACTTGCCAAGATCGCTTCGATTGAAAACGATAAGGAACGATATGAAAGCGAACTTAAGGAATTGATGCAAAGTTTAAATGAAGAACTCGACCGGTTTAAAGCTGATTACGATCAAAAAAAGGCTGATTTCACCAAAGAACGGCAGGATGCTTTAGATCTGCTGATCAGCGAAAAGAATGGTGAAGAAGAGGTTTTGGCAGCCAATATCGATTACACGAAAAAAACGCTTGAAGAGGAATTGACTGCTCAGAAGAGTTCTTTTGATGATGAGATTCGTTGCGGCGAAGAGGAGAATGCCAAGCTTCAGCAAAGCCTGGATCAGCGTTTAGCTGAGATTGAGGAATTAAAAAATGATTTCAAGCGGGGACTGGAAGATGAAAAGGCAAAGGTTTGTGAAAAAGCCAAGGAATTGCTGACGGAATATAACCAGACCAAGAATAGATTAGAAGATGAGTACCTTAGCACCAAAAAGGAATATGACGAAAAGCTGAACGATCTCAAGATCGAAGTCAGACAGCGGATCTTGGCGTTAAGCGTAGTTAATGACGAAAAAATGAATCGTATCAAAGATCTCGAAAAGGTCAAAACATTGCTTATGGCAGATAATGAACGGGATAAATCCAAACTGCAAGATCTGATTGATGATACGAAGAAATCATTGAAGATGATCGAGGAAGATTATCATCAAAAATTCAACGATTGTGAAAGAGAAATGGCGACACTGGAAGCCGAAAGCGATCTGCAGATAGCTGAACTCAAAAAGACCATCGATAATTTAGCAGCCGAAAAAGAACATTTTAAAACTCATAACGAACATGCAAAAAAAGCAGTGGAAAAACAGTTTGATGAGTTCATTGCCGCCAAAATGGAAGAATATGATCAATCGGTAAAAGAATTGAACCAGACCAAAAGCGATTTGATCGATGAATACCGCCAGAAAGAGAGCGATCTGCAGAGCCAATACCAGAAGGATATTGAATTAGCTAAAGCTGATTTTGAGCTGAAACGCGATAGATTAAGCCAAAAAAAGGCTGAACTTCAACAGCAAATAAACGAAGCGGCCAAAGATATCGGGGCTGACCTTTTGCAGGATGCATTATCGGTGATCGAATTTGATTACGGCTTTAAAGCAGACTATGAGAAGGAAAACCAAAATGTCCACAAGCTGAACGATAAAGCCATTGCCATGATGGAGGAAGAAAAAGAACGCTTGGATCGCCGTTTGGAAGCAATGAAGACCAATATCAGCCAGCTGCGGTTAGAATACGAAAAGAAGATTCGTCAGACCGAAGAACTATCTGATACTTTCTTTGATGAGTTTTATCACAAGTTTGACCGTTACCTGAAAGAAGAAACGATTTTAATGCCAAATAAAGAAGAGAAAAAACATAACGGCGGCTTATTTGGCCTATTTAAAAAGAAAAAGTAATTGTCAAGACTGTTATTATCCTAAATTATTGATATAATAATCTTGTCTAAGGGATCTCGATAAAATTCCTACATATTGTAATCGGGAATCCGTTTGTTATCATCTGGTGTAGAAGGCTGGCTTTAAAGTCGGAATCCTAAAGGGTGATATAGGATACCCACCTGGGAGAAGCCAGGAAATTTTACAGCCCTTAGACCTGCTTATTTACAAATTATCTGCCATCAGGTAGAATTAATACAGTTTAGAGTAAAGGGGTGTGAATATGGATTTCTGGACATCATTGCTGTATTTTGTGATCGGTCTTATTGTCGGCGGCGTCGCAAGTTTCTTTATTACCCGTCACTATATTCAAAAACAGATCAAGGAAAATCCTCCGATCAATGAAAAAATGATCAGAGCGATGTTCTTGCAGATGGGAAGAAAACCTTCCGAAGCTCAGATCAGAGCAATCATGAAGTCAATGGGACAGTAAAAATGATGAATTATTCATCATTTTTTATTTGGGTGTTATAATTGATCTATGAGAAAATGGCTCAAGATATCGTTTATCGGTTTATTTATTCTGGTGGTCGCTTTAAGCAGCATCCTTTTTTATACCTCTTATAACCGTTACGAGGAAGCAAAAAGTGAATTGCCGGTGGCTGAAGTACGGGAGTATCTGATGCTGAACAACGATAATTATACGGAGTATGAGGATATCAGTCCGTTTTTGCTCGAAGCTACTTATGCTGTGGAGGATCGCCGTTTTTATATTCGTGAGGGGATTGACTTTATAGCTTTGGGCCGGGCGATAGTCAAAAACATCAGCTCAATGTCACTGGTCGAAGGGGGCAGCACGATAACGCAGCAGCTGGCAAAGATTGTCTACTTTAATTATGAAACCAGTCTTGAACGAAAAGTGGCCGAGCTGTTTTTTATATATGATTTTGAAGACTGTTACAGTAAAAACGAAATTATTGAAATGTATGTCAATGTGATCAATTACGGTGACGGGAATATTGGCATATATGAGGCTTCGATGAACTATTTTGGCAAAGAACCGGCGGAACTGGATCTGTATGAAGCGTCACTGCTGGCCGCTATTCCCAACAGCCCCGGGAATTATCAATTGTCAAATGATAATCCCCATACATATAAACGGCAGATTAAAGTGCTGAATGATATGCAAAGCTTAGGTTTGATCAGTCGAAGCGAGATAGATGAATGCTTGCTCAGACAACCGCAATTGGAGGCAGAAGAATGAAAGAATTATTAAAGAATGTCCTGACTTTGATCCTTATCGCTTTATTGGTGATTTTGGGGATCCGAATGTTATTTGTTATTACTGGTATCGTAATCAAATTGATCGGACTGATCCTGCTGATCGGTGTGATTGTCTTTTTGGTTGCCTATATCAAAGGTATCAATGCTAAGCACTAGTTGTGGTATAATCATCTTACGAGAGGTATTTTATGAAAAAAATTATTATATTACTGACAACCGTTTTTATGGTCTGTTCGCTATTAGCTTGCAAACAGAGCGCCGATCCGGAAGAGTTAGCCAAAATCAATGCCGAATATCAGGAATTTGTCAATGAGATTCCGTCAATGATATTTGAAGGGGATGAAACGATCATCAATCAGCTTTTTGCCGACCCGTCAGCTATCGGTATCAACCCGCAAGTAGCAAACTGGGACAGTTACAGTATTGCTGAAGCAGAAAAAATGACAGAAATAACTGAAGAAATCCAAAAAGAGAACGAATCATATCAATATGACGATCTTGATGATATGAATAAGATAACTTATGATTTTATCGAATATATCACATCTGACGGGATAAACGAGATTCCGATGGCTAACAATTATTATTTAGCCAACAATGTTCTGGGCGCTTACGAGGGAGTTGTTTCCAACGTCTTCATTACTTTGTATTTCTATAATCTGCGCAATGAGAATGATGTTAAATCATATATCAACTTGATGAATACATTAAGTGATTTTCAGACTGAACTCTTATCTTTTGAACAAGAAAGACAAGATAACGGCTATGGCATGACGCCAAGCGAAATAGAATTGGCTATTGCCAATCTCGATGATTCTTTGCAGAAGGCTGATTTTGCTTTTATGGTCGATGATTTTGTCACTAAGATTGAAACATTGGATCTTGATGACAATACAAAAGCCGAATATATCGCTGAAGTTAAAGCCAACCTTGAAAATAATCTCCGTTCATTTTATCAGGGCATCAGAGACGGCTTAATGGCGCTGGATGTCAAACAAGCGGATGGAACAGTGCTGGCCGATTTGGAATATGGCAAAGAATACTTCGAGAACCTTGTTTATGATTATTCCGGTTTTAAGAAGGTGGATGAGTATGAAGATTATGTCCTGGATAAATATGAGACGGTTATAGGTGATGTGTTAAGTCTGTTAGGTCAATACGACGCTTCCGAGCTGGATTCGATCATGTATGGCAATTTTACTTTCAGCGACCAGAATAATCCGAATGATGTATTGAATTATTTAAAAGAAGCTATCAGCGAAGATTTTCCGTCAATCAGCGACGTTCCTTACAACATGGTGGAACTTCCGGAACAGTTTGGTGTTTTGATGCCGGGAGTCGGTGCCTTTTATCTGACCGGCACACTTGATGATAAGGATGCAACTCAGCAGATGATGCTTAACGGAGCATATACGCAATCAGATTTTTTAACCATCGCCCACGAAGGTTTCCCGGGCCACATGTACCAGAACATTTATATGACAGATATTGAATTGCCATATATTTATTCTCTCTTTGGCAATATCGGCTATACCGAGGGTTACGCAAACTACGTTCAGCGTTTGAGCGCAAAATATGCCGCCGATCCAAGCGCGGCCGAGATCTATGAATTAAACGATACTTTAACTTACATCGTCATTTTGGAACTGGATACCCAGCTTAATTATTACGGCGAAGATATCAGCGATGATGTTGAGGAAATGTTTGGTCTGACCGGTTCTGATGCTGAGGGCTTAATTGAACAATTACAGTTCATGCCGGGCGGTTTTATCTGCTATTATGGTTCGGGTCTGCAGTTTGATGATCTCTATGCCAAGGTGACATCAACTGATGCCAGTGTAACTTTAAAAGATTTCCACACCAGTATTTTAAATGCCGGACCATTGCCGATCGATCTGCTCAAAGAGGTCGTTTATCAGCAATATGGAATTGGTGAATAAGATTGCTTAAAAGCAATCTTCAGACTGTTGACAAATAAGCTTCTTCATATAAATTTGAAGAGGCTTATTTTTATTTTTTATATTTTTATGTTTGATTATAAA
>CASFYR010000068.1 GCA_949298975.1 uncultured Bacillota bacterium | reverse complement strand
GTTATTTTCGGATAATGTAACTGATCGGTTCAGTAATGCAAGTGTAAGAAAAATACTTATCAATGATAAAATGATCGCCCAAGATCCACTCGGTCAAAAGATTGGCTTCCGTTAGTCCGCCTTTATGCCCGCGATACAGGACGACAGAAAGATAACCGCCGTCTTTAAGCAGATCATAGGCAGCTTGAAGTGCAGTCAGCGAAGAGGCGGGATCGGTTGTCAAATTATGATCGCCATGAGGGTAATAGCCGGAATTAAACATGACAATATCGACCCTTTCTTTGACATATTCCTTTAAAAGGGCGTGGCTGGCATTGATGTAGATGATATTTTGAAGATCGCCGGCTCTGGTCTTGGTTTCAAGTATTGCGGCTGGCTGGATATCAAAGGCGTAGACACGCCTGATTTTTTCAGCTAAAAAGACCGTATCATTGCCGCCGCCCAAAGTAAGGTCGATCCCTACCATTTCTTTTTTCAGCAGAGGCGAGAGATATTTATGATTATAAGTGGTCGTGCGCATAGTATTTCCCCTGATATGTATCCATCTTGGTCATTTGTTTATCAATGCCGTTTAAGACATCGATCTTTTTAACGGTCCAAAAAGGGGCGATCAAATCGCTTTGAACGGGATCACCGGTGAGCCTTTCGATGATTACGTTTGGTGATAATAGTTCCAGTTGGCTGATGACGATATCGATATATTCCTCCCTGGTAAGCAGCGGCCAGGGGTTATTAAGATATTCGTCGGCCATTCTGGTATTCTTGACGATATGCAGCATGTGGATCTTGATCGCGTCAAAGGACAGATGGCTGATATCGGTAATCGTCTTTATCATGGCGGTTTTATCTTCGCCTTTAAGTCCGTTAATGATATGGATACAGGTCTTGATCTTTGTTGTTTTTAATTTTGCCATTGCTGATAAAAACTCGGCAAAAGAGTGGCCGCGGTTGATCAAAAGGGCAGTTTGATCATTTGAGGTCTGTAAACCCAGTTCCAGCCAGATGTCTTTTTGCGCCGTCAGCGCGTCAAGGTAAGCGATGACTTCGTCGCTGAGACAATCACAGCGGGTAGCATAGGTAATGGCAGGAACATCGGCCATTGATAAAAATGGTTCGGTCATGCTTTTGATTTTATCAAGCGGGCCATAGGTATTGCTGAAAGACTGAAAATAGGGGATTAAAAGACAATACGGCCATTTTCTTTGCATGATCGCTTTATTTTTGGCGAACTGCTCGACAATTTGATGATCGGCATAGAAATTGGAATCACCGCTGCCCTTAAGCGAACAAAAAGTGCAACCGCCATATCCTTTGGTACCGTCGCGGTTGGGGCAGGTAAAGCCGCCGTCCAGCATCACTTTAGCTGTTTTATGATGATAAGTGCTTTTCAAATAATAATTGAAGGTATGGTAACGCTTGTTGTCAAGGCTGTAAGGAAAAGGATTATTCATGTCACTAATTATACTAAAGGAAAAAGAAAAGCTCAATTATGAGCTTTTCTGTTAAAACCTAATTCTTTAAACCAGATCCTGGTTTCCTTGGCCCAGTCACTTTCAGTGTGATAGTGTCCTAAAAACAGATGCATAAAGACGATCGCCCGATTATTGATCGCCCGCTGTATTTTAAGCAATTGTTCAGTATAGTGAAACATCGCATTGGCTTTAGCACATTCCCTGGAGCCATAACTGATATAAAACATCGTGTCATTATTGATGCTGGCTTTCTTGAGATCAGCCAGCAGATCGTTGATCACATGATAGGTATAAGGGGAAAGACATAATGCCCGGCCAAAGACTTCAGAATAGGTTATACCGGCATAAAGTGCCATTAGTCCCCCCATCGAACTGCCGCCGATCGAAGTGTTTTTACGGTCTTTGAGCGTTGGATATTTGCGGTCGATATATGGTTTCAGTTCCTCGACGATCCATTTGGTCAGCTCTTTGCCGCTGGCTTTAATATCTCCCCATTCCGGGTCGCTAAAATCATAGGGCGAGAATTCACATAACCGCTGATTGCCTTCGTGATTGCACTCGATCCCGACAATGATGACCGGTGCATGCCGTTTATCAAAATAATCTTTTAAGCCCCAGCATTTGCCATAAGTCGCATCTTCGTCCAAAAAGAGGTTATGACCGTCAAACATATAAATAACCTGACATCTTTGACCTTTTTTGAGATTATCGGGCAAATAAATATGCAATGTCCGTTTAGTTTTATAGATCGAAATGTTAATCTTTTCTTTCTTCAGCATCTTTACTCCACATAATACTGCATAAAATAGGCGATCTGTGTCCGCCACCAAGGCCAGTCATGATTGACATCGTAGCCCCAGTAATCGATCCAGGCGTCGACGCCCAGCCGTTTAAATGAATCTTCGATGATTTTTGTGTCTTCGATCGCCTCATCTTCCCACGCTCCCTGACCGACGCAAACGATGATCTTGCTTTGACGGTATAATGGCAAATAAGGATGATCATTATTCATATTCGGTAAATAATCGGTAATAGAATTGAGATAGATCATCTCATCGTTATAATTCGGGAAGAAATAGGAAGCGTGATAGACCCCGCTTAAAGCAATGACGCCGTTATACAGATCCGGTCTTCGCAAAAAGAAATTCAGGGCATGGGTCGCTCCCATCGAGCAGCCGGTAAGACCGACTTTGCCGCGATAGTCATCGCCGGCGATGGCAATGATACGATTATATAGTTCGTCATTGATATAGCGAAAATAGGCTTCTTGTTTTTCGATACGGTTATGGTAGTCGCCGTTTTCCAAAGACCATGATTCAGCATCGATAGAATCGACACAGATCAGCCTGATCTTGCCGTTTTCAATAAAACTGCTCAAAGCATTTACCATATCGAAGTTTTCGTAATCGAAGAAACGGCCGTTTTGAGCCGGAAAAACAATGATCGGCAATCCGGCATGTCCATAGGTCTTAAATTCCATATTACGATTTAGATTATACGAATATTCGCTATAATAGTTCGTCTGCATTTACTTTTCCTCCAATTACTTTGTTGACGAAATCATCGATCTCTTCCGGTTTATCAAGTCTTGCGATCAAAAGATGATCGCCCATTGCCCCGGCAGTGATCTCTGGTACATCTTCCTCCATGACGATCCGGTCTTTATATTCCTGGCGGATCGCTTCCAACGAATGCGGGTATTTGTTGCCTTTGCGCCTTGCGGCGTAAACGGTGTAATACTTTTTCGTCGTATTATCGATCATTGGTTTGTTATATACGACAATATTGGCCCAGATCCGATATACATCAATATCACTGGCATAATTCATCATATCGACCGTTGGTCCGCCCGGTGGCCGCATATTTACTTCAAGGCCGATAATATCACCTTTTTGGCCTAAACCTGCTTTATCATGGCGCAAACGGAAGAACTCCAGATGGAAGAACCGGCTGCGGCAAGGGAAAGCCTTAACAACGGCCTGCCCGGCTTGGCGCAGATTGGCCGGAATCTCTTTGCGGGAGAAATAGAAACAATCCAGCTGATCGTTGACGATATCCATGACCTGATATGGGAAGATATGGCCGGTTTCGTATACGACATCGCCTTTTGCATCGGCAATACCGTCATAAGAGATGAGATCGCCGTCAATGAATTCTTCCATGATCATCTGATGGTGGTGCGTTGTTTGATAGAACGCTTTTAATTCCTTATCATTTTTTAACTTATGCGTTTCTGAAGCACCGACCCCGTCATCCGGTTTGACGATGACCGGATAGCCGACCTCGCTGACAAATTTCTTGCCGGCATCATAATCGGTACACAAGTGAAAACGGGCAGTCTTGACCTTGGCTTTGGCATAACATTCCTTCATAGCGCTTTTATAGCGGATATATCTGATCTCGTCGTCTTTGATTCCGCTGTTGACGTTAAAATCGGTGCGCAGATGAGCATCCTGCATCAGCCAGTATTCGTTGTTCGATTCAACAAAATCGATCCGCCCGTACTTATGGATGAAAAAGGCAAAAGCCCGATATACTTCCTCATAATTCTCTAATGAAGAAACACAATAGTAATCATTCAGGTTTTCTTTGACATTATGATCGAGATTATCATAAGGCTCGTCTCCAATTCCCAAAACACAGACATAATTCTGCTTTAAAGCCCGACAGAAATTATAAAAATTCTTGGGAAAATTAGGTGAAATAAATACCACATTCATAGTTCTGTCCCCCGATATAAATATATATCATTATACTATAAAATAAAAAGCCGGTAACTTATTTTTAAATATTGAATTATTCATATAAAAATATTAGAATATACTAGTAATCGGTAAAAGTAGTAATCTGAGCGGCATTTAAGAGAGTTTCCGGCAGGTGAGAGGGATATGCTCAACAGATGAACTCGTTTACAAAAGAACGATTAAGCGTTTAAGCGACGATACAGGCTTTCAAGGTGCATGCCTTTGGCATGAACTAAGGTGGTAACGCGTTATTTGACGTCCTTAGAAGGGACGTTTTTATTTTAAGGAGGATAGTTATGACATTCGATCATCAGCAAATCGAAAAGAAATGGCAGGCTTTTTGGGATGCCAATGAGACATTCAAGACCGATGTCCATGATTTCAGCAAGCCGAAGTATTATTGTTTGGATATGTTTCCATATCCTTCAGGGGTTGGTTTGCATATCGGCCATCCGGAAGGCTATACGGCCAGTGATGTTGTTTCCCGGATGAAGAGGATGCAGGGTTATAATGTTTTGCATCCGATGGGTTTTGACTCGTTTGGTTTACCGGCCGAACAGTATGCGATTCAGACCGGCAACCATCCGGAAGGCTTTACGAAAGCCAATATCGAAACCTTTAAGGCACAGCTTAAATCACTGGGTCTTTCTTATGACTGGTCAAAACAGGTATCGACTTGCGATCCGGACTATTATAAATGGACGCAATGGATTTTTAAGCAGTTATTCTTAGACGGTTTTGCCAAATGTGTTATGATGCCGGTCAACTGGTGTGAGGAACTGGGCACGGTTTTGGCTAACGATGAAGTGGTTGACGGTAAATCGGAAAGAGGCGGTTATCCGGTCGTAAGACGCAATATGCGCCAGTGGATCATTGATATCCCAGCCTATGCGGAAAAACTATTGGCTAATCTTGATAAACTGGATTGGCCTGAGAGCACAAAAGAGATTCAGCGTAACTGGATCGGCAAGTCGGTAGGGGCTAAGATCTGCTTTAAGATCGCAAATCACGAGGAAACTTTCGATGTCTTTACAACCAGAGCCGATACTTTGTTTGGAGCGACATATTGTGTTTTATCGCCCGAACACCCATTGGTCGATAAAATCACTTCCGCCGATCAAAAGGCAGCGGTTCAGGCATATCAAAAGATCTGCGCAACCAAGTCAGAAATGGAACGAACCGAACTAAACAAGGATAAAACCGGTGTGTTTACCGGTGCCTATGCGGTCAATCCGGTCAATGAGGAACTGATCCCGATCTGGATCTCTGATTATGTTTTGATGAGCTATGGCACAGGCGCAATTATGGCCGTTCCGGCTCATGATGAGCGGGACTATGAATTCGCCAAGAAATTCGGCATCGATATCATTGCCGTGATCGAAGGCGGCGACATCGCAGAAGCGGCTTATACCGGCGATGGCTTACATATCAACTCTGGCTTCTTAAACGGTCTTGATAAGCAGACGGCAATCGATAAGATGATCGAGTGGCTAAGTGAAAAAGGCATCGGCAGCAAGCAGATCAATTACAAGATCAGGGAGTGGATTTTTGCCCGGCAGCGTTATTGGGGCGAACCGATCCCGGTTGTTCACTACGAAGACGGTACGATCGGCGTTATTGATGATGAAGATCTGCCGCTGATCTTGCCGGAACTTGACGATTACGGCCCAAGCAAGGGAGCAAATTCGCCGCTTGACAAGGCGACAGAATGGGTCAATGTGACTTATCATGGTAAAAAGGCCAAAAGAGAGACCAGTACGATGCCTGGCAGTGCTGGGTCAAGCTGGTACTTCTTGCGCTATATCGATCCGCATAACGACAGTTGTTTTGCAGATTATGAATTGCTTAAGCATTGGCTGCCGGTCGATCTTTACATCGGTGGGCCGGAACATGCGGTCGGGCATCTTCTTTATGCCCGAATGTGGAATAATTACCTTTATGACAAAGGATTGGTCCCATGTGATGAACCGTTTAAAAAGCTGGTGCATCAAGGCTATATCCTTGGCGCCAACGGTATCAAAATGGGCAAACGCTATCCGGAATTCGTCGTTAATCCTAATGACATTACCAAACGATACGGCGCTGATACCTTAAGGGTCTATGAAATGTTCATGGGACCTTTGGAGGCGGATAAGCCATGGTCTGAGCAGGGTGCGGAAGGGATCCGCAAGTGGCTTGAGCGGGTATGGCGGTTAATGGTTGAGTCGGGCAAGATCAAAGATGAGCCTAATGCAAAACTGGATTATGTCTATAATTATACGGTTAAAAAAGTTACCGAGGACATTGAAACGCTTAATCTTAACACAGCTATCTCGCAGATGATGATTTTTATCAACGAGTGTTATAAGACCGATGCCGTACCGAAGGATTATGCGGTCAATTTCATTCAGATGCTGTCTTGTTTTGCACCGCATATCGGCTCGGAGATGTATCAGATCCTTACCGGGCGGGATGATCTGGCCTACAGGCAGTGGCCGACATACGATTCAGCTAAACTGGTGCTCGATGAGATCGAGATCGTCGTTCAGATCAACGGCAAGGTCAGGGCTAAATTCAAGGATCGTCCGGGCATGAGCGATGAGGAACTATATGAACTGGCCTTAAAGCAGGAAAGCATTGTCAATCTGCTTGCCGGCAAAGCGATCAATAAACATTTTGTCATTAAAGGGCGAATGGTCAATATCGTCGTTTAACTAAATCCATAAACAACAAAAACCGTCTCATTAAGTCATTGAGGCGGTTTTTATGTTTTGTTTATTGCGGTCGGTCATGTGCTTTAAATATGCAGCATGATAATAGTTTTATTAGCTTTTCGTGGTTCAAACATATTTTCATTCTTTCAAAATGATCATCAGCTATTCCATATAGAATGAAATGAACCGGCCTTATGCCGCGACTGTCGATCATAATCTTTACATTATTTTTTTCAATCATCCGTAATTATGTATTGTACTTCGGTAACTGTTTTGCCACCAATCTCAACCTTTTTACTTTTATTGCTGCAAACAAATCCGGTTTTTTCATAAAACCTCCTCGCTCTAAGGTTATCCTTGAGCACCCAAAGAAAAATACTTTTGTAACCCAAAACCTGCAGCTGGGCAATTACGGCGCTAATGAGATGTTTGCCATAACTATTGCCGATATATTGAGGCAAAAGATAAATAGAATATATTTCACCTCGTTTTTCATCTTCGATATCTCGTGACCCACCATAGCTTGCTATGCCGATCATCTTTCCGCCAAGTTCGGCAATCAAAGAATGCCGGTTAGGCATGTCAAGCATATTTGCCCATTGATCTGCGGACAGATTATCAAGGTATTTTTGCGGAAGCAATTCTTTGTATGCGAATTTCCAGCTAACCTCATATATCCTGCCAATAGCCATGCGGTCATCGCTGGGCTGCAGTTTTCGTATCAATAACATTGGTTTTCTCCTGACGGCATTTACTTATGCCAATTAATATCTCTTTGTAATTGCTCGTGTTTTGGTGTATTCTCCCAAATCTAAGGAAAGTTGTCATTGCGGTCGTTTTGCAGTTTGATAGTTTTATCAGGCTTTCAAGATCATGGCCTGATATGGTTTTAAAGTAATCGATCCAGCGATATCGACCGGTTTTTCGCTCAGTAAATCAACGGCTGCAGCCTGAATATTGACATTAAGCGTGACCGGTTCATCTTTGATATTGATCGCGATCCAGAGCACTTCGTCAGCGCTTTTTCGCTCATATACGCAAGCAGTATTGGTTAAGGCTTTCTGCTCGTAATATGTATCGTTTAAGGCCGGATGGCTGTGTTTGATTTTGATAAGATGACTGATAAAAGCGGTTAAGTCATTGTCTTCCATCTTATCAACAGCTTTGCGCAAATCGGAATCGTTCCAGTTCTTTTCACCTTTCATTCCCCATTCGCTGCCATAATAGATACAAGGAATACCAACCATCGTCATCAGCATCACATAAATTAACGGTAAATGATGTTCGTTGGTCAAATTGGAAGCGATCCGGGTGACATCGTGATTATCAACAAAATTGAATAAGCGTTTTCCACGGTAAAGACACCAGTTTTCCTTGCCGGACTGGCGGTTGAAGGCATAAAGGATCTCAAAGAGATTATAGGAATTAAAACTGGAGAAAAGACCCTTATAGCACTCATAATTGGTGCAGGTATCCAACATTGCTTCATTCATCCAGCGATTGTAGTCGCCATGCAGCGTTTCTCCTAAAAGGAAAAACTGATGATCAGCAGCTTTGGTGTGATCGTGTAACCGTCTTAAAAAATTTTCATCAAGACAATAGGCAACATCTAATCTAAGACCGTCAATTTTAAAAGTTTGCCGCCAGTAATCGGTAACATTCAATAAATAGGTGATGACTTCTTCGTTTTGCAGATTCAGTTTTACCAAATTATCGTTTCCTTCCCAGTTTTCATAACTGAGATGATCGTTATAGCGGTTATTGCCGCTAAAATCAACCTTGAACCAATAACGATACGGGGAGTTCTCCCGTCGGGATAATACGTCTTCAAAGGCAAAAAAACTGCGTCCGACATGGTTGAAGACGGCATCAATGATAATTCTGATCCCTAATCGGTGATAGTGATCGACAACGTCGGCGAAATCATCGTTATCGCCCAAACGATTATCGAGATGATAGTAATCCGTCGTATCATAACCGTGGGTCTTGGCCAAAAAAACCGGGTTAAATAAGATGGCGTCAATCCCCAGATTCAGCAGATGATCAGACCATTCTTTGACCTTTAAGATCCGATTGGCTTTGATCCCATCGTTTTCAAACGGACAGCCCAAGGCTCC
>CASFYR010000067.1 GCA_949298975.1 uncultured Bacillota bacterium | reverse complement strand
GGATCTTGGGCGATCATTTTATCATTGATAAGTATTTTTCTTACACTTGCATTACTGAACCGATCAGTTACATTATCCGAAAATAACTATTGAAAAAGCCCCGTCACGGGGCGTTTTTCATATATTTATATAAGGGGATAGAATATGCAGCACGCTTTGACATGCCGGTAAGGGACTTTTACCTTACGCTCATATCATACTATAATGTTTTAGTTCAATTATAGTTTAAATATGTGAAGTAATGTGATTTTCTAAATAAAAGAAAAACTCCTCGGGGGGAGGAGTTTTTCTTCTAATTATGATTTTTAAATTAAGGGGATAGAAATATTCATACTTAGGATTTACTTGCAAGGTCTCATCGACCTTACGCTTATATACTAATATAAACATGCCGCCAAAATATCAAACAAATATGTAAAATAATGTGATTTTATCTTTCGCTATCTATGATAGAATTAGTTCATGAAACACAAAAAAATATTGTTGCTGCTGCTCATCATTGTTTTGATGGGTTTATTTACCGCGTATAATGCCTTCTTCATCAATCCTAAAGTAATAACCGTCGAAGAGAATACCATTGTCAGCGATAAGATTGGTCATGATTTAGACGGATTTACCGTGGTCTTTTTTACTGACCTCCATTACACCACCTCCATCAAACAGGAAGAATTGCAAAATCTTACCGATCTTATCAACAGTTTTGATCCGGATGTTATCTTATTTGGCGGTGACTTGGTCGATCATTACAGCCGCAATCTGCTCAATGAAAGCGAAGAAGCAATTCTGACCCAAGGTCTGAAAGATATGAAAGCCCGCTATGGCAAATATGCCGTCTTGGGCAATCACGATATCGATTCCGATATCATTGTCGAAAATGTTACCCGTATTCTGACGGCAGCTGACTTTAGTATCTTAAACAATCAGAATATCAAAGTCCGAAACGGCGGCAGTTCTTATCTCAATATTGTCGGCATCGAATCAATGATGTTAGGAAACCCGGATATATCTTTGGCGTATGAAGGCGTAAGCGATAATGCCTACACCATCGCTTTATGCCATACTCCGGATATTTTCGATAAGATCGACACCAATAAGACGGACTTGCTTTTAGCCGGCCACTCTCATGGCGGGCAGATCAATATTCTGCTCATTGTCAACAATTTCTTGCCGGATGGAGCCAAGAAATACTTCCATGGCCGCTATGTGAAAGATAATACGATATTAGATGTATCAAACGGCGTCGGAACAACGAAAAATGAAGCGCGAATATTTGCCGATGCGCAAATCAATGTCTATAAGTTCAAATCCGGTCAATAATAAAAGGGATCTTATAACCCCTTTTATTTTTTCTTCATCAGATTTTCAATATCTTCAACTTCTCTGACAATGTCTTTAGCCAGATCGATACAGCCCTCTTCGGTAATCAGAAGATCATTTTCAATCCGGATGCCGATGCCCTCATCAGCAATATACAAGCCCGGCTCATTTGTAATAACCATCCCCGGTTTTAAAGGATTCTGACCGGTATGATCGACATCATGAACATCCAGTCCGAGCTGATGGCCGATACCGTGGAAATAATACTCTCTGACATCTTTCATAAGACCGATCTTTGGTAATTCTTCCTGATAAAAATCGATCACCATCTGATTGAGGTCGCGGATACTGATACCCGGCCGAGCGTTGTTTTCTACTAATTTCTGAGCTGCAAGCACCACATTGTATATTTCTTTCTGTCGGTCGGTAAACTTGCCGCTGACTGGAAAAGTACGGGAAATATCCGCACAATAGTGATCGTAAGTTGCGCCCAAATCACATAAGAACAGCTCCCCGTCCTCCATGATTTGATCGTTGTCAGCATAATGCAGAACCGTCGCCCGCTTGCCGCTGGCGGCGATGGTCGGGAAAGCATTTTCCCGGCAGCCTCTTTGACATAAGGCAAAAGCGAAGATCCCTTCCATAACCATTTCATTCATGCCATGGCGAACATTCTTCATCATCGCATAAACGCCGCTGCGGGTAATATCAATGGCTTTAGATATTTTAGCGATTTCACTTTCAGATTTTATCAGACGCATATCAGTCAAAAGCGGATAACTGTCAATAATCGTTACATTGACATACAATTCTTTTATTTTTTTAGCAAATAAGATCGCCGGGGTTAACTGTTGCTTAGAGGAATAATACCAAAGGTCAAGATAGACCTTGAGCCCGCCATAAGAGCGGCTGCGATTATAAACATTGGCGATGAAATCATCCATCTCGCTCGCTTCATTTACCATCGCAACTTCAGCGATCCTCTGAACTTCATCAGCCTTAAGCCGGCCGCCGACCCATTTTGCCATCAATTCATCATAAGGCAAAATGAACATCCGGTCACTTGTAATACCATTAAATTTAGTCATAACCAAACTCATTCCGGCTTTAGTCAATCCGGTAAGATAGTAAAAATTATGATTTACTGCAAAAGGATAAGCCTCATCCTCTGACTTCTGCAATTCTTCGCCGGCAAAAAAGACGGCGATCGAATTATCATCCATCTGTTCCATGAACCGATCACGGCGTTGTTTAAATTCATTCATCACAATATCCTCCTAAAACAATTCTTCATCATCCTGATTCTGATCATAAACAATTTTAACACTTTCGATATGCTTAAGACATTCTTCGATCAAATGTTCATAATCAAAGCGCTGTTCATAATACTGACACTTGTCAGCCTTTGGTTTGGTTATCGGCGCTTTCGGTTCAAAGATCGTACAGCAATCTTCAAACGGCAAAATCGAAGTTTCATAGGTGCCGATCTTGCGGGAAAGATCAATAATTTCCGTCTTGTCCATCATACAAAGCGGCCGTAAGATCAATGTATCGCAAACCGACCCGATAACATTCAGGCTTTCCGGCGTCTGGGAAGCGACCTGTCCTAAGCTTTCGCCATTGGTAATAACATTGATCCGGCGTTCCTTGGCCAGCCGATCAGCGATCCGGTACATCATTCGCCGCATGATTGTTATCGCATAAGATTCGTCAACATGCTGATAGATTGCCAGTTGTAAATCGGTAAACGGCACGACATGCACGATGATGTCATTCTGGTAATAACTGACCAAACGCGCCAGTTTAAGCACTTTATCCAGCGCTTGTTTGGAAGTATAAGGCATGGAAGCAAAATGAATGCACTCCACTTTTAAACCCCTTTTCATGCTCAAATAAGCCGCTACCGGTGAATCGATACCGCCTGACATCATTACTAACGCCTTATGGTTGATCCCGACCGGATAACCGCCCAGACCTTTGACCTTGTCGTCCATGATATATGCCCGGTCATTCTTAACAGTAATATATATTTTTAACGCCGGATCATGGACATCGACTTTTAAATCGGTATTCGTTAAAATTTCTTTAGCTGTCTCGCGGTTAATCGTATCGCTTGAATAAGGGAAGCTCTTGTCATTTCTTTTCGCAATCACTTTGAAAGTTTTTTTTATGCTGCGTTTAGCTAAACTCAGTGCCTGAGATTTGATATCTTCCAGATCTCTTGCTGCCCGGATAGCCCCGCTGAAATGAGCATAACCGAAAACATCCTTCAAACGATCGATAACTAGACAGTAATCTTCTTCGTTCAGATGAATAAAGATGCCGTCATGATTCCTTTCGTAGGCCAATGTCGGAAACGCACTGAGGGCTTTTCGGGTATTGTCATATAATCGGTTGATGAAATCTTTGCGATTCTTGCCTTTTAAAACCAGTTCGCCATAACGGCAAACGATATAATCATATTTAATTCCGTCCATATTTTTGTAATATCTCCTTTAATGCATCAATGAAATAATCTATCTCTTCCAACCGATTATCACCATCAAAAGAGATTCTGACCGCCCGGTCGTCCGCAATGCCCATTGAAGTCAAAACCCGGGACGGTTCATTGATCCTAGAACCGCAAGTCGAGCGGGAAGAGATCATGATCCCCTTTAAATTCAATGCGTTTAGCAGCACTTCGCTGGGAATTGATGTCGAAAAATTAATGATGGTTTTAATACCGGCAGCCGGTGAATTAATCGTGATACCGGTAAGATCATTAAGTTTGCTCAAACAATGGTCGTATAGTTTCCCGATGTGTTCATAATTACTTTTTTGGGCGGCTAAAGCCAGTCTTATCGTTTTAGCCAAAACGATATTTGCCGGAGCATTGGACGTTCCGCCTCTGAGGCCATATTCCTGCTGACCGCCGGAAATCAACGGTTCGATCTTGATGTGCTGCCGCTTGTATAAAAGTCCGCTGCCTTTAAGACCGTGGATCTTATGAGCGCTGAAACTGGCTAAATCTACTTCCTTTAGATCGATCGCGATCTTGCCCAGTGACTGGGTTGTATCGGTATGAAAATAAGCCCGGGAATTAGCCTTGACCACTTTTTTAATAGTATCAATATCATTGACCGATCCGATCTCATTATTGACATGCATTATTGAAACCAAAAGAGTATCGTCGCGTAAGGCTTCTTTTACTTTATCCGGGTCAATAACCCCCTTTGCATTAGGATACAGATAAGTTATTTCATATCCCGCCGTCCGCCGAAGCTGCTCCAAAGCATTATACACGCTGGAGTGCTCGTAGATCGAAGAAATAATATGCCTGCGGTCAGGATTTGCCAAAGCCAGTCCTTTTATGGCCAAACTGTTTGCCTCGCTGGCTCCACTGGTGAAGATCAGGTCATCTTTTTTTACTTTCAAAAGTTCGGCAATATTCTCTCTGGCCTTTTCCTGTAAACGATAAACCGTTACGCCATCATCATAAAGCGAATCACTGTTATAATAGTGATCCGCTGATAGTTTTTCATAAGTTTTTAGTATTTCCGGATTGACTGGCGTGGTCGAAACACTGTCCAAATAAACCTTAGGCACTCTTAGCATACTCCATGATCTTCTGATCGCTGTCTTTTGGGAACAGTTTTTCAATGCAGGCAATGGCGATCGTCAAGCTTTGCGTGTATTCGCCATTGAGATAAGCAAACTCGGCCTTAGATAATTCCGCATCGACCTCAGGATAAGATGAACGGTATTTATTGCCTAATACGATAGCATTCTCGACCATTAATGCCATACCGACCACATTATTGACATTGTTATAGAGGTGATAGACGAAATCGATCGTCTGAGCCAATTTTTCGTTGATTTTCGGAATATCAAGCGGAATAGCGCTTAACAACACTTTAAGGTCGTTAATGCTGTCACGGGATGTTTTAAGATCTTCTTTATAAGACAATGATATTGCCGGCAACCGATATTGCAGAATCTTTACCTCTACTTCGTTAAGCACGATCTGCAGCTTAACAATCTGGGTCAGGGCATGATTTTCATCGTTTGAAGCTTTATCGATCCGGCTCTTATAGCCATGTAACCGATCATCGGTGTCCTTAACTTCATTTAGGATCTTATCGGTTCTCTCAATCACGACCGTTGAAGGGGTCATATTGGCACTGACAACGGCCATCACATCGGTATAATCTTTTTTATATCCGGCAATCGTCTGCTCTTTAACCTTGAGCACATCGCTAAGTTCGGCCAAATCATATTTTTCCCGATCGGTTTTATACGCTGTTTCAATGTAGTTATAAGTCTTTTCGATATCATTGATCGTATTGATGATTCGATCAGTATCCTTTTTGACCTTGTCGTGAGCGCTGTTTTCAATAGCCAGATTCTCCAGAATCGAATTCAAGTCATTCTTAATAGCGTCAAGATTCCCTTTTGCTCCATCAATCATAGCGGCCGAGATTTTTTTTAAAGTTTCATTCAGATTCTTTCTGATCTCCTTCATCCGGGTATCGACATTCATATGACCAAGATAAACACCGCTCTGACGGGTCAGATCATACTCACGTTCAACTTCATCAATGAGAATTGGGATCACTCCTTTGGAAATATGAACCAGCTCCGGAATTGCGTCAATACTTTCGCTTATCTCTTTGATATTCTTTTCGATATATTCAAGATCTTCCTGAGCTTTGACAAAATCATTGGCGTAGATCTGTTCTTCAAAAGAAGAAAACAAATTTTCACAAACTTTTAGGCGATCTTCGATCCCCTCATAGGCAAACGATAAGTCCATCATCCGATCCTGGGCATACTGTTTTACTTCCCGATACTTTTCTTTTAAGGTATTGGAATATTCCCGCTGAACATTTTCCCTTTCGGTTATCGTATCTAAAAACTGTTCGATTTCAGCAACTTCCGCTTCTGAATCGTGTAAATTATCTTTAACGATCCTGAGCGATTCCTTGGCTTGACGCATATTGCGGATCGCTATGTTGTCTTCAATGCCGTCAATCAGACCCTGAAGCTGTTCGAGATGTTTCTGACACTGGTCATACTTTTCCCGGTATTCTTCAACCTGCAGTTGCAGTTCGTCATTGATCTTGGCAATATAGGTCGCTTTGTTCAATTTGAAAGTGAGCGGCACCGTCTGGACGGCGGTAAAACGGACATTAATGTCTTTAAGTTCATTTTTTAAACTTTCCGATTGAATCTTTTTAACTAAAAAGAATAATATAATTAAGGCCAGTACGATCAAAACGGCCACGACAGCTGCAAAAGGGATATTTTCAGGCATGTTCAAACCTCCTATACAAACAAACTACTATATGTATTTTATCATATTCAATACGCTGATACAACGCGGTTTAAAGTTTAATTTGACATCACTCATGGTAAATGATATAGTATATAGGCATTATTGTGTAACAGCATGTAAAGTAACCGAATCCAGCGTTGATACTGACGAAGGTCAGCAATTAGTAGTCAGCTGTTAAGATGAAAGATTTAATATCAACACTCTCGGTTATGATTTACACCCGATTGTACCATTATGCGCAAATCAGGAGGAAAATATGTCAAGAAACACAGGGCCAGTATGGCGCATCAGCCGACGTCTTAATTTCTCGATTCTTGAAACCGGGGAAGAATTAACCAGACGTCCTTACATCCCAGGACAGCATGGCAGTCCTACCAAACGGATCAAACAAAGCAACTACGGTTTACAGAAAGCTGAAAAGCAAAAGATCCGTCATATGTACGGTTTAAGCGAAAAGCAATTCTACAACACCTATGTCAAAGCATCAAAGATGCAAGGCGTAACCGGTACCAACTTATTGATCATGTTGGAATCACGTTTAGACAATCTGGTATATCGCTTAGGTTTCGCTACAACCAGAAGACAGGCCAGACAGCTGGTCAATCACGGTCATATCTTAGTTGACGGCAAGAAAGTAGACATTCCGTCATATCGCTGCAAACCGGGACAGACTATCGAAGTTAAAGAAAAATCACGTAATTTAGCAATTATCAGCGAAGCTCTTGAAGCCAGTATCTCAACCAAAGATTTCGTAAGCGTTGATAAGGATAACCGCAAAGGAACCTATGTCCGCTTGCCGGAAAGAAACGAGTTGAACACCGAAGTCAACGAATTGCTGGTAATCGAATACTACAACCGCTAATAAATGATTTAGGCGCTTATATCAGCGCCTTTTTTATTTACGAAGATATCAAAAAAAGCAGCTATTATTGAGCTGCCAACTGGATAAAATAATCGAATATTGCTGCTTGTTGTTGAAGATTGTATATTTTTTCCGGATGCCATTGAACTGCTAAAATACGATCTTTTTCGATTGCTTCAATGACTCCGTCAGCGCTGATTGCACTTACTGTAAAGCCTTTGGCAAGATCACGGATTGCCTGATGGTGATAAGAATTGATCATGAGGGTATCCTGCTTGCATATCTTGTGCAAACGGCTGTTGGATCGGATGCTGACGGCATGGCTAAGACCGGTTGACGGATCATTATACTTATGTGCGCCTTTTAAATCTTTATAACATTGATCGATGTCTTCAAAAAGAGTACCACCATAAACGACATTGATGATCTGAAGACCGCGGCAAACGCCAAAGATCGGTTTATTTCTTTTGGCAAATGCCTCAATCAAAGCCTGATCCCACAAATCATAGCGATCATCGAGAGTTAAAGGCCTTTTATCTGCTTGGTGCAATAATGGCTGATTAATATCTTCCCCACCGGTCACCAGCAAACCGTCCATATCGTCGGCATAATGATCAAGATCCGCTTCGCTCAAACACAGCATATAAGGTATGCCGCCGCTTTTGCTTACAGCCCACGAATAGTCATGATTGACTCCGTCCTTGCCAAAGCGTGGATCACAATAACGCGGAGTTAAACCAATACGCGGTTTAGCCATTGTACTCATCCATCTTCTTTTTGATGATAGCGGCAATTTTGTTTACCGTGTCTTCCACTTCATCATTACAGACCACATACTGATAACGGAAAGTTTCTTTTAATTCTTGCGTCGCTTTTCTGATCCTTTTCTCTACGACTTCTTCCGATTCGGAATTGCGATGACGAATCCGATTCTTGAGCTCTTCAATATTAGGCGGCACCAAAAAGATCGACAAACAGCCGTCATCATATTTAGCTTTGTTCATCACCTGCTTGGCACCCACCGTCTCGATCTCTAAAAGGACATTTTTGCCTTCGCTGCGCATGGCATCCACATACTTTTTCGGTGTGCCGTAATAATTATCCACAAAACAGGCATGCTCCAGCAGTTCATCATTATAGACGGCTCTTTGAAATTCTTCTTTGGTAACGAAAAAATAATTTACTCCCTCAACCTCTCCTGCGCGCGGCTGACGCGTGGTCATTGAGACCGAATAAACCAGATTCAGTTCTTTTTGCTGCATCAGTTTTTCAATAACTGTTCCTTTGCCTACCCCACTAGGTCCGGAAAAAACTATTAACAATCCCTTTTTCATATTTCTATATTACTACATTTAAAAGACTAATGATATAATTATTTCATGGCTTTAGATGGAATTATATTAAATAAAGAGAAAGAAGATTTGGTCAAAAAACTGCCGATCCGGATCAATCGGATAACTCAAGTATCCGCCAATGAGATCGTTTTTAATGTCCATGCCGACCGCAAGCGAACCAACCTGATCATATCCTGTCACAGCATATATAACCGGATCCATTTAACCGATAAAGACTATACCGGTTACGATAATCCCAGCGGTTTTATTATGCTTTTGCGCAAATGTCTGCAAAATGGGATCATCGAAAGAATTGATCAGAATGCTTACGACCGCTATTTGATTCTTTACATTCGTTCGCTTAACGATTTATACGACGAGATGCATTATCGTCTGCACGTAGAATTAATGGGTAAATATGCCAATATCATACTGGTCAATGACGATAACAAAATAATGGACGCTTTTAAGCGGATACCGCCTTTTGAAAATAACAAGCGAACGATCTGGCCGGGATTCACCTTTACGCTGCCTGATGATCAAAAAAAGAAAGATCCTTTTAAAGCTGCAGCATACAAGGAAGAATGTTCGCTTGTCAGTCAGTTTCAAGGATTCTCTCCGTTACTGGAAAAAGAAGTTCATTATCGGCTGATGCAAGCAGACTTTTCGACGATCATGAAAAAAATCGCATTTTCTGATCGTTTGTATATCGCAAAAGACCACGACACCATATATTATCATGTCATCCCTCTTGAGCATACCGGCTTAAAATATACTGCTTATGAGATCAACGAAGGTTTCGATCAGATTTACTATGCTTTAGAGGAAAAAGAACGGATCAAGCATGTCAGCGACGATCTGTACAAATTAGTCAAAAGACAGCTCAAGCATTTCCATAACAAGCTCAATAAACTGTATGAATCGCTAAACGAAGCTCAAAACTGCAATGATCTTAAAGAAATCGGCGATCTGTTATATATGGCAAACGATATCAATCTTAAAGGTCAAAAAAACATTGAAATCGAAGATTATACCGGTCATAAAAGAATGATCCCGCTTGATCCGCGCTTTACTGTCAAAGAGAACGCCAACAGGTATTATCAGGCGTACCGCAAGAAGAAAAAATCACAAAAGTATCTCTTGGAACAGATCGAAATAACCGAAAAAGAATCAGATTATTTTCAATCAATTGATGAACAGCTAAGCATTGCCAATTACGGTGATGCCTTAATGATCAAAGAAGATATGATCAAAAACGGATATATCAAGGATAACGCTAAAAGAAAGAAAAAGAAGAACGACAAATGGCACCTTTACCAGATTAAATATCAAGGTTACACCATTACATTTGGCAAAAACAATCTGCAAAACGAAATCCTGACTTTTTCTTATGCAAAAAAACATTATCTTTGGTTTCATGCCCAAAAGTATCATGGCGCTCATCTTTGTATTGACAGCGAAGAGGTAAGCGAGGATGTTTTGCGCTATGCTGCAAATTTGGCCGCCTACTTTTCAAAAGGACGTTATTCATCTTCTGTACCGGTCGATTATTGCTTAATCAAAGATGTCCATAAAATAAAAGGATCGAAAACCGGTCTTGTAGCTATTAAAAACTACAAAACCATCTTTATCGATCCGAATTTTGAGGACGAATCAGCGATTACCGCCATTTAAGTATTCTTTTAATTTTTTGATCTCATACGGTTTAAGCTGACGGTATTCCCCGCTTCGCAAATGACCCAAAGTAATATTAGCTTCGGCGATCCGATGAAGCTTGACTACCTTAAACCCAACCGAAGCAAACATCTTGCGAATCTGACGATTATGGCCCTCATAAAGCGTCATCTTCAGCAAAGATGTTTTTTTATTGTCTTTTATTCGCTCAATATTGCAAGGGGCGCTCATGTAATCATCTACCATAATTCCTTGGGCCATTTTTTGGAGAACTTCATCAGCAACGTTCCCGTCAATTGTTACCTCGTATACTTTTGGAATGTGAAAACGAGGATGAATAATCATATTTGTCAAATCACCGTCATTGCTGAGCAGCAACAGACCGCTGGAATCATAATCCAAACGGCCGATCGGGTAAACTCTTTCCGGGCTTTCGATCAAATCGACAACGGTTATACGCCCGCGGTCATCAGAAGCGCTAGATATGACGTTTTTTGGTTTATTTATAACATAAGTTATTTTATCGGCTTTACCAATATGCTGATCATCAACCATCACTTCATCATCAGGATGAACTTTATAGCCTAACTGATTAACAACGATCCCGTTCACTCTGACTCTTGATGCCAGAATCAACTCTTCGGCTTTGCGGCGCGAACAGATTCCGCATTCTGCAATGAATTTTTGTAACCGTTCCACAATCGATCCCCTTTCTTTCTGTTAACCAGATAAACTAACAATAATATTTCGTCTAAAACTACAGCTACAATCGGAATAACCGTATCAATGACATATTCAAAATAAAAAGCGTCATCATTATAACCGGTTAAATTCTCATAAGTATTAGCCAATTCATAACTGTTTAATGTATCAACTGCGAAAACCATGAATTCCCCACCATCATCGGCAATAAACTGGATATAGTTTTCGGTTTGGGTCGTTTTGCATTTGGTTACATCGCCGTTTTCGTTAAGATGATAAACCGTATAGATTTTATTGACATTAAGCTCGTCTAATTTCAACGAAACGACAAAAGGAAAATTTGTATCAATATTTTCGTAATTGCGATAAAATGACAAAGCAAAACTTTCTACGCTTTGCAAACCATAAGCGGTGCCGACTTGATTAAGAATTGCATAGGATAAGGAAGATACCGCGCTGACAGCGATCCGATAGGTATCCTTGAACAGCGGGCGTTCATTATTGATCGATTGACCGAAATCAATAGCCAGATACATGCCGGAAATATTTAGATCGAAACGGTTTTCATCAATTGATAAGCTGACTTGTTTGGAATAATAAGAACTGGCAATCTGATCTAAAACCCTGATCGTATTCGCATCAAGTGGGTAATCAATCGTTTTTAGCTTTGCAAGAAGATCGGCAAATAGCGTCTCATCATAAGTGCCATCAGCTTCATAATCGGCAATAAATTCAGCCAGGTTTTCCTTAACAAATTGACGATTGTCAGCTAACTGTTCAGAATTGACCGCGACATAGGAGGACGTAAGGCCGCAATAACTGACGGTAACCGTCTGCTCACCGGCCATATCGGGATCATAACCGAAAATCATATCAGTATTGATATCGATTTCCTTTTCCTCTCCGTCATCATAAATGATTTTGATCTTTCCGTCTTCCAAATTGATCGGCTGATGTAATTCGTTTTGAGCAGAAGGAGTCTTGGCGACTTCGATCGTCGCTATTTTGCGATATGACGCCGTATAGGTTGCATCATTGAATGCGGCCAGCAGTTCGCTATCATAACCGGCAAACTCGTATCCGGTCAACTCTGGGGTGATCATAACCGGAATCTGACCTTCTGGCACCTTGATCACGACAGTTTCATCGCCGTCAAAACTGCCGCCGGCCCCATTAAAAGTAATAGTATAATACTTTTTCTCTTTGATCATTTGTTCATTAAGAATAATATCAAACGAATCCGCCGCAACATATCCAATGCTTTCAGTAAAATCATAACGATCACCCGTGCCAAGCAAACGATCGACCTGGATCTTATATACCTGGCCGATTTTTTCCAGAATTATCACGCTGTATGGCTGAATATCGCTGATATTATACATCAGCGATGTCAGATCGGAATCTTTGTATATCCTAAACGAACCATCCGTCGTCTTTATTCCCAGAGCATAAGCATTGCTGTCTTTCATGCCAAGCGAACTGTCGAGCTGATAATAATTGCCGGCGCTTTTTTCTCCCCAATACGGATCGATTGCATATTCAACATTCATGCCGCTGCTCTTATCGCCAAAAAAACTGCCGTGATATATCGAAGCTCGAGGATTGGAATAACGATTGGAAATATAATAGCGGGCATGGGAATAGATTGAGGATGCAACATCACTGTATTTCTGTTCCTCTCTTTCCTGATCGTTATCAAAGGCAACATGACCAAAAAGATTATTGATATTATAAGCCATGGCATTCTTGCCGTAAGCACTTTCGTTGATGCTGAGCGAAAGCATCATCATGGCATTTGCGCCATAAAGATATTGATAGGCAAAAAAATCGTCAATAACCCCTACATACTGAGACCGGTTTACCACATCGTTCGCATTGTCCAAATTGGTATCGGAGTATGCGTCCAAACGCTTATCAAAGGCGAAATTCTGACTGAAATATGTGCTTAATTCATTAAAAGAATAATTTGAAATGCTGCGATGAGGCAAATAAGCATAATAATTGTAGAATGGTTCATTACTATTGATTGCATTATTACTGACGCCCTTATTAGCGTCATCACTTAGTTTATAAAAATCATCATAAAAATAGTGACCGTCATAACTATAGTAAGTACCGTCAGACAAATAAGCAGGTGCTTTATTGACTGGGATGTGATAAGCATAATAATCACTTTGCAGTTGTGCTTTGACATCATGATACAGACTGCCGTTTTCTACCGAATATAAACTCGGTCTGACAGTTAAGTTTTCATAAGGGTGCAAAGTTACGCTTTCAGCCCCGATTGCCCCATAACTGTCCGCCATCATAAAGCCAATTGTCTCAAGGTCGCTGCGATCAGCCAAATACAAAGCATCAACGCCATAGCATCCGTTAAGCATGCGTTTCTGGCCGTTTTCATCACGATATTCGAGATTCAAAGCACAATCGTTACTGGTGTTAAATTCCACGATGCCGTATTCCATCAATAAAACCCGGTCTTTCTCCATCAACACAAGATTTCCATATTCATCTTTTTGATCATAATAAGCTTTATTGGCTGCCGTCAAATCATCGTATGAAGCAATAGTTCGAGCATCACCGGTGGCAAAATCATACAAAACATAAACTGCTTCATCGGCTTTTAGTGGTATGACCGAAAACAGCAATAAACAAACGGTAAAAAATATTTTTAACAGCATATGACTATTTTAACCTATTTGAAAAAAATATCAAAACCATTTCATCAATACACATCGATCACTTCTCCGTCTTTTAGTTTGATTTGCTCAATTACTTCATCGCTGCCAATTACATAGCCATCTTCATGAATGACGAAAACTGCGTCATTTGGCAACGGTATTATTTTTTGCAGTAAACATTCATTTTCTTCCATACTTAAATTTACAGCCAGTCCCGTTTCATAAATCCGGTTATTTATCCGATCAGCCAAATAAACCCGCACCATATTATTGCACATGATAAATCACTCCTGAATTGGCGCCATGATCATAAAGATAGATTTCTCCTTCTTCCAGCTCTTCTATCCCCTTAACAATAAACAAAAACTGATTTTTGATATTCGGACCACACCAGATGATGTATGGATAATATTTTTTGTGGTCTACTTCACTGACATTAATAAAATCGGCATCACTAAAATTATGATATAGTTCCTTCATCAGTTTTAAATACTCTTCGTAGAAAGAAGTAAATAGGATTGTTTTGCCGGCAGCTAAATATACTTTGATCCGCTTCAATTTGCTGTATCCGAGAAATAATCGATCCGGATTATTCTCATGATCAATATGCTTGGGGATATGTTTCAATATCGGAGCATAAGCTCTGCTCTTGGATTGCGAGCGGTCAAAAACCGGAATTTTAAAACCGATTAAACGATTATTGCGGAAACAGACAGCCTCTTGTGATACCGGATTATAAGTGCCATAGTATATGATCGATTCATCTTTGTCCAAATAGTCCAAAGAATAGTGGGCTCTGATATTGTTAAGCAAGCGATTGGAAATTTCGGATAACCCGCGATAACACAAGATCACAATAATTCCCTGATTATTAAGTTCGATGAGCAAGGATTCCAGACGGTATTTTATATCATTATCGTTTTGAATCTTCTCCATATCGCTGACGATCAAGACCAGACCGTTCTTTCCCTTTATTTCATTTAACACGAATAATATGTCATCATAACAATCATTACCGATTACCTCCGCTCCCTTTGGGTAATTCTGACTTTGATCGCCGATGATCAGTATTTTTCTTTTGGTCAAAGATAAGGTTAAAAGATAGATAAAATCAATCGTCTTGTCCTTGGTCTTCGCCAACAAGATCATGCTTCCCTCTTTCGTTATTGAATGCAGGAGCGGGCCAACTTCCATTATTTGATAATCGTCATATTCTCCTAAAAGAATATCGTCTTTTTTGATCAGATCTGAATACTGCTGCGACAACTGCCGATAACTTTTCACAGTTAATTCCTTTTGATAGGCAAGAACAGGCGATTCAACATCCGCCGAATTGATCTTATTAATTAAATATGACAACTGGTGCTGGCAGCTATCGCTATGGAAAACTGCGTCGGCAAGTATTTTCAGCGAACGGTCATACAGACAAACTTTGTTTCCCTCTTTTCGATCAGTATATTTTCTGATATCGACCGCAAAACCGTGTTTTATTTCGCCGCCGAACGCCAAATAAAACTCACCCGGTTTTTTTATTCTGGAAGCGGCATCCGATCCAACTAATTCAAAAGAGTCACTGCGGTTCAGCATTTTCAATGCCAGACGATAACCGATATTCGCTTTAATTTCTTCATCAATCGCCATAGAAGGGTTTTGCGTCGCCAGAATGAGTTGTATACCCAAACTTCTACCGACTCGGGCAATCGAAACAATATTCTTCATAAAATCCGGTCGATGATTTTTTAATTCCGCAAATTCATCAATAACGATCAGAAGGATCGGCAGGCGCTCAAGATTCAGATCTTTTCGCCAATGTGATTGATAATCCTTTAAATGGGTAATGGAATGACCGGTCAGCCGCGATAACTTTGCAAAAAGTTTCTCTCTGCGTTCACATTCCAATTTAAATGCCGCAATCGACCGGTCAAAAACAGCCGGTTCGATGTTGTTTAAAGATAATGCGATATGCCGTAAAGATCGTTTACGATCTGATAAACTGTCAACGATGCCGCTTCCCTTATAGTCAATAAGAGCGATTGCTACTTCTTGCGCACTATATCGCAAACAAATCGATAATAAAAACGCAATCAAGAAAGAAGTTTTTCCGCTGCCGGTCGCTCCGCCGATCATGGCATGAGGACCTATGCCATATTCACTGATATCATAACTCAGCAGCCGATCTTCGTCATCAAATCCAAATATCGCTTCCAAAACTCCTTTTGACATAATTCTTTTATCATACAATTCTTTTTCTTCGCCGCAAATATCGAAAAGATCGTGCCCCCTTTTTGGAACATGAACTTCTCCGATTGTGACCTCGTTCATTTCTTTGAACAATTGTTCAATTTTGCCAAATGGATCGTGATGAAATGAACCGTTGGTCTTATTATGATAATCACCGTATGAAAGAGCACAATAATCTATCAGCAGATCTTCGTAGCATTTCTCACCTTTTGTATCCCCAATAAAAACACAGGTGATATTGCCGGCAACAGAGGATTTCACTACCGAACTTTGAGTAAAATAAATAATATGACAGCCGTCTATTTTATTTAATTCATCTAATTTTGAAATAAGCAAGCGCCGTCTTTGATAAAAAAGGTGCTTTATTTCCATAACCGTTTGATCCTGCACCAGTACGCTTTCAGGCTCCAAAGCAATCTTCAGATCACGGTAATCATGACGATAGGCTATTTTCAGGATCCATTCTTTCAGTATGGACACTGTTTTATCAACCGGAACGATCAGGTGGATCAGCCGATAATCACTTAAGCGAATCCAAAGCGGAACCGAGGGAACATTCTGGTATTGGTTTATGATTTCACGGATCATATTTTGAATCAGCGGCGTCGTTTCCATGAACTGCTGTTTGATAAATAAATTGCTTTTGATCGATCCATCACCAAAATTGAAACCGGAAAAAAACTGATCATCTCGACGCAGAAAATACAATTGACGATCATCAAAGCGGTCGATGATCGTCAATTCGTTATCACTCCTTTGCTTTAGGCAGGCTATCAAACTTTTCCAGTCGCTTTTAATCTGATTTTCAAGCCTATCAATAACAAGACGGGCTCTTTTTTCGTAATTGTTGAGATTCTTTTTGCGGTTAATCCTATTAATCATAACGTTAACAATCGGCATGCTGATCGTGGAAAGCAGCATAACCAAAGGCATTACCGCCACCGGCAATAGCTCGAGCAAAGGCCGTTGCGCCAAAAATCCGCTGTAGAGATTAATTCCGGCCATCAAGCACATTCCGGCAGTCATTATGGAACTTTGAATGATTCCGGGAAGAAAGCTCTGGTTTTCTATCTCCTGATAATCATCAAGTTTGATTTCATATTGCATTGATGGACATATCACATCCTCATTCCGTTTTACAACAGCTGCTTTTTCTCTGATTTGCCGGCAGGGACGTTTTATTTTAAGCGGTTTATCGATGGTTAAACCAAAACCGCTGACCAAAAAGAAATTTCGATGATAGATTATTTTAATCATCCTAAAAGTAATTTCGTCATAATCGTTAAGCAATGCTTGGTTGCTACGGACATTATTGACATAAATATCGCTGAAATTTGCAATTATCCTTCCGTCTTTAACCAAAAACAATTCCTCGTTCGCCATAAAGTCAGATCGTATAACGGCTTTTGCATGTTTTCCAATTATTAGCGAGTCGTAAATGACCGCTTTTTTCAATTTAGCGGTATCCACGCGATAGATCTGTATAATTACGGTATAATAATGGTTTTCCCGGAATAATTTATATCTTTTTTGAATCAATTCCTTTACTATGCTGCCATCTGTAAAACGATATTCATCAATACAGCGACAAAATAGACGATCATCAAAAACAATAAATACTATTTTATTGTGATAGTTGTATTTTGTCGTAATTTCGAAGCGGTCAAAGAAATCACCTTCAATAAGTTCGATCAAAAATTTAGTCATAGGAAACTAAAACATTTAAATAAATTTCGTATTTATCATCCTGGGTATATATTCTGATTTTAGTAGCGCCCGGCGCCTTTGCGACGATCTTGCCGTCTTCGATCACCGCTATTTCTTCAGCTTCGCTTTTATAGCGGATATCGCTCAAAGTATAGCCATTGGGCAAACCTTTGATCTTCAGTTCGGTCGATGGCTCTCTTAATATAATTGAATATTTCTCTAAAACGATGGCATCGATTTTTACCGGCGGCAGCTCATCGGGATCGATCAATAAAACCCGGTCCTTGCGCGTACATTTATCAACAAACATCCCGTCTTCAATATGGCTGAGATTGCCGAAAATCTGATCATCCTCGTCAAGAATATCAAATTCTTTGCTCAGCCCCAATTTATAAGCCAGGGTATCACTGGTATTAAGACAAATCTTAAAGACCCAGTTTAGCGAAAGATCACCACAGATTTTAAGATCGTTATTGTCAGCAGTTACATCGTTCAGCAAATCATAATCAGTATTGACCGGTTGGCTGTAAAGACGGCCGTCATCATCATAAAGATGCAAGGTTGCTGCCGCCTTAGCTTTGACACCAATGTCACTGCAAAGATTGACCAGTTTTTGACCGACTGCTTCAATGTTGAAATTCAAACCTAGCGTAGCTGATGCCGTGGCATTAATTGAACCATCGGCAGAAAAATCATTGTCAATAATTGTGCGCAGCCGATTGTTGTTGATTTCGATACCAAGCTGATGTTCGCTATCTAATACCAGTTCTATTTTACCGCTTAAATAAATATTAATTTTCACATCAAAAGTCAGTTCGACAAATGGCACTCCCTGTATTGGTACATGGATTTTAAACAGGGTCAGTGAGCTTTCAACGACGTCGTTTTGTTCCTTAATTATGTTTTTAAGTGAACCGATGATATCTTCAGGCGCAAATTCCGAAAAATCCGCTTTTAAACGATAATATTTTCCCCGGCTCAGGCCAAGTTCTTCGGTGGTAGTAAAATTAACTTTAAAATAAGCTTCTTTGATCTCGCCCCAAGCATAATTCCAATTATAACTGGGACAGATATTACTGACTTCCGATGAAAAGAAAGCATTGATTTCCTGATCGTTTTTCTTAGATATATATAAGCGCAGCCGGTCAAGGGATAAGCTATACGAGATTCGCATTCCATTCTTTTCGACCACCCGACTTAAATCGCTAAATCCCATTCTTTGAATCGTCGGATCATTATAGATAGAAGTATTATCGGCAAAAGGTAGCAATTCTTCGACATAGGCTTCTTGGAAATCGATGGGATCCGACCCAGAAAATTTAAGTTCGGAAAAGATTTTGGTAAAATCATCAACTTCGGTTATCTGATATCCTTTATCATCTTTGCCAATCACTTCTTTATAATCTTTGCCGATTTTTATAATATCGCCCGAAAACAATTTTTCCTCGCTGGCCACATGCTCATCATCAACGATCAGATATTGATCTAATGTTTTTGCATCAGCCAAAATATAGTGGGAAGATTTGGGATAATGACGATTATTGGCTTGAGTAAATACCTTATGCAAAATCTTCGCAGCATCTTCCTTTGTTAAGGCTGCTGATGGAAATATCTTTCCGTTTTCAGCTGTCATTACTCCGTTTTGGACACACTTTTTTAGATCTAGTGGATATTTTGAATCAGCAAGATCGATGATTTCAGGATCATCTTTTCCTTCATCCAAGAATAACGCAACCGTATGAGCAGCATATTCTTTCGTTAGCTCGGCTTCAAAATTGATAGCATCAGCCGGATCGATTACCTCCCATTCCACCAAAGACTGAATGGCGGCAAAATCTTCATCACTCTCTTTTATTACAGAAAAATAAGGTTCTTGGCAGCGATAATCAGCAATACCGGCTTTTAAAGCCAAATCATTAAACCATGACCTCAAAGTATATGTTTCTCTTTTTTTGCAGGCACAGCAGGCAAGAAGAATAATTGTGCAGCCAAAAATAAGAAATATTTTTTTAATTGATTGATGAGGCATTTTTGGTTATAGTCGATTCCAAAGAATCATAAGATGAAACTGTGTAATCTAAAAAACGAGCATACGCTTCAATTACATCGCGTTGTTCAATAAAACGGTTGGCGAAATAATTAAACCGGTTTTGAATCATATCTGAACCGGAAGATTGCCAGTCATTGGTTAAAGACATCATCTCTTTCTTGGTATAATTCAAAATATCTTCAATATTGGCATTTATCCGGCGAATTTCCGCAGCTAAATTACTAACTTCATTCAGTGCGATATTGATTGCGCTCATTTTATCACCTCCTTAATCGCAAAGCCTGATTATACAATTCGTTCTGTGTACTTTCGTAACCCTGCGTGCTGTTTCGCAGGAAATCAGCATATTGAGACATTACGATCGCAATCCGGCGAAAATTATCTTCAAATCCCCGAATCTGGTTGGCAAATGCTTGATTATCCTTCCCCTGCCAGACCGTCGATAACCGATCGACGCTTTGATAAAGCTGGTGATACAGACGTTTATAGTCATCTTTGGCCATGTCGATGTTCTGAGCGACTTTCATTAACCGGGAAGGTTCTACTTTGATGTTTTTCATTTTTACCTCCTTTACCTTTTTATAGACGAAATAGATCATTTTTCCGAATAAATAAATCGAACTTGATTTATAATTATGGGTAACAGGAGGAAATAATAATGGATATTGTAAAAAGATTCGTCAAATATGTAATGATCGATACGCAGTCAGACGAGAATTCAAGCACTGCTCCAAGCACGGCCAAACAGTTTAACCTCGCCAATCTGCTGCAAAAGGAATTGCTTGAATTGGGTGTAAAAGATGCCTGTGTCAGTGACGCAGGGATTGTTTATGGTCATTTAGAAGCCAATTGTGAAAACGTGACAGACAAGATCGGTTTTATCGCCCACATGGATACTTCACCGGATATGAGCGGCAGCAATGTTCGTCCGGGACTAATCAAAAACTATCGCGGCGGCGTCGTAACTTTGAATAAAGAATTGAATATCAAAATGGATCCATCAGTTTTTCCGTCTTTAAAAAAGGATATCGGCCACGATCTGATAGTAACCGACGGTACAACACTGCTGGGAGCTGACGACAAAGCCGGGATCGCTGCAATCATGGACATGATTCAATATTTGAATAATCACCCGGCAATCAAACACGGAAAAATCGCCATTGCCTTTACGCCGGACGAAGAGGTCGGCAGAGGCACAGAAAACTTTGATCTAGACCAATTTGATGCCGATTATGCCTATACGGTCGATGGCGGCAACGCTAATGAAATCGAATATGAAAACTTTAATGCCGCCAGCGCTTTAGTGAAAATCAACGGTCTATCAATCCATCCGGGTTCGGCCAAAAACAAGATGCGCAACAGTCAGCTAATAGCGATGGAATTTAATTCTTTGCTGCCGGTCTTCGATAATCCGGCATGTACTGAAGGATATGAAGGATTCAATCATCTGTTGAATATCAAAGGTGATTGCGAAAATACAGTGATGAATTACATTATCCGCAATCATGACCGCAATAAATTTCAGAAGCAAAAAGATGACTTCGGTAATGCAGCAACCTTTATCAACAACAAATACGGCGAAAAGACGGTTGAACTGACTATCGAAGACACCTATGCCAATATGCGCGAAATCATTGAAACTAATTTTAAGATTGTGGAAAGGGTCAAAGACAAAATGCGCAAGATCGGAATGACACCGGTAAGCAACGCCATCCGCGGCGGTACCGACGGCGCTTCACTGACCTATAAAGGACTGCTTTGCCCCAATATCGGTACCGGTGGCCGCAATTGCCACGGCAAGTATGAATACCTGTCAATCAATGAACTGAAGAAAGTCAGCGAATTACTGGTAGAAATCGCAACAATTGACGAAGCCTGACCGCATTCAAGATCCTGTTGACAAACCTGGTTTTCCAAAAAGAAAGCTGGTTTGATCTAAAAGGATCTTTTTTTATTTCGAATGCGGTATAGCAGCAGACACCCTCCAGCAACTGCCGGAATAATCAGCAGAAAGATTATTTGCCCTTCACTGCCGGTTTGCGGCGGGATAATCAAAAGATCATTGATCCTGTCGATAACAATTTCGTTTTGCGTATGATCAGTCCGCACATCTATTACTGATGGCTCATCATCCAGGATATAGCCGATCGGCGCTTTTATTTCCACTATTGTCAAACGGCTGCCATATGGGATATGGTCAAGATGGATCAATCCTTCATCTATTTGATAACGCCGGATAGCTTCCTCTCCTCTTTTGCGCACATAGTAGATCCCTTTTGATAAATCATCAATCACCAACGTCCCACTGTCATCGATAACATATTCACGGTATTCAGTAAAAGCAGCGGTCTGTGATAATTCGTAAACCGTTTCAGCTTTATCTTCCAGATAGATACCGCCGCTGATTGCCCGGGCGAACCTTAAAGGATCGTCGTTGAGATAAATGTCAAAAACAGCCCCATCCAGTTTAATCTGATTATTTCCTTTTTTATGGATCGAGATATTCAGTTCACGCCAGCGGTCAGTTATCGATCCTAAGTCGATTACTGTAACAGGTTCTTCACTGTCAGACGAATTAAAATCAAAAGTCAGCACTTCATCGCTGATTTCATAACAATCGGATGAAGTCAGTTCTTTTAGATAATAATCACCATAGGGTAGATCCGGTTGTTTTTCCAAAACATAGTGACCATCCTCATCCTTAAGACCGGTGAGCATTATTAAACCGTCTTGTGGAACGATCATATTGCCCCGATCGTCATAAAGCGGATTTTGTGAAAACAGTCCAAAGACCGTATCCTTGTATGCCTTATGGTCATCATTTTCAAATATTTTTTCAAATTCCAGCCGCATTTTCTTACGATCGTTTTTTATTATCAATTCCGTCTCGTCCAACCAGTTATCTTTTCGATAATCAATCGTAAAAGAAATGCTTTCCTGATTGATCAGGTGATCGGCGGCAGTTGCAACTTCTCGCAAGTAATATTCCCCGACCGGCAAACCTTCTACTGAAGCATTACCTGAATCATCGGTCATAATCGTTTTGATAACTTCCCCTTTTTGATACTCTTTGCCCTGATAATCCAGCTTGGTGGCGGCGGTTAGTTCAAATACCGCTTTGAGATTCAAAGACTCCGGTTCAATTAAATATAATGGTCCATATTCAGTATTCTCGATTTTAGCCAGTTTAAATCCTTCGCCCTGTTTTTTCAAATAGAGATTGCCCGACCGTTGATGAGAATTATCAATCACACCAAGATCAATAACGACCGCTCTTGCGCCGGCGGAGAAATCGACTTTAAACGGATAGTGTTCATCCGATTTCAGATAACCTTCAGGAGCAGCCAATTCTTTAAGATAATAATTGCCCGAGGGAAGTTCCAGCCGATCCAAACCAAGCGGTTTGCCGGTTTTATCAAATGTGACAAGGCGAATTAATTGATCATTTGTCAGAATCGTTTCACCCTTTTCATCAAATAACGGTTCGGTTTTGAATAAGCCGAAAACGACCTGGGCATAAGCGGTTTCATCTTCATTAAATTCCAGAGATTTCAAAAGATTAATTCTGGTCTTAAGTGAATCGTTAAACGATTCAAAGGTGAATTCCCTTTCCTTTTCCGTGATCGTCACATCATAAGTACGCTGATCCAAAATAAGACCAGGCAGCGTTTTTATTTCCCGAACATAATACTTGCCAACAGGCAGCGGATCAAAAGCCGCTTCACCATATTCGTCGGTAACTACCGTCTGAAGTAATTGATCGGCGGAGTATAGTTTGGTACGCTCGATATCGTTGGCAAAGATATCTTCACTTGCATAAATACCCCATTCTGTATTTGGAATCGGGCCGTCAGCATAAATCAATTCTCTAACTTCTCCAAAATCACTGCTTTGACTGCTGCAGCCATTAAAGATCCGGCCGCTTTTTTTGATCTTCACCACACCTTTGATGCTGTCGTTGACAACGTCCAGCACAACCAGGTCATCATCAATCACAACATTGATCAAAGGCGATACCATCAAGCCCTCCGGGGCTTGAATTTCCTCTAAAACATAATTACCATAAATAAGCTTATTATTTAGGGTGATTGATCCGGTTTTATCAGTTTCATAAAAGTCATCCGTTTCATTCAGGAGGTTTATTTTTTCGCCGTTTTCATTTAACCGATATAACCGGAACCGCATCCCTTCAACCGGAACATTCGTATCGCCGTTGCGTTTTACCACCTTTAGACGACCGCTTTTTGGAACATTCGCAACAACTTTAAGATATGTCTTGCCAGCTTCTTTGATCTCAATTTCAAAATCATCAATCAGCTCATAAGAAGGATCGTCCGCTTTCCCGATCTCCTTAACAAGATAGCGGCCGTATGGCAAATCAGGACTTATGGCCCGACCGTCACTGTCGGTTGTAATTTTGGCGACTTCAGTATTGTCACGCGCCAGATAGATGACAAAACTGAATCCTTCGCCCGGAAGCTTGACTTCGCTGCCATTCTCATTATTGATCTCGTCAATAAATTTTATAATCTCAATCCGGCCTTTTTTCACTTGATTAACAAATTCAACATAATTGCCGTTTTCAGTGTCGTTGATGATCACATTTTTGATCTCATCATTTTCAATAAAGCAGTCATTGGTAATTTCGCGAATTGCCACTCTGCTGCCGTAAGGAAATACCGCTTCACTATAAACGACACCCGATTGATCCATTGTCAGATACACGTCATCCATACCCTCGCAAGTCAAAATGAACCGCAATCCTTCAAAAGTACTGTCGCCCTGAGTAGTTTTGCCGCTTTGCGCATCTCTTTTTTCAATGATAACTCTGCCTCTTTTAATCTCATCGGCAATCTCAACTTCGACATTTGCATTTGGTTTGATCGTTATCATGCGGCATGGCTCATCAGACAGCTCGTATCCGACAGGAGCCTCTATCTCGCAGACATTCAGTTTGGTTCCGAGCGGATAACTTTGAGAAACAGGAGTATACCCATCAATACCGGTGATTAATCTTTCCACTTCCTTTCCGTTGATATAAGCGGCAAAAACAGCACCAGCCAACGTCGCCTGTCCTTGAGCGACATGACCGGTTTCTGCATCGATTTTAACCCCCTGCCAGCTGCCGCTTTGAACTTCGTTGGCAATCGTCATTTCGATCGTCTGATTGCTTGCAACAGTTGCGAATTGACACACATCGGATCGAATATATCCTTCAGGCGCTTTGGTTTCACATACCTTGACGCTCGTCCCGCTTAAAATATCGCCACTTAATGCCACTCCGTTTTCATCTGTCGTTATCGTCTGGATCAAATGATTATCGGCAGTATCGTAAATTGAAAATTCCGCATTAGCCAAAGAAGCCGTTCCCTGCGCCACCGCGCCGGTTCTGGCATCGGTTTTATGTATTCGAAGGCGGCCGTAAGGGATAATAAAACTAACTTCACCGTAATCTTCGTCAAACATATCCAAACCGGCGGTAAATAATTTTTGATCATCATCTTTGCCCCAAACGACCGTAACTTTGCTCTGCGGCCGTTCTTTTTTCTTAAAAGTCAGTTTTTCCCTTTGAATACTCTCGGCAATCACTTCAAAAACCAGCTCATCTTTGTTCTGCCTGATCAATTTTATGCTTGCAGGAAAACTGAACTCATATTGATCCAGCAATCCGTTTTTATCTTTCAAAGTAACAATATCGCCAACTTTTACCGCAACTAAATCCGCTTTAAACGATGGTGAGAGATGATATTGGCCCATCAGATCGTTAATGATCTTTTTATATTTTTCAATTTTCGCAGCATCGATATCGGCTGCTGTATCGATCCAGCTGATGGCAAATCTTTCACTGCCGCCATAGCCGCGCAACTGACCGATATTCATCTGTTCCCATATCAGCTCCTGGGCCGCCAGATATCTCTCGCTGGCCATATCGTCATCATAACCATAACCAAAATAGGCGATCTGCCAAATTGTATTCTTTTGAGCAGCCGGCAGTTTATTGATAAAATCGTCAGCTGAATAATTCCCGCCAAGAGTCGTATGACGGGTCGGATCGATACAGTAAGCTATTGCATCGCCAATCTTGGTCACCGCCCACCAATAATGAGTGCCTTGCCAACCACCGGAATAGGAATCGATCTGAAAATAACCCTGATACCCGCCAAAAGGTCGATTTAACGAGCCGCTTTGCGCAGCGATCGGGTTAATTGCTGCAATTTTTCCGATAATCAAAACACATAACAGAATCTTAATAATCTTTTTCATGCTTTTTCCTTTCTGCCTTGTATCTGATTATTTCCGCTGATTGTTATTTTTCCCAAAAGAAAAAGCGGCCAAAAGATTTCCTGAGATCTTCTTGACCGCTTAGTATCTAAGATGATTTTATATTAGATCGATTTGACCTTTAAAGTATTGCCTTCTGCATCGGGAGTATTATTGAGATATTCAACGATTGCATCTCTTTGTTCCTTTTTGCAAGGGCGGCAATTTACAGTATCGGTCTCTTTATTGATCAGAGCCGAAGCCAGACCGCTGCAGCCCGGATAACCACAACTTCCGCAATTATATCCCGGCAGCATGGCAGTAGTTTTCTCTAGTCTTTCGTCAACTTCAACATGGAAAGCCGTCGAAGCCAGATAAAGGATCAAACCCATTGCACAGCCTAGCACCAGCATTACAGCCAAAGCATTAATCATTTTCTTCTCCTTTTTTATAATCATGAATCGGATTATTCATACATGAAGTTATTTTACATCCGTCGCATTCGGCTTTCAGATTCTCACAACCCTTAGGTTTAGGGGTCTGATGATTCAAATAATAGCCGATACAGTATATTCCTGCCAATACAGCGAAAAATATTACTGCGTAAATGATTTTGATCATTAAACGATACCGGCAAAGCCGCTAAAAGCCAAAGCCATTAAAGCGGCTGTGACCAGCGCCACTGGGTTGCCTTTCCAGGCAGGCAGAGTATCGGCGCTGTCCAGTCTTTCTCGCAAACAAGAGAAAAGATATAAAACCAGCATGAATCCTAAAGGAACTGCTATGGAATTGACGATCGTTTCAATCAGGTCATAATTCTGAGTGATGTTGTCTTTCGCCACAAACAATACAACGCAGTTAGTTGTGATCAGCGGCAGATAGATGCCTAAAGATTTATACAGTGAAGCACTGTATTTCTTGATGAACATCTCGGTAAACTGTACAAAGGTCGCAATAACCAAAATGAAAGAGATAAGCTGCATATACTCGATCTCCAGCGGTTCAAGCACTAAATTATAAAGCGCGAAAGTAATCAGTGAAGCGCCAAAGATAACAAAGATTACAGCCAGCCCCATCCCGATTGCGCTCTTGGAATTTTTAGAAACCCCCAGAAACGGACAGATACCGAGGAACTTAGACAAAACGACATTATTGATAAGTACGGCGGCTAAAGCCATCGAAAATAATTCAACCATTACTTAACCTCCTTTTTAGCAGAACGTGATTTGATCCAGGCAAACAAAGCAGCAAAACAGGCAAAAGTCAAAAATGCTCCGACTGAACCTGAAAATAAAGAAATGGTATATGGCTGAAGAGCCTCGATCGAGAAAGCGAACAGAGTTTGAGTGGCATCAAAAGGATTGACGAAGGCAATACCGCCGGTGGTTAAGAATTCTCTGGTCACCGAGATCAATAACAGTGCAAAAGTATAGCCAAGACCCATGCCAATGCCATCGACCGCACTGGTTACAATCCCGTTTTTGGAAGCAAAAGCTTCAGCCCGGCCTAAAATAATGCAGTTAACGACGATCAAAGACAGGAAGACACCCAATGAACTGTAAAGTTCAGGCATAAAGGCATGAACCAGCATTTCAACGATCGTTACTAAAGTGGCAATGACCACGATATAGACCGGGATGCGGATCTCATCGGGTGTTATCTTGCGGATAGCCGAAATAATCACATTAGAAAACAGCAAAACGATAGTAACGCAAAGTCCCATACCGATCGCATTGTTAAGGCTGGTCGAAATGGCCAGGGCACTGCACATACCTAAATACAGACCGAATACTGGGTTTTCTTTAATAAAACCATTTTTAAAATTATTCCACATATTGACCCCCTTAACCAATTATTTCCTTCAATAAGTTCTGTGCTGAAGCGATTGCTCCCTGAACAGCTGTTGAAGTAACTGTCGCGCCGGATAAAAGATCAGTTTTCTCGTCCAATCCTTTGCCGACAAATAAACTGTCAATATTCTCATTTTCAAATACTTTGGTACCAAAGCCGTCGGTCTCCTGCTGCTGCAAAGCCATGACATCGGTAATTACCCCGTCATTGTCAAAGCCGATCAGCAAAATGATAGGTGTCGAACTGTTATAACCGGTTGTCTCAACCTTCATAGCATATCCTTTGCCGACCACTTCAAAGGCACCGGTAACTAAACCGTCATCTGTGTCTATATCTTCGATCGGTGCAAATTCAGCTCCGGGGAACATTTTCTCCAGATTTTGTTTTTCCGCCGCCAGCAATCTTTCGGTAATGATCGGTTCAGTAACATTATTGACCGCTCCGACGCCGATACCGGCAATCGCGCTTATGATACCCAGAAACAAAACTAATATCAATGCTTTTTTCATAAGTTCACCTCCTAGTTACCGCCTAAAACTGCACTTACAGCAGCGGCAACTGATTTCGATGTAAACGTGGCTCCCGAGATCAGATCGGCACTATCTTCAAGACCTTTGCCGATATATGATTCAAGATAGCCTTCATCAACACAGGCGTCACCATAACCCGGCGTATCACCGAATGTAGCAAAGACAATCTTAGAAATGACGCCGTCAGTAACCGTGATGTCAAATTCATTGCGGCTGTACTCATGGCCTGAGTAAGAAGCAACTTCCGGTTCAAGGAAACCAAAGCCCAAAGCACTTACGTGATAAGTTCCGTCGCCATTATCCGTAACCTGAACTTTATATTCGCTGAAATCGGAATTCAGGGCAACTTCGCCGCCTTTTTTATAGGTTACACCGCCATTGAGCGCCAGTTGGGCAGCGGCAATGACCGATTTAGAAGTATAGGTAGCTGATGATACGCAATTGACTTCGCTTTCTAAAGTAAGACCGCTGAACTGGTTGAGGAAAATATCTTCCAAACATTTATCACCATAATTTGGTGTATCGCCAAAGGTAGTGAATTCTAACGATTCGATCGCTGATCCGTCAGCACTAACCGTAACCGTGATTTCGTTGCGGCTGTAATCATGACCGGAATAAGCAGCGGCGCCATCCGGATCAAGCAGACCGTAACCTTTGACGCTGATGACATAGGTATTACCATCTTGTGAAACCAATTTTGGATTAAATTCGCTAAGATCGTCCATCAGGGTTACTACCGGTCCGTCAGGAACATTAATGCTGCGGTATTTTTCTGATGGAACCAGTGTCGTACCGACTAAACTGATAACCACGATACCAACGATGACCGTCGTAACGGTAGCGATATTGTTGCGTTTTTCCAAAGCAACCTGTTTGCCGTCGAAATACTTGTCAATGACCGGTGTCAGAATATTAGCAATCAGGATCGAGTACAATACTCCTTCAGGGAGATTGGCCATATAGCGGATGAGCATCGTGAAAAAGGCAGCAATAACTGCAAACACAATACGTCCGGCTCTGGTGTTAGGGTTGGTAACCGGATCGGTCAGCATAAAGACAGCGCCAAAAACCGCACCGCCGGTAAAGACATTAAACAGTGCATATTCAATGCCAAGGCCGTTCATCATTCCGATAACAAGGGCGCCAAAGAAAATAACGCCTAAATAGGTAACCGGAACCCGCCAGTCAATGACTTCTCTAAAGGCAAGATAAACCCCTACCGCCAGAATCAACAAGCTGCAGGTCTCGCCGATCGCTCCGGAATAATTCCCGATAATAAGATTGCCGATACCGCCAAAATCATTGAGGAATGTAGCAAACATCTCATTTGAAAGCATCCAGCCGGAACTGGCGATGGTAGTGGTCGGGGTAGCAGTCGTAACTAAATCAGCGCTGATACTGCCGGCAAAACTGGCGAAGATAATCGCTCTTCCGACGGCAGCCGGATTGAATACGTTTTGACCAAAACCGCCAAAGACCAGCTTGCCAAAGAAAATGGCGATAAAAGTCGCAACAGCGATCGCATAAGGTTCGGTATTTACCGGAACCATCAAGACCAAAATGATGGCCGTAACCCAACCGAATGAGGTTTTAAGATATTTCAAAACATTGTTTTTGGTAACTAATGCCCACACGCCTTCGGTTATCAAAGCCACCAAAACAGCCGTGACCAGCAAGACGATGACATTGGTCATATAAGCAGTTCCTAAAGTATAAGCACGCCATAACCCAAAAAGATATACCACCAAAAGACCTAAGGTCAGATTCAGCATAATACCCTGAGTTGAAAGCTTTTGTCTTATATGAGGAGCTGTTTTAAACTTAATTTCCATTAAATATGACCCCTTTCCTATTTCTTCATCCGTAAAGCCATAACTCTTTTGGCTTTTCTGACGTTTTCCGTTACTTCAATCTTTGACGGACAGATGTAAGTGCACATACCGCACTCAATACAATCCATCGGTTTTAATTTGGCCAAGCGGTCAACATCGTTCGCTTTGTAAGCGTTGGCGATATTTACCGGCTGCAGGCCGCTAGGGCAATGCTCAACGCATTGACCGCAACGCAGACATTTGAGCGGCTCAATATCCTGATACTTAAGAACCGTAATGGCATTAGCGGCCAAACCGACGCATACTTCATCTTTAATAACTGCCCCGCCCATCATTGGACCGCCGGCAATCAGCGAAATCCGATCAGTCGTATAACCGCCGCACATATCGATCAAAACAGCAAACGGCGTTCCGATCGGACACATAACATTGTGCGGTTCCTTAATCGCATCGCCTGATACGGTAACGATCTTCTCAACAATCGGCTCACCGGTCTTCATCGCTTTGCCCAGCATGATAGCGGTCGTAGCATTGGAAACGATACAGCCGACTTCGATCGGCAGTTTGTCATAACGCTTATGGATCAGCTCAAACAATAAAGTTCTCTCCCAGCCCATCGGATAAACATCCGGAACTGCTTTAACTTCAACTCCCTGAGCATCTTTAAATAAATCCTGCAAGATACTGATCAGCTCTTTCTTGCTTTCCTTGATGCCGACATAGCATACTTTGGCCGCTGATGCTTTAAACATTGCCAAGACTCCCTCTTTGAGATAATCCTGGTAAAGTTCGATGCCTCTGGCATCCGATGTGATATATGGTTCACATTCTACGGCGTTGATAATTAGTGTTTCACACTTGTCGGTCTGATATTTGATATATGTCGGAAATCCGGCCCCGCCGCAGCCGACTAAGCCTTTATCTTTGATAAAATCAATTATTTCTTCCCTCGAAGCAGTTAAGCTCAAGGTAGAAAGATTTTCAGCTTTAGTGAACTTCCCATCATTTTCAATCACCAAATGATCGGTCGGCTTCAGATTGGCTCCCATCCGCTTTTCAATACCAAGCACTTTACCTGATACCGGCGCAAAGACAGGAATATAGAAATGATCATTGCGGTTTGCGACTTTATCACCGACCTTGACCAGATCCCCTTCTTTTACCAACACGTCAATTTTGGCATTACCCATAGCCAAAGGCAAAAATACTTTTTCAATATTTTCGACCTTAAGGATTTCATTATGGGCAGTTAATTCTTTGTGACCATTGATATGCTTGCGCATTGGCCCAATCAAAAATGACATATTTACCCTCCTTATAATATAAGCCATATTATTTTAGCACATTTTAAGGCTTATATGCTATAATAATCGGTATGAAAAAAGTAAAAATCATCCTTATTACTATGGCGCTATGCCTGCTTACAGCGTGTCAACATGAACCGGATTATCAGCTTTATTCCAACCAGGAAATAAACTGCGGTTTTGATACCCTCTGTTCGCTTAATGCCTATACAACCTCACAAGATGAATTTGACCATTATTTTGAAATCATGGTCGATGAATTTGCTCGTTATAACGCTTTGTTTGATATATACAATGACTATGAAGGCATCAACAATATCAAAACAATCAATGACAATGCCGGAATAAAACCGGTCGCTGTAGATAAAGCTATTATTGAAATGCTTCAGCTGGCGGCCAAAATCAGCGAATTGTCGGATGGAGCTTTTGATGTTAGCGACGGAGCTTTGCTTCGGGTATGGCACAATTACCGTGATGAAGGGAAACTGCTAAACAGCGAGGGCGAATACGGCAACTTGCCTTCGGAGGAAGAATTAGCCACCGCCAGCAGCCACAGCGGTTTTGATAAAATCATCATTGACGAAGAGGCTGGAACGGTATATATCACCGATCCGGAGGTATCTTTGGATGTAGGCGGCATCGCCAAAGGATTTGCGGCCGAAAAAGTGGCAGAGAAGCTGATCGATGAAGGCTTGAAGTACGGAGCAGTCAATGCCGGCGGCAATCAGCGGATCATTAATACCAAGGCTGACGGTACCGGATATAATGTCGGGATTCAAGACCCGAGGGCCCAATCGCTGGCCGGGATCGTTTCCAACAGCAATATCGCGATCATCCCCGATCAGAAGAATGTGTCAGTCGTGACCTCTGGCGATTACCAGAATTATTATTATGCCGAAGGCGATGTACGAATGGCTCACATTATCGATCCATCCACTCTGTATCCGGCCACTCATTACTACAGCGTTACCGTTGTTACCCCTGACAGCGGTTTGGCCGATTGCCTCTCCACTGCCCTTTTCGTGCTTGATTATGACGACGGACTGGCTTTGATCGATAAAATAAATAATGAACTCGACACCGATCTGATCGTCGTCTGGATTTCCGAAAAGCCGCTGGATGACAGCAGCATCCGATCTGCTTTTGAAACGGAAGAATACATTACCGTTACCGATAATTTTAAAGACCATCTGATTACCGAATAAAATTAAAAAACAGGAGATTTCCTGTTTTTAATATGCCCTGATATATGCCATGATCAGTTTCATGGTATTCTCTAACGCGTGATAATGAGTCCGCTCCATCCCATGGCTGGCATGGACTCCCGGGCCGATCAGAGCCCCTTTAATATTATTCCCGGCTCTTAATGCACTGGAAACATCACTGCCATACATCGGATAAATATCAACCGCATACTGCAGACCGTTTTGTTTAGCCAGATCAAGCAAACGGCTGACCATTCCATAATCATAAGGACCGCCGGAGTCTTTAGCACAGATCGAAACATCCTCTTCGCTGGCCATCAAATCTTCGCCGATACATCCCATATCGACCGCCAGAAGTTCTTCAATGTCTGCCGGGATAAAAGCACCGCCGTGCCCTACTTCCTCGTAGGTGGAAAAAATAATGCACAGATTGCGCTTTGGTATGATCTTCTCTTTGGTAATCGCCGCCAGAACCCCGATCAAAGCTGCTGCTGAGATCTTATCATCCAAGAAACGTGATTTAATAAACCCGCTGGCCGTAATGGCAACTTTCGGTTCGATCACCACATAGTCGCCGTTCATGATGCCTAAAGCCATTACATCTTCTTTATTCTTAACTAATTCATCGATCCGGATCTCCATCTTATCTTCTTCCCGTTTAACCGTATCGGCATCCTTATAAACATGCGCACTGGGGCTGATTGAAAGAATGGTTCCGGTATAAACTTTCTGATCGCGGGTAATGATCCGGCAATATTCCCCATCCAAACTCGGCATCAAAGGTCCACCGACTTTAGTGATCGCCAAATGACCGTTATCCTTAATGGAACGAACCATCAATCCCAAGGTATCGACATGGGCGCTTAAGCCCAGCACCCCCTTTTGTTCACCCGGAACATAAACCATAAGATTGCCTTTGGCGGTATATTCATACTTTAAACCGAGATCAGCCATTATCTTAGCAATGTATTCTGTAGCCTTAAATGTATAACCACTAGGCGAATCGATCGCTAAAAGATCGGCAGCAGTTTTCAAAACAAATTCTTTATCAAACATTTCATTTCCTCCAAACAAAGATAATTCCTTGCCGTTTAGACAAGGAATTAATTTTACTCTTTTCCTAAAAGCTTGAACATTTTCTTTTTATACACTTCAACTCCCGGCTGATTGAACGGATTGATACCCAAAAGATAACAGGACATACCGCAAGCCTTAAAGAAGAAATAGATCATATAACCGAAGGCGTAAGCTGAATTATTATCAAGTTTTATGATGATGTTTGGTACGTTGCCATCTTCTTCGTGGGCGCTTAAGGTACCTTTCATCGCCATTTCATTTACCCAGGAGATATTTTTACCGCTCAGATAGTTCATGTTGTCAAAATCGACTTCAGCGTGCGGGAAAACGATATCCGAGTTCATATGTTCAACCCAAAGCAGGGTTTCAAACAAGCATTTACGGCCTTCTTGGATAAATTGCCCCAAAGAATGAAGATCGGTTGAAAAACAAGCGCTGGTCGGTAAGATTCCTTTGCCCTCTTTGCCTTCCGATTCGCCAAACAATTGTTTCCACCATTCAGCTACGCTGGTCATCTGTAATTCATAAGTTACAAACATTTCGGCGCTATATCCCTGGTTATCCAGAATTCTTCGGGCTACGGCATAACGATAAGCGCTGTTCTTATTCAAATCGTCAGTATTAAAATCGTCGTATGCGTCTTTTGATCCCTTCAATACCTCATTTGGATCGATGCCGGCAAATGCCATGGCCAAAAGCCCGACAGCTGTTGAAACACTGTAACGACCGCCGATATCATCGGGAATAACGAAAGTTTCGTATCCTTCCTTATCGGCCAGAGCTTTCAGGGTTCCCCGCTCCTTATCAGTGGTGGCCAAGATCCGCTCCTTTGCTTTATCGTGATACTTTTCTTCCATCAATGCCTTAAACAGGCGGAAGGATACTGAGGTTTCGGTCGTCGTTCCGGATTTTGAGATGACATTAAGACAGATCTCTTTATCCTTGATATGTTCAATAACCTGGTTGATATAATTGGCCGAAAAAGTATTGCCGACAAAAATGATCTCGGTTTTTTTATGCGGATATAAACCGTTGATCATCTCGATTGCCGCTCTGGCGCCTAAATACGAACCGCCGATACCGCAGACCACTAAAACATCAGTGCTGTCTTTCAGTCTTAAAGCCGCTTTGGAAATCCGTTCGACTTCCTCTCGGTCATAATTATTCGGCCATTCGACCCATCCGACATAATCGTTGCCTTTGCCGCTTTTTTCATGCAGCCATTTATGGGCTTCGCTGACTTTGGCTTGATAATCGGACAGTTCTTCCTGCAGTTTGGCATGACTCAGATCTAATTTAATCATATTCCTTCTCCTTGATCCATACTGGTAATTGTTTTTTCAGTGAAGCAAAACCAATCTTATCCGCCGGCATTCCGCTGAACTTGACCTTCTTTTGGTATTTACGGGCATTTTGGTCGATAGCTTTAAATGATAAACGCAGCTGCCGATTGTCGCGGTCAACATCAATGACCTTGACCATGACGTAATCATTGATCTTGACAAAATTCGCCACATTGCGCACAAAACCATTAGACAGTTCGCTGATATGAATCAAACCGGTCACTCCATCAGAAAAAGTAACGAAAGCGCCATAAGGTTGGACCCCGGAAATACGTCCGTAAACAATCATTCCCGGTTTATAATCACTGATCTTACTCATGAGTTAATTATATCACGATTATCCCCGATTACATTTATTTTTAATAATGTGCTATACTACTTGTTAGAGGTAAATTATGATAGATTACATGTATCCTTTTTGGTCGTTTATTATCTCCGTTATATTGGCGCAACTGATCAAGCCTTTTATCGCTTATTTCCGAGTGCATAAGTTTATTCCTCGTCTGATCGTCGCATCCGGAGGCATGCCAAGTTCCCATACGGCCGGGGTTTTCGGTCTTTGTTTAAGCGTCGGCATTCAGGAATCGTTTAATTCCACTGCCTTTGCCATCTGTTTGGCATTCAGCTTCATCGTAGCCTATGATGCGGCCAATGTCCGCTATTACGCCGGCAAGAATATTCAATTGACCAAAAAGATCCTTGAGGATCTCTCCTCGAACAACGAGATCGTCCTTGATGAACCGATATATGAAGAACCGATCAAAGAAGTGCTCGGACACAAATGGTCGGAAGTGGTAACCGGGGGGATCATGGGCATAATTATTGCCCTCATCATTGATTTGCTGTAGATTAGGTAAGGGACAAATATGGAAGAAAATAAAAAGATTGAAGAAGTGAAAACGGCAATTGCCAAAATCAGACCATATATTCAGCGAGACGGCGGCGATGTTTCGTTTTCCCGTTTAGAGGATGACATCGTCTATGTCAAAGTCCATGGCGCCTGTTTAGGTTGCAGCGTACTGGATGTAACTTTAAAAGAAGGGATCGAAGCGATCATCCTGGATGAAGTTGAAGGTATCAAAGAAGTAAGGCTTGATGAAAACGATCCTTACGAGGGCATATTTTAAAAAAACGAATGGCTATCAACCATTCGTTTTATTTTAATCGTTCAATACTGCCTGACAGCGGTCGCATAATCCGTCCGGATTATCGCTTTCCGTATAGTTCCAGCAGCGCGGGCAGACATGACCGGCCGCTTTTTTGATCGTTACATTGCCTTTTTCGATTGGATCGGGCTTATCATCAGCAAAGCTTACTTTGGAAACGATCAGCCATTGATGGATCATCGAACCGAAATTTCTGGTCAAAAGATCTCTGTCCGTATCAGCAAGATGCAAGACGACTTCAGCATCGAGCGATTTGCCGATCAGCTTATCCTGACGGGCAACCTCCAATGCCTTAAGCACATCGTCGCGGATCAGATTCAAACGCTCAAAATCAGCCATGATCTCCTTTTCATCAGCATAGACAGCATCTTCTGCAAAGTGAGTGTAATGGACCGATGCGGCCTGATCAAGACCGAAATACTGCCATACTTCTTCACCGGTATAACACAAGATCGGCGACCAAAGACGAACCAGAGTATCGGTTGCATGGTATAAAACCGTTTGAACCTGACGGCGTCTTAAAGCGTCGGCTCTATCGATATAAAGAATATCTTTAGCATAATCACAATAATATGATGACAATTCATTGGTCATGAAGTTAGTCAGCCGGCTGGTAACTTCAATGAAATCATAGTTTTCATAAGCCGTCTTGACCTCTTTATTCAATCTTCCCAGTAAAATCATCATATAGCGATCAAAGCGTTCTAGTTTATCGTATGCGACCAGATCTTCTCTGACCTTGAAATCTTCCGGATTGATATTGCCAAGCAGGAAACGGAAGGTATTGCGGATTTTGCGGTATTGGTCTGATACCTGTTTCAAATTGGCATCGCCCATTCGCATATCAGCTTTAAAATCAACCGTCGCTGCCCAAAGACGGAAAATATCGGCGCCGTATTTGTTGATGACATCAAGCGGGTTGATGACATTGCCAAGTGATTTGGACATCTTTTCACCTTTGGAATCGACGACATAACCATGGTTCAAAACCGCTTTATATGGAGCGGTATGATTAGTGGCAACCGATACGCTTAAAGATGAATTGAACCAGCCGCGATACTGGTCGGAGCCTTCGAAATATAGATCGCATGGGTAATCATAGCCTCTGGCGATCAGTTCATTGAAACTGGATCCGGAATCAAACCAGACATCCATGATATCTTTTTCTTTCCGGAAAAGACCGTTAGGTGATTTGGCATTAGTATACCCTGCCGGTAAAAGATCTTTTGCCTCTCTTTCAAACCAGACATTAGAGCCATGGGCCTCAATTAAATCGGCGATATGATCAAATACCTCTTTTTCAATGATCGGTGAATTATCCTCGTTATAAATAATCGGGATCGGCACGCCCCAAAGACGCTGACGGGAAATACACCAGTCCTTGCGGTCTTTGATCATATTGCTTAAACGTACCTCGCCATAAGAATTCAACCATTTAACTTCTTTGACCGCTGCCAGCAGTTCGTCTTTGATCTTTTCGATCGAAGCAAACCATTGAACGGTAGCGCGGAAGATAACCGGTTTTTTGAGCCTTTCGTCATGCGGATAAGAGTGGGTGATCCATTCCATGTGCAAAAGATTGCCAAGTTCATCCAGTTTGACCGTAACGTCTTTATTGGCATCCAAAACAAATTTGCCGCATAAGAAATCGCCGGCCTCTTCAGTCAGGCAGCCTTTTTCATCAACCGGACAGAAAGCCGGCAAGCCATATTTTGAACCCACATAGAAGTCATCAAGACCATGACCGGGCGCGGTATGAACACAACCGGTACCATCCTCATCAGTTACATGATCGCCAAGGATAACGACACTTGGTCTTTGCGGGTAGAACGGGTGACTGACTTTAATACCCTCTAAATCTTTGCCCTTAAAAGTATTAAGGATCCCTTCATTTTCCAAACCGAATTTAGGTAATAACTCGGCGACCTTGCTGGTAAGCATGATCAGTTTGCCCTTGGCGGTTTTTACTACGGCATATTCAAAATTAGCATTCAGACAGATTGCTAAATTGGCCGGAATCGTCCATGGAGTTGTGGTCCAGATAACAAAGCGTTCATCGCCATCCAGAACTCCGTTTGGATCTTCACAGACATCAAAAGCGACAAAGATCGTCGGATCTTTACGATCATAATATACGATTTCACTGTCGGCAATCGCTGTCTCCTGATATGGCGACCAGTAAATCGGCTTTAATCCCTGAAAGATCATGCCGTTTAATGCCATCGTGGCAAAAGAACGAATCTGACGAGCCTCAAAACTCTTTTGCAAGGTAATGTACGGATGATCATAATCCGCAACCTGACCAAGCCGTTTCATCGTCTCTTTTTGGATTTCGATTTGCTTTAAAGCATATTCCTCACATTTTTTTCTAAACTCGATCGGCGATACTTCCTTACGATTAACGCCCAGCTTCTGAATGGCATTTTCAATCGGCAGGCCATGGGTATCCCATCCTGGAAAAAAAGGTGTATAATAGCCATTCATCGCCTTTGATCGAACGATGATGTCTTTAATCGAACGATTCATCCCGGTGCCGGCATGCAAGTTGCCATTAGCATAAGGCGGACCGTCATGCAGAATAAAAGGTTTATGATCTTTATTCTTTTCAAGGATCTTATGATAGTGATCATCAGCTTCCCACTTCGCCAAAATACCCGGTTCTTTCGACGGCAGATTACCGCGCATCTCAAACTTAGTATTTGGCATATGCAAAGTTTCTTTGTAGTCCATTTTACCTCCCCTAAATAATAAAAGGTGATACCAAAGGTCGCTGAAAGCGAGGTACCACCTTAATTTGTTGCTTTTGGTCGTAACGTGACCGCCACGTTGATACTTTTCTTTATCAAAGCTCCTAAGTGATATCCTTAATGCCGCCGCTGACAGCTCTCACCAAACCTGTCTCGCTAAAAGCCTGAGCACAAAGGCGTGTCTTATTCACCGCTTTTAAAACATTTTTACATAAATCAATTCTGAAGTCAAGTTTTATCGGTCTTCACCTAAATCGATCTCACCGCCGACCGGCATGCTCTTTGGTGAACATAAGATGACATTTTCGCCGACTTTGTTGATCGAACCGTCCAAAGCGTAAATTACTCCGGTCAAAAAATCGATCATGCGCTGGCGATACTCGCCTGGCATCCGGTGCAAATTGATAGCACAAGCTCTTTTTGCCTTGATATGATAAGCAATTTCCTGTGACTCATCAAACTGTCTTGGTTCAAACAAGACGATATTAGTATTGGCAGTTACCTTTGTAGCTCCCTGGACTTGCGGTTGTTCATATTCACTTAACCTTTCAGCTTCAGCTTCGGTCAAGTTTAACTCTTCGTCAGTTTCTTCCGGTGCAATAAAATTCTTTATTTTATCAGTTAAACCCATTCGTCAAAATCTCCTTTATGTAAATATTCTAGCACAAAAGTTATAGCCTTGCGATACCTTTTGTATATGTTTGTTTAACGCTGTAATCGTTGTTTAAGACTACGATATCAGCATCATATCCGGCAACCAGCTTACCTTTACGATCATCAACACCGATTAAGCGGGCTGGATTGATCGTGCAGGAATTAATGGCATATTCCCAAGGAACCATGGCCTTTTCCACCAAGACCTTCAGACCTTCATTGACCTTAAGCGTCGATCCGGCCAGATTCTTCGAAGATGTCAGATGCGCGCTGCCATCCGGGTAGAGTTCAATCTCATTACCGCCAAAGAGCACTTTTGTGCCGACCGGCAAACCTTTGACCATCAGAGCATCCGTTACCATTACGGCATAATTCGGTCCTTTAGCCATGAAATAATTATTCAATGCATCCAAAGTGGAGTGATTGCCATCACAGATAACTTCACCGAAAGTATTGCGGAAACGCATAGCTGCACCGATAAGTCCCGGTTTACGGTGATTAAACGGGCTCATACCGTTAAAGACATGGGTCATTGATTTAGCACCGTTAGCGATCGCCATGGCTGCTTCTTCGATGGTAGCACCGCTATGACCGATTGAAGGAACAACGCCATGAGTAGCTAAATACTTCGTCAAAACAAAATCATCATCGTGTTCCGTAGCCAAAGTTACGATTTTGATCAAGCCATTGGCTGCCTTTTGATAATGCTCGAATTCTTCGATCGTTCCCTTAACGATATACTGTTCCGGCTGTGCGCCTTTATAGACCATATCAAGATACGGTCCTTCAAAATGGATACCGAGGATCTCAGCACCTTCGTATCCTTCTTCAACAACTTTAGCGACATTGGCAACCGCATTTGTCAAAACTTCCACACTTTGTGTGATAGTAGTCGGTAAGATACCGGTAACTCCTTCGCTGACAATATTCTTCATCCAGTTGCGCAAACCCTCCGGTTTGGCATCATTGGTATCAAAACCATAAGATCCATGGGTATGAACGTCAATAAATCCCGGGACAACCCGCAGATCGCCATAATCTTCATCGACCGGTTTGGCACCGTAAGGTAAAACATTCTTGATCTTGCCGTCTTCGACTTCAAGCTGGGCTTTAAGGAAAAATCCGTTGACCCATACGCGTTCACTTTGTATAATCATTCTGCATCCTCCATATCATTACCTATATTATAACGCATAAAAAAATTAGTGGGCATTTATTAATCCATATTTAAGCAGAGTTTGATAAAAACCATCATTCAAAACATTATCAGCTATATCAAAAGCAATCTTTTTTAGTTCAGCGACGCCATTGGCCATGGCGAATCCATACTTGACGGCCTGGATCATTTCCAGATCGTTGCTGCCATCACCAAAGGCATAGGCATCCTCTTTGGCAATGCCTTTAATTTTAAGGATGTCCGTTATCGCTTTTCCTTTTGATATTCCCTTGTAATTAACATCACAGGAATACGGGTAAATATGCGGACAGATATCGAAGATATCACTCAGTTCTTTTTTCGCTTTTATTACGGTTTGCGGTGTTTTAAAAGCCATCATTGCCATATTGATATGTTCCCCTGACGGCAAGGGATGATCGGTGTAATTGCCATCCGTCTGCCAGCAGTTAATAAAATCGATATGGGTTTTCGAAGTGAGGTCATTGGTATAAATGCAGCGATTGTTTTCTAAATAATAGATGCCGTCATTGCTTTTACAGAAAGCTATTATCGCATCGATCATTTGTTTGGTGAATACACATTCCCGCAATACTTCCCCCTTCAATTCGCTATAGGCCCCGTTGCATAAAATATAACCGTCGGCCTTTAGATCCAGGATCTCTTTTTTTAAAAGCGAACGGCAGCGGCCGGAAGCAATAAAAACCAAATGACCATTGGCTTTTAGCAGTTTAAAGGCGTCCCTCGTCTTTTTGGTCGGTTCAATCAATCCTTCGTTGCAAAGCAGAATAGTTCCGTCAATATCTACAAAAACGATCTTCATTCATTTCTCCTTTTTTGACTTTTAGTAAGTTTACTTAATGTATATAGCACGTATGAACTGGCTTCATCATCACAAATGAAAACCAGAACATCTCCGCTTAATATAACCAAATCGCCATCGGGAATGATCTCATCCACGCCGCGTTTGACTGCCAACAGCAAAAAGTCGCTCGGCCAGGCTATTGCCTTTACCGGTTGATCGGCAATCAGGGAATCGATCTCCACTGCAATTTCTTGAAAATATTTGGTTTTGCTTTTGCGCTGATGACCGCGCTTGTCGCTTTGTACCAAACGGTGCAGCAAGCTTTCATAAATCGGTTCGCTCTTTAATATATCGCTTAAAAAGTAGGCAATGACCGCCATAATGATCAAGGCTGTCAATTGGTTTAAAGCGCCGCTCATTTCGGTTATCAGAATGATTCCGGTAATCGGGGCCCGGACGATCGCAACAAAAAAACCGACCATGGCCAGAATTATAAAGTTATTAAGATAGATCAAAGAAATACCAAACCAACGATTGAGCATCAAAGCAAAGATCGCACCGATATAAGACCCCATAACCAGCAGCGGGAAAAATATTCCGCCCGGAGCGCCGCTGCCAAATGAAAACAAAGAAAAACCGAATTTTAATAACAGTAGTCCAGCCAGTAAGACAATGGTCAGCGACAGCGGGTGATACAGAATTTCGATCAGCTGATGACCGCCGCACAATACTGTTGGACAGAAAACCAGAAAAAATGCCGCTAAACTAAAAACAGCAACAAGCCGAACAAATACTGACGGCAGCCATTTTTGCATCTGTTTTTGAACATAAAGGGTCGCCCGATTATAGATCACTCCCCCAAGACCGGTGATGATTGCTAAAACAACCACCGTCCAGTAATGATCAAGCGGTAAGTTTTTACTGATTGTAAAGGCAAAAACCGGGTCAGTGCCAAAAAAGAGCTGAGAGAGAAAATTGCCGGTAATGGCTGACATCATAACCGATAAAACCACCGGGACGCTAAAATTGCGATGAATCTCCTCCAAAGCAAACAGCACACCGGCCAATGGAGCATTGAACGCCGCCGATAAGCCAGCTGCCGCTCCGCATGTCATCAGCAGTTTTTCTTCCGATAATACAAAATGGCGCATACGGGCGTAGCCTTTGGCAACAAGTGCTCCTAATTGAATGCTCGGTCCCTCACGACCAAGAGATAAACCACCAAATGTAGCCAGCGTCCCGCCGATGAATTTAAATAAAAGCGTTCTCGACCAGGATTCATCTACCAATCCGATCATTTCTCCTTCAATTTGCGGAATACCGCTGCCGGAAATATACGGTTCGGCTTTTATCAGCCGGGCTATAACTACCGACAAAACAACCGCTATAACCATAAATACTGTAATATAAAGCACATTTGCTTCAATAAGCTGGTGCAACGACAGAATAAACTGTTCGCCTTGCCCTAGAAGATAACGATAAAGGATAGCTATCAGTCCGCTTAAGACACCAATAATTATCCCATCTATAAGCAAGGTATGGGATAAACGGCGAAAACGGCGCAAAGCATGTAAGGTATCGGTTTCTTTCATACTAGTTCATTATACTAAAAAGAAGACTAAACAGTCTTCTTTTCTTTTTCCATTTCGGATAATTTTGCTTCATATTCCCGCATCTCACGATCATTGGCAAAAACAAAGTGACCCGGTCTGATTTCTCTTAACTGTGGTTTCTCGCCGGAAAAATCACGTTTTGATTCATCATAGATGACCAGTTCCTTGCTCTTTTCAATTCGTGGGTCAGGCATCGGTACTGCCTGTAACAGGGAATGAGTATATGGATGAAGAGGATAGTTAAACAGATCTTCGGTTGGAGCGATCTCTACAATACGTCCCTTATGAATAACGGCAATACGGTCAGAGAAATAACGAACCACGCTTAAATCATGGGCAATGAACAAGTAAGTAAGGCCTCTTTCTTCTTTGAACTTGTTCATTAAGTTTAATACCTGGGCCCGGATTGATACATCCAAAGCCGAGATCGGTTCATCGGCAATAATAAATTCCGGTTCCATGACCATCGCCCGGGCGATACCGATTCTTTGTCTTTGGCCGCCGGAAAATTCATGTGGATAACGCGATTTATGTTCGGGCAATAAACCAACCGATTCTAGCGCGCGATCAACTTTATTTTCCCGATCTTCTTCCGAATCGTATAAATGGAAATTATAAAGGCCTTCCGAAACACAATAATCAATCGTTGCTCTTTCGTTCAGTGAAGCGGCCGGATCCTGGAAAATCATCTGAATGTTTCTGACAACATTCAGTTTTTCTTCTTTATTTAATGGCCCATTAATCTTTTTGCCTTTGTATAAGATTTCGCCATCTGAAGTATGATTTAAGCGGATGATAGCCCGACCGATAGTCGTTTTTCCACTGCCGGATTCTCCAACTAAAGCGAAAGTTTCACCTTTGTAAATATCAAAGCAGGCATTTTTAACCGCTCTAAATCGTTTTTTGTTGTTGTAAAAAGTTACTTCCAGATGATTTACGGAGAGTAATACTTCTCTTTCATTGTTATTAACGCTCACCGTATATTCCTCCCTTCGCAGTTAGAGCCAACATTTTCTCATGAAGATTTCTGATTGTTTTAGGAGGTTCTACTTTCGGTGCCCGTTCATCCAATAACCAAGTTTTGGCATAATGAGTTTCACTGATCTTAAACATCGGAGGTTCTTCCTCGAAATCGATCTGCATCGCATAATCACTTCGTGGAGCAAAAGCATCACCCTTGATTTCTTCAAATAAACTAGGCGGTGTCCCGAGAATCGAGAAAAGCTCATTTCCTTTTTCTCCCAATTGCGGAAGTGAAGACAAAAGTCCCCATGTATAAGGATGCTTAGGAGTATAGAATATTTCCTCAACCGTGCCTACTTCAATTATCTGTCCTGCATACATAACTGCAACAACATCGGCTACATTTGCTACTACTCCTAAATCATGAGTTATATATATAGTCGTAAAACCATATTCCTTAGCCAGTTCTTTGATCAACCTGATAATCTGTGCTTGAATCGTAACATCAAGAGCGGTGGTAGGTTCGTCACAAACCAAAATCTTAGGTCGACAAGCCAAAGCAATCGCAATAACAATTCTCTGCCGCATACCTCCTGAATACATAAACGGATATTCATTATAACGCTGTTCTGCATTATAAATGCCAACTCTTTCCATCAAACTGATTGCTTCTTTTTTCGCCTCATCCTTCGATTTTCCTTGATGTTTGATTATTACTTCCGAAATTTGATAACCGATAGTTCTCACTGGGTTTAAAGAAGTCATAGGATCTTGGAAAACGGTAGCAATCTTCTTGCCGCGAATGTCAAGCCACTGCTCATCATTCTTGAAATTCATTAGGTTTTTGCCTTCAAACCAAACTTCGCCCTTGGAAACGTAGCCGTTGACATCAAGCATTCCGGTGAAAGTTTTAGTAAAAACTGACTTGCCGCTACCCGATTCGCCGACGATTGCAACAACTTTTCCCTCTTCAAAATCAAGCGAAATATTTCTGATAGCAGTTAAAACCCGGTTTCGAACTTTAAATTTAACTTCAAGATCTTTGACAGATAATATAATATTTTTATTGTTTTCCACTGCAAAGTCCTCCTAAATCATATGAGTACGAGGATCGCTCGCATCAGCTAATGCCTGACCGACTATATACAAAGAAATTGAGATCAAAGCACATAAAAATACCGGTATCCAGAATAAATAGCTGGCATTAGGTGTTTGCATATATTGCACATAGTTTTGTACCATTCGTCCCAAAGAAGGCTCGCTCTCATCAAGACCAATTCCAATATAAGACAAGAAAACCTCATAAGAAATAAAACTAGGAACATCCCTCGCAACAGATGTAACAATTACCGATGTCAAATAAGGCATGATATTTCTTGTGATAATCTTAGTTATTGGTGTACCAAGGCATTTTGAGGCTAAATTATATTCACGATCACGGATGATCATTACTTGGACACGAATAAAATACGCTGTCGAAAGCCATGATGTACAAGAAAGAGCGAAAATAAGCTGCCACTTTCCACGACCGATTACATACATCAAAACCATTACGATCAAGGTGAATGGAATGTTGGCAATGATGTTATAGATTTCAATCATTATGACATCCATTTTCTTGGAAAAGCCCCAGAAAGCACCTACAATAACGCCTAAAACGGTAGTAATCGCTGTAGCGATCAAGGCGATCGACAGTGAATTGCCGGTCGAAGCCCATATTGCGTCAAACATATTTGTACCAACATTATCTGTGCCGAAAGGATATTCTAAACAAGGTTGAATATATTTTAAACTTTGGTCATTGATATTGGGTTTTACCGAAGGATCATAATCACTAAAAAGTGGTTGAATGAAAGAAAATAACATTATTGATGCAGCAATAAACAGCATTACAATCACTATTTTGGATGAAAAGAATTTTCTAAAAACACTTTTCCAGTATGAATATTTGGGAGCGGCAATATGTTCAGAGGCAGATGCATCGGCTTTGACAAAAACAAATTTATTTTCCATAGTCCTAATCTCCTCCTTTCGCAGTTAACTGGATTCTTGGGTCAACAACCGTCATTAAAATATCGCCAATCAATATTGAGAAAATTGATAAAGCAGTGAATATAAAGGTTAAAGTAATGACCATATTGTTATTGAAGGCCTTAATTGAATCCGGCAGCATCTTTCCCATTCCTGGTATAGCAAAAACAGTTTCAGTAATTACAGATCCGCTGATGCAAAGAATGATCGATTGCGGAATCCCATTAACGATCGGGATAATTGCGTTCTTCAATATGTGTTTACGGAATATTTCTTTTTGGCTAAGACCTTTTGCTCTTGCAAATTTAACATAATCAGCATTCGATTGGTCGACCATGTACCGGCGAATCCAAATTATGACTTGAGCCGTACTTAAAAGAGCCAAAATAATTATTGGCAAAATATACGATTTAATATTGCCATATCCTAAAACCGGAAATTTATCCGGCATACCGAACTGGAATCCGATCATCTTCAAGAAATAAATAAATGCTAAGGATGGTAAAGAGATCATGATATTCACATAGACGATTCCGAGTTTATCTTGCCATTTTCCCTTGTTTCGAGCCATGGCAATACCGGCAGGCAAAGCGATCGCATACGCTAAAATTAATGAAATTACCCCAAAAGTATATGATGTCGTAACCATCGACGGATCGCTGTAATATGAATTGCAATTGGCATAATTGTCATCAAATTTTTGTTTATCCATATGATCTAATGTCGATGTCATCTTATAAGTACAAGTATGGAAATTGTTTGGAGATGTTCCAGAACTACCGTTTGGAAACTTCTGCTCTTTAGATACAAGAGAACCTTGATTTGAATTGATAACACCCAAAGTTTGTTCTCCGCTATAAGTCGGATAAGACAAACCAAAATTCATCGAAACGATATTCTGATGAACAAATGGGAAATTGGAATCAAAATAGATTAGGTAATTATGTTCACAACCACTGCACATTAATGCCGGAACGCCATTTGCATCGGTTCCAAAATAAACAGATCGTTCAAGATCTGGATTGTCAGGGTCTTGAACTTGCCATGGATTATCAACAACAATCAAGTTTTTATAGAAATTGAAAATAATTTCTAAACCGTTATATTCCTTGACAGCATAGGCTTCACCTGAAAGAAAATAATTAATCGTATATCCCTTAGCTTCGTATGCGCCAAAAACTTTTTCTGCTTCTTCTGAATAGGAATACTCTTTCTGTTCGTAACCATATTCATCAACATAGGTTGTGTACGTCGTAGCCATGCATGCTTTATAGTTGTCACTTGCACTATTGCACATTTCAGCTTGTCTTTGATAATCCAAATACCCCAACTGTTTCCATTTGCTATATTTATAATTGGTCATATCGTCAGGTTTTCCGGCTAATTTCTGCATTTGAGCAGTGTCTTGCTGGAAAATCTTATCCTTTGGTATCATTGTAAAAACCATAAGAATCGCGATGCTTGTTACGACGAAAACAGCAATTATTGCCCGAACAACACGCCAAAATACATATTTCTTCATGTTTTCTCCTTTGTTTAAACACCAAGAATAAGGGGTAATTAACCCCTTATTCCGTGACAGTTAATAGTTTAATTTAAGATGGATATTATCCAACTTTTTCAATCCAAGCAGCCTGAGCTTCTTCCCATTGTGCTTTAGTGACCATATCATTCTGGACTTTCATAAATTTCAATTTATATTGGCCAGTTCCGCCTAAAGCATATGGTTTGGTGAAAGGAACAACTTTTGTAACCTTTAAACCTCTGGTCTGCATGGATACAGGTAAATACAATCCGTTAGCTAACAAATATGCATCAACCTTCGCAAAGGCTTCATAACGAGCATCAAGATCATCAACAATAGCTCTCGCCTCATCATTTAGACGATCGTATTCGGTTAAACCGATCTGTTCAGCAATTTCGTTGATCTTAGCAACTTCAGCACTGGTCTTGCCTTCAGTCAGCATACCAATATTAGGCATAAATGCACCGTTTCTAGAAACCGAGAATACATCAGTAAAGGTACTTGGATCTAAATAATCCGGTCCCCAACCAGCTTGAGTATTAAAATCGTAGTCTGCCTGAGTAGCAGGATCAGTCATGTTGAAAGCAACATCAGTTACAACATCACCAGGTTCTAATACGATATCAATAATAATGTTACCTTCTGTAGCTTCTTCAACAGACGCTTTCAAAGAATTGGCTCTATCAATATATCCCTGTCCACCATCGCTGATGCAAAGCAGGTCAAATCTAACCGGAAATTCAATTCCGTCTTCCTTAGCTGCATTAATGTAGTCCATTGCTTTGTCAGGGTTGTAGAATGCAGCATGTCCGTCGCCTAAATCAACATCTAAGCCGGTTAATTCCTTATAAGCTTCTTCAACCAATGTTACATACGGTGTGCCGTCAGAAGTAGAAACGAGGTTAGGAACGCCGTTCAAGTTACGAAGATTGGCTAAAGCAGTTTCCTCTTCCATATTGACAGCCATGTATGACTTGGTATCAAAAGCGGCTTGAACAGCTAGACGAACATTTGTATTATGGATAGCATCCTGAGCAACATCCTTTTCGGCCTGCGTTGTTTTTGCAGTTAAATTGTAATTAACACGATTGAAGTTCCACTGGATACCGAATGAATAAGCATTAGATTCAGTCATGGTAATATAATCAGCATACTCCTCGACATAATTAGCATAATCAGCCCAAGAAGCATCTAATCCAGCAGCTGAATACTGACCGTTCTTAAATCCATTGATGCCTGAATACTTATCGCTTCCATCGTCATAAATGTAGGTAATTGTATTTAAGAATACATTGTCTTTATCCCAATAAGATTCATTTTTAGCATAAGCAATTTTGGATTTAGAATCATTTGCAGTAAGAATAAACGGTCCGCTATAAAGAATTGAATCCGGAGAAGTTGTACCGAATTCGCAGGTATCGCTTTTAGCTTCTCCCACCGGGCAACCCTTTGACTCTAGGAATGTTTGATTGATAGGGTAAAGAATCGGATAGGTAGCATAGGTATAGAAATACGGAGTAGGTTCAGTCAAGGTGTATTCCAATGTATAGTCATCCAAAGCCTTAACACCAACTTCTTCCCATTCAACATTTCCAGCTTCGTAGTCTCTTAAACCGACGATAAGTCCGTCAACCAAAGAGAGCAATTCAGAGTTTGCATCAACTGCATGACGCATACCAGTGACAAAATCATGAGCAGTTACTTCGGCATATTCTTCGCCGGTTGCCTGAACCCATTTGACACCTTGTCTTAAATTGAATGTCCAAACTGTACTGTCTTCGTTGGCAGAATAATCTTCAGCAACAGCGCCAATATAATTACCATATTGGTCATTTTCCAGTAAGCCTTCAACAAAGTTGACATTGTGCATATGATTATTTGCTTTGTTTGTAGCAACATAATCCATACTGTCAAGATTTTCGGTGTAATAAGTCACAGTATACGAATCTGCTAAATCACCGGTGGTCTGTGTACCACCATTACTTGAACAGCCAACAAGTGTCAAGGCAACCAAAAAACTTAATGATAATCCTAGTAATTTTTTCATTAAATATTCCTCCTCAGCATTGTTATTGCATATGTCAATAATAAACTTTTTTCTTAGCCATTTCAATAAAATTTCACCTATTTTTCACTTAAGGGCTGTCATCTGAAATTATTTTCTGAAAATATTTTCAGATATCATGATAAAAATAGTGGATTTTTTAAACAAAATCCACTATCGTATTACTTCAAAATTAGCGCATGTAATAAGGTTTTACATAAGCCGGGATACCATTCTTATAGATAACGACCGGTGATCCGACGATAAGCGGCTCAAGATATGCCAGAGCCTCTTTACTGATGCCGCGGTAATTAGGCAAGATCCATTCGCTTGGGAAACTCTTGACGAAATTAGCGACCTGATCAGCATCAATTGCGAAGAAATCAACATCATACTGTGGCTGATCTTTACGCTTTAAACCAACCATCTTACCGGTAAAGTTCTTGTCACAAGAGCGCATGTGAGCTGACATACCAAGTTCAAACGACTCTTCAACGTCGACTTTCGACTGACCGCTGGCAAAACATCTTTGGGCAGTAGAAAGATCCTGAACCTTGCATCTTTCCGCAACGCCGTTTTCCAGGATCATGTTTTTGATCGCATTGCCGGCTCCGCCTAATACAGCATGACCGAAACCGTCGTTTTTAGCTTCTCCGGCGGCAATATAAGTACCATCGGCATACTTGACGCCTTCGGAAACGACGATATAGCATTTATTCTTCTCTTCCACGCAGCGTCTTACTTCATTCAAGAATACTTCCTTATCAAATGCTTCTTCTGGTAAAACTACCAGATCGACAACCCCGCTAAGACAAGCGCTGGCTGCCAGCCACCCAGCATCACGACCCATGGTCTCAAGTACGAATACTTCCTGTCTGGTATATACATTGACATCAAGCCAAGTATGTAAAGCGGTCGTAGCGATGAATTTTGCTGCACTGGCAAAACCCGGGCAGTGATCAGTGTGCATCAAATCATTATCAACCGTCTTAGGGCAGCCGACAAAACGGCGGTTGGTGATACCGTGTTCTTTAGCGTATTGACTTAATGCGGCAACTGTATCCATTGAATCGTTGCCGCCGGTATAGAACATCGTTTCGATGTCATATTTTTCCATGATGGCAAACAATTTTTCAAAATCAGCCACATTATCTCTTTTTAGCTTGTAACGGCAAGAACCTAGGGCGCTTGACGGGGTCTGACGCAAAATGCGGTTTTCATCATCTGACATTTCCGTCAAATCGACAAATCTTTCATTAAGGATCCCTTCGATACCGTTTAATCCGCCATATACATGGTCATAATAAGGGTTCATTTGATTGGCTTTGACAACACCGGCAACAGTTGCATTGATTACCGATGTAGGTCCGCCGCTTTGAGCTACTAAACAATTAGCCATTAATCTTTTTCCTCCTGTTTACTCATTGATTGTAACATATATTGGTCCCATTTTTATAGACCTTTTTCTTCTCTTTCGATCATTGCCGCTTCCCATTCTTCCATTTTGTGATGGATACGGTTGTGGATCTCATCTATCAGATCATCGAGCTCCTGCATCTTCCCATTATCGTGATAATATTCCGGTTCAAACCGTAAACTGCGTTTTTCTTCCAGTTCCGCTTCCAGTTCGCTGATCTCGGCTTCGATCTTTTTGAGGTTATATTTATCCTTCGGTTTAACCGATTTGAGCGGCTTGACCGTTGGCTTTTCATCTTTTTCTTTCACTTCGGCCGGTTTTTTGTCGATATAGTCCTTATAGCCATCCGGATAATAGGTCATCTGACCGTTCTCTAATACCAGACAGGAAGTAGCGATATTTTTGATGAAGTAACGATCATGCGACACAAAAAGGATCGTGCCGTCATATTCACTTAAAGCTTCTTCCAATGCTTCTTTGGCTGGGATATCCAAATGATTGGTTGGCTCATCTAAGATCAGAAAATTAGCTCCCTTAAGCATCATTTTCGCCAGTGACAGCCTGACCCGCTCGCCGCCGGATAAAACATTCAATTCTTTAAATACTTCATCATCGGAAAAAAGGAAGGCGCCCAGGACGCTGCGGATGGCAAAATGATCAAGATCCGGATTCTCATCCCAGATTTCATCAATAACCGTTTTATTTGAATTGAGCGCCGCCATATTCTGATCAAAATAACCGACTTCGATTTGATGACCGAACATCTTATACCCACCCAGTTCTTTGATCTCACCGACGATCGTTTTAAGCAGGGTCGATTTACCAGTGCCGTTATCGCCCATGACACAGATTCGCTCACCTCGCTTGATGTCGATCGTGACTTCGCCCAAAACCCGGTCATAGCCAAACTTAAAATGGTCAAGCGATAAAACATTTTTGCCGCCTCGGATCTTGCATTTGAAATGCGCCTTGAAGGTTTTGTTGTCCGATTTCTTCGGATCGTCGATCTTATCCATCCGCTCAAGGTATTTGATCTTGCTTTGGGCCATTTTAGCCTTATTTTTCTTATAACGGTATTTTTCGATCAGTTCTTCTAAACGCTTGATCTCTTTTTGCTGGTTGCGGTATAGGCTCTCCTGCCTTAGATAACTGTCTTTTTTGATCTTTTGAAAAGCGGTGTAATTACCATGATATTTTTTGATCGTCTGATGCTCGATCTCATAAATTACGCCGATGACCCGATCCAAAAAGGCCCGGTCATGAGAAACCAGAACCATTGCCTTGGGATATTTGGCCAAATATCCCTCTAGCCACTCGATCGTTTTGAGATCCAAATGATTGGTCGGCTCGTCCAAAAGTAAGATATCCGGTTTGCTGAGCAATAATTTCGCAAAACCGATTTTGGTCTTCTCGCCGCCGCTGAAAGAATTGAGCTGACGATAGAGATCTTCGCTTTTAAAACCAAAACCGTTAAAGATCGAATTAATATCATTATGATAGGAATAACCGCCCAGATAGCTGAAACGGGTCTCAAGATCGGCGTAGCGATTGACGTTTTCTTCGCTGGGATCTTTTTTCATCTTTTCCGCCAAAAGCGTGAGCTCATTTTCCATATTTATCAATTTGTCAAAAACCGTTAACAGTTCATCGTAAACCGTATGGGTTTCATCGACAAAAGCATTCTGTTTCAAGTATCCGATCGAAAGATCGGCGGTTTTATGGATCTCGCCCCGCGATAATTCAACTTCACCGGTAATTATTTTTAAAAGCGTTGATTTGCCGGTACCGTTTTTGCCGACAATCGCTATTTTTTCATTCTCATTGACCTGAAAATCAATATTTTCAAATAAATCGTTGGCTCCAAAAAACATTGAGCCGCCGCTGATCTGAAATAACATCTAAACCCCCTAAATAAAGGGGTATGAACTACCCCTGATAATTATAAAATCAAATTCTTCGGTGTTCTTGGGAAAGGAATGACATCACGAATATTGGCCATGCCGGTCAAATACATGATAAACCTTTCAAAACCAAGTCCGAACCCGGCATGTTTACAGCCGCCGTATCTCCTAAGATCAAGATACCAGTCATAGCTCTCAACATCCATGCCTAACTCTTCCATCCGGGCCTTCAAGACTTCCAGACGTTCTTCCCTTTGCGAACCGCCGCACAGTTCACCGACATGCGGTACTAAAAGGTCACAAGCCGCAACCGTCTTGCCGTCGTCGTTCATTCGCATATAGAAAGCTTTGATATCTTTCGGATAATCGGTCATAAATACCGGTCCGCCGACGATCTTCTCACAAATATACTTTTCATGTTCGGAATTGAGATCCATGCCCCAATAAACTTTATTTTCAAATTTTACATCGGCTTTGAGCAAATAATCGATCGCTTCGGTATAAGTCATCCGCCGGAAATGAGAATCGCGTAAAGCCGAGATCCTTTCGATCAGGCCCTTGTCGATGAAACTATTGAAGAAATTCATTTCTTCCGGGCAATTTTCCAGAACATAGTTGATACAGTATTTGATCATGTCTTCCATCAAGTCCATATCATCTTCTAAATCGGCAAAGGCGATCTCCGGTTCGATCATCCAGAATTCCGACGCATGAGTCGTGGTGTTGGAGTTTTCCGCCCTAAAAGTCGGACCGAAAGTATAGACATCGCGGAAAGCCATGCAATATGCTTCGACCTGCAGCTGCCCGGTAACGCCTAAATGCGCTTCTTTACCGAAAAAGTCCTTTTCAAAGTTCTGATCGTCGATCGTTGTAACTCTGAACATATTGCCGGCTCCCTCGCCGTCCATGGAAGTGATGATCGGGGTATGAACATAGACAAAGCCCTGATTCTGGAAGAACTCGTGGATCGCCATGCTCAAAACGCTTCTGACCCGCATAACCGCCAAAAAAGTATTGCTGCGGATCCGAAGATGCGGAATCTCCCGCAGATATTCAAAACTGTGTCTTTTCTTCTGTAAAGGATAGTGTTCATCAGAAGCGCCGATCACTTCGACTTCTTTAGCCTCGATCTCAAACGGCTGACGGTTGTCAGGAGTATAAATAAATTTGCCCATGACCCTGATACTGGCACCGGTCAGTATTTTGGTAATGTCTTTATAGTTCTCAATTTTACCGGAATATACGATTTGCACATTTTTAAAATATGTTCCGTCATTTAATTCAATAAAGCCAATGGCGCCGCTATCGCGGTTGGTCCTGACCCAGCCTTCCATCTCCACATATTCCAATTGGTCGATCTCCAACTGATTCTTGGAATAACACAATTCGTACAATTCACGTGCAGTTTTAAAATCCAACATATTTATTCCCCTATCTCATAATTCATTTTATTGGTTTCAAAGACCAGTTCAATGATCGTTGAAACGATATCGACGCATCTGACATGCATCCCCTTTGGCACCACAAAGTGTTCGTGGGTCAGATCCACCACACTGACAATGCCGTTTTCAGCTAAAATATTGATCGTATTCTGAACATCAGAAGACACACAAACAATAGCGATCCGGCAACCTTTTGGTATCCTGGTTTTGATATCTTTAATATCATAAAGCGGAACGCTTATTTCGCCAACATGTTCCGGATATTTATCAAAAGCACAAACGATCTCCCCGATCACATTATCCCAATGATTGTAATTAAGCAAAGCCTTGCCAAGATTCCCGGCTCCGACCAGGATGATTTTTTCATCGAAATTAATGCCTAACTGACTGGAAAAAATATTGATCAGTTCATCGACATCGTAACCAAAGCCCTGTTTGCCCAAATGGCCGATCAAAGAAAAATCGCGGCGGATGGTCGTCGGCTGGATATCGACATAATCAGCCAGTTCTTTGGACATAACTTTTTTGATCCCCAACGATTTTAATTTGCGCAAAGCCTTGAGATATACTGGATAACGCTGCAAAGTTGCTTTCGAGATATCTTTCATATTATTACCTTCCATAAGCATTCTATCACTTTTTATCGTTATTGTGAAGTTATTGACAAAATAGAACTATTCATCGATGCCAAATGAAGGTTTGCTGGCGGCGTCAAGACTTACAAATCGCTGATGGTTGAGTTCCTTGAATGCAGCAACCGCGATCATGGTGGCATTATCAGTACAATATTTCAAAGGCGGCAAAGTGAGCTTAGCACCCTTGATCTTTTCTCCCATCAATTCTCTCAGACGAGAATTGCACGCCACCCCGCCGGCGATCAAAACATGATTGACCGGATAATCCTGCATTACTTTCAAGGTTTTATCCAGTAAATGACCTAAAGCCACTTCCTGGAAAGCGTAAGCCAGATCGGCACCGATCAGATTTTCGTCACGGCGGTTCAGACGATCTTTTAGCTGCAGACAGGCGTTTTTGAGCCCGGAAAAAGAGAAATTGTAACCGGCCACTTTCGGTGATGGCAACTCATAATGTTTTTTTCCTTCTTTAGCTAAATTATCGATCTTCGGCCCGCCGGGATAACCTAAACCCATTAATCTTGCAACTTTGTCATAAGCCTCGCCTACCGCATCATCAAGCGTCGTGCCCAAGATCTCAAAACTGTCTTCATCACGCATATAAACGAGTTCAGTATGGCCGCCGCTGACGACCAGAGCCAAAAGCGGATAAGTCAAAGGCTCGATCAATTCATTGACGAAGATATGACCTTTTAGATGGTGAACGCCGATCAACGGTTTATCATAGAAAAAAGCCAAACTTTTGGCGGCAGCGGCCCCGACATGCAGTGAACCGATAAGACCAGGTCCGATCGTATAGGCGATCGCATCAATATCCTTAAGATCATGGTCTTTAAGTCCGGCTTTGACCATGACTGATATCTGTTCGACATGCATTCTTGAAGCGACCTCCGGGATGACCCCGCCGAAGCGGGAATGAACATCGATCTGCGAGGTGACGACCGAACTTTCGATTTCCAGTTTTTCATTGACTATCGAACAGGCTGTTTCATCACAGCTGGATTCGATCGCTAAAATTCTTCTCATATAATACCTCCAATTGCCTTTGCCATTTCATAGGCATCTTCATAATTATCCGTATAATAACTTTTGCGGGTGCGCATAACGATAAAGCCGTGTTTATAATACAAAGCCAGCGCTTTGCGATTGCTGACCCGCACTTCCAAAAAAACCGCTTCCATACGATCTTTCTGCATTTTATTGATGGCATATAAGAGCATCTCTTCGCCATAACCCTGACCCTGATAAGCTGAACTTACTGCCAGATTGGTAATTTCGCCGCGGTCGAAAATCTCGCGGATTCCGACAAAACCGATTACCGTTCCATCGACTTCCTTAACAAAAAGGCGGGCGAATTCATTTTCCGATAATTCGTATTCAAAATCTCGTTGGCTCCAGTATGAGGCGAAAAGTTCTTTTTCGATCGCAAAGACTTGCGGCAGATCGTCCATCGTCATCGGCCGGATCATGAATGGTAAGCCTCATTGTCTTTTAAATAACGCGGAGTAATAAAGTCAATGTTTTCCACTTTATGCCAAGACGGACGGACATTTAAAAAAGCCTGAGAAATCAGCGGCATTCTGGTTTCTTTTTCAAAAAGATAAAGATCCCCGTACAGATTGTGGCCGCCCAAATCGATCTTATCCAGCTCACATACCTGATCCTTAATCACTTGATCAATACCATCATATAAACCGACATAAACTCTTTTAGCTCTGGCATCCAGGATGACCATCGTATCCTTTTCACCATTGGCATAAAGCTGTAAAGTTGAGATCGTATAAAGATCGATCTTGTTCACAGCGGCAATGACCTTGCCGATGGTCATCGCGATCCGGACTCCGGTATAACTGCCCGGCCCGTCACTGATGCAGATACTGTCGATATCGTTTGGTCTGATCCCGGCATTCTCGAATAATTCCTGCATTTTTACAAAAACCATCTCGGATTGATGCTTAAAACATTCTTCATCAATTCCATATAATAGTTGATCATCTCTGATCAAAGCTAATGACAGGTATTTATAAGCCGTATCAATACATAGTGTTAACATACTTTCAACTCCTCAATAATTCGGTTATAGTCATCACCCTCAGATGTAAGCACAATTTTGCGGGTATTGTCATCTACATAAGTAAAGGCAATAAGCAAATACGATCCATCAAACATCTCCCTAATATAATCAAACCATTCAACGACCATGATACCATCGTCCAAATATTCCTCAAAACCCAGATCATAAGGGTTTTCTTCCAGACGATAGGCGTCGATATGATATAAAGTTTTATCTCCGTGATAAATTTTCAGAATATTAAATGTCGGGGAATTGACGACAGTCGGGATATTTAAGCCTTTGGCGATACCCTGGGTAAAGGTAGTTTTGCCGGCGGCCAAATCACCTTTTAAAGCGATCAGTGAACCCTTCGGTAAAAGTCTAGCCAAGGCAGCGCCCAAAGCCTGTGTTTCTTCTTTCGAATGAGTAATTACTTCCATATATCAACCTCACAAGCATTTAACATTTTATCACTTATCTTCTCAAATATAAATAAAAAAGATACCCTAAGGTATCTTTTAAACTGGCGATGTGCTTGATTCACTCATAGAGCTATGCTTGCCGATGGAGTGC
>CASFYR010000066.1 GCA_949298975.1 uncultured Bacillota bacterium | reverse complement strand
GCTTTGTTAGAGGCGAAATTGACCTGTTTGGAATGATCGTCATTATTCTTTTGGGAGCGGATTATTTTATTCCGATGCGGGTATTGGGCAGTTATTTCCACATCGCGATGAACGGCATGGCGGCTGCGGATAAGATTTTTTCATTATTGGATCTATCGTCCGATACCCAGAACAAGATTGCTAAAGCTGATTTTCAAGACGATATTTTGGTTAGCGGGCTGAATTTTAAATACGGCGATAAACCGGTATTGAGCAGTATTGATCTGAATATTCCTGCAAATGAACTGGTGGCGATCGTTGGTGGTTCCGGCAGCGGTAAAACGACGATCGCGCGTATCCTGTCCGGCCAATTAAAGTACGATACAGGATCGATCAGGATCGGAAAACAGGAATTAAAAACGATTGCTGATGATGCAATAGCAGCCAAGATCGCGTATTTAAGCCATGACGCCCATCTTTTTAAAGGGACAATTGCGGAAAATCTGCGAATAGCAGATGAACTGGCAACCGATGAGCTGTTATGGTCTGTTTTAAAACGAGTCGATCTGGCGACATGGGTAAAAGATAACGGCGGGCTTAATTATCAACTGAATGAACGGGGGAGCAATTTATCCGGTGGCCAAAGACAAAGACTGGCTATGGCCAGACTGCTGCTCAAAGCAGCGGATGTCTATATTTTCGATGAAGCTACTTCAAATATTGATACGGAGAGCGAAACGATAATTTTGCAGAGCATATATGACCTTGCAGATAAGCATACGGTCATTATGATCGCTCACCGGTTAGCTAATGTTGAAAAAGCCGATATGATCTATCTTTTCCAAAACGGACAGATAGCCGAATCGGGCAGTCATGACCAGTTAATGATGAAGAAGGGATCGTATTATGCAATGGTAATGACCCAAAGACGGATGGAAGATTTAAAGGAGGTAAATTATGAAACGGACTAATTGGCAGATCATGCTGCGTTTGATCGTTTTAATCAGACCTTTGCTCCTTTTTATGGTTTTCGCTATCGTGCTGGGGGTCTTGGGCAATATCGCAGCAATGGCAGTAAGCGTTTTAGGTATTGTCGGAGCAGCGAGTATTATCGAGGGATCCGGCATTTCATTAGCGGCAATCATTGCCTTGATGCTGACTCTGGCCTTGCTTCGCGGCTTTTTGCGCTATGGCGAGCAAGCCGGGAATCATTATATTGCCTTTAAGCTTTTGGCTTTGATCCGGGATCGGGTATTTTGCAAGTTAAGAGAACTGTCACCGGCTAAATTAGACCGCAAGGATAAAGGGGATCTCGTCAATATCATTACTTCTGATATCGAACTGCTGGAAGTGTTTTATGCCCACACGATATCACCGATAATGATCGCTGTCATTTATTCTTCGCTTGTTGTGGGCTATATTGCCTATAATTCAGGGATCTTAGGCTTGATAGCGATGATTGCCTTTTTAACTATTGGTCTTCTTGTTCCGGTATATATCGCCAAAAAAAGCGGAAATAACGCTTTTGATCTGCGTCATAAAAGCGGGCAATTCAGTGCTTTTTTGCTCGACTCACTAAGAGGGTTAAGCGAATTGATCGGTTTTGGATATGGCAAAAAACGGCAAAAGGAAATCCTTGCCCGCAGTGAAGAGCTGGCAAAACTGGAAAAAAGAGCGAAAGATATCACTGCCGCTAATACGGCTATTACTAATCTGCTGATCCTGTTATTTGATCTGGTTATGCTTATGGCCGGATCTTATCTGTATCTAGATGGATCTTTAAGCTTTGACAGTTTGATGATCGTGCAAATAATGTTTATGGGATCATTTGGTCCTTGTGTTGCTTTGGCTAATCTTGGCAGCGGACTGGAAAATACTATGGCGGCGGCGAATCGGGTCATTGATATTCTGGATGAAAAACCGCGAACCCCGGAAGTAACGAATGGAAACGATATCGATTATGAAAAAGCCGACTTTGTCAAAGTATCTTTTGCCTATGATAAGGTCAATGTGCTTAAGGATCTTGATCTGAGTTTGCCAAAGAAAAAGATTTTGGGTTTAAGCGGTCGTTCCGGTCAGGGCAAATCAACGATCCTGAAACTGCTGATGCGCTATTACGACCCAGACAGCGGGTCAGTCCGGATCAATGAAAAAGATCTAAAGACGATCAATACGGCAAGTCTTAGAGATAATATCAGCTATATGACTCAAGACGCCCATCTGTTTCATGATTCGATCCTTAACAACATCCGGATCGGTAAACTCGATGCGTCATTGGCACAAGTGCGTGAGGCTGCAAAAAAGGCGATGATCGATGAGTTTATTATGGCTTTGAAGGACGGTTATGATACCGCGGTCGGAGAGCTGGGCGATACTTTATCGGGCGGTGAAAAACAAAGAATCAATCTGGCGCGGGCTTTTTTGCACGATGCCCCGCTGCTTTTGATGGATGAGCCCACCAGCAATCTCGACAGCCTGAATGAAGCGATGATCTTAAAATCGATCAAAAGGGCAGCTGACGATAAGACGGTCATCCTGATCAGTCATCGGCAATCAAGCCTAGCTGTTTGTTATGAGGTCTTTAAACTGACAGGAGAGCGAAATGGAAACGGCTAAAGAGAAAGCAATCGTATCACTGATGATCGACATTTATCTTCGCTCCCATCCTTCAAAACGCGATGATCTGATTAAACTGAAAACCTATGCCTTTAAGCGGATCGAAAAATGTCCATTTGCCGCTACCAAAACATTCTGCAGCAATTGCCATGTTCACTGCTATGAAGCAAAGATGCGCTCGCTGATACGTCAAGTAATGCGTTACAGCGGTCCCAGGATGATATTTTACCACCCTCTGATAGCTGTATCGCACTTCATATCAAGTATTAAAGAAAGGAGAAAAATATGTCGATCAAAAGGATAGTGTATGCTTGTTTAGGAATCTTGGGACTGATTTTGGGAGCAATTGGCGCTGTTGTCCCGCTTCTTCCGTCCTTTCCGTTTCTTTTGCTGGCAACCTTTGGTTTCGCCCGCAGTTCCAAACGGTTGCATAACTGGTTTATCAGCAGTGATCTTTATAAGAATAATCTGGCCTCTTATGTCGAAAAAAGAGGGATGAAGAAAAAAGTTAAAATCAGGATTATGATCATTATAACCTTGCTATTGGGTTTTGGGGCGGTAATGATGCACCGGATCCTATGGGGTCAATTGATCATTTTAACGGTCTGGATCTTTCATATGTATTATTTCATGTTTCGCATCAAGACCCTTAATGAAGTGGAGTAAATCCACTTTTTTGTTTATAATTATGGTATGCAGGCAGATAAAGTTATCATTGGTCTATTAGCGCATGTTGATGCCGGCAAAACGACACTCAGCGAAGCACTTTTATATCAGACGAAAGCGATCAGGAAGATCGGCCGGGTCGATCATCATGATAGCTTTTTGGATTACAATCTTTACGAGCGGCAAAGAGGAATTACGGTGTTTGCTAAAGAAGCCCGCTTCCAAAGCGAGGGGCGGGAATATATCATTGAAGATACTCCGGGTCATGCGGATCTGGCGAGCGAAACCGAAAGAGTGCTGCCAATCCTGGATTATGCTGTTTTGATTATCGATGCAAGCGCTAAAATCAAATCGTATACCCGTCAGCTCATGGCTTTGATCAAACGCCATCATGTACCGGCTATCATCTTCATGAACAAGATGGATCAATGCCATGCCGACCGGCAAGATCTGATCAAGAATCTGCAAGAAGAACTTGACCCGAATATTGTTGACTTTACTGACGAAGAAGAGTTGTATGAGGATATCGCAGTATATGACGAGGAGCTGCTCAATAATTATCTGGCCGGCCGCAGGGCTGATGACAGCGATATTTACCGGCTGTTTCATCAAGAAAGGTTTTATCCCTGCCTTTTTGGCAGTGCCTTAAAACAGGAAAATACCGGTCGCCTGATCGAGCTGATCGTCCAGCTTTGCCAATCCAAACAATATCCGGATGACTTTCGGGCTTATGTCTATCGGATCAACAAAGATCGTGCCGGTAATATTTTGACCCATATTAAAATCATGGGCGGATCGCTTAAGAATAAAACCAAATTAAAAGAAGAAAAGATTGATGAGATCCGGCTTTATTCCGGCAATAATTATCAATCGGTACAAGAGGCCAGGGCTGGGGATCTGGTTGCTTTAAAAGGAGTTAAAAACCTTATCATCGGTGAAGCTGTCAACGATAATCAGAATAATCCGTCTAAAGTAATGACGCCCTATTTTAATTATGAAATTACCGCGGATGATACCGACCCCGTTGTCTTATATCGGGTTTTAAAGGAAATGGAAAAAGAGAACCCGCTTTATGGCGTTAGAATCATTAATAATGCAATCACGATATCCTTGATGGGCGAAATGCAAAAAGAGCTTCTGACTGCGGAACTCAAAGACCGTTATGATCTGATAGCGAAATTCGGTCAGTTAAAGATTGCATACCGGGAAACGGTAAGCAAAAAAAGTTATGGTATCGGCCATTTCGAACCGCTGCATCACTATGCCGAAGTTCATCTGACTGTTGAGCCTTTGAGTAAAGGGGAAGGCAAGATCGTAAAAGCAAGCGAATCTGTAAGGGACAACTATCTCAAGGGCCTGATGGATTATCTCAACGATTCAGATGTCTGCGGGGTGTTAAGCGGCGGTGTGGTCAGCGATATTTTGATAACTGTTGTTGCGGTTCGTACTTCCTTGAATCATACTCTGGCAGAGGATGTTCGCATGGCGGCTGATTTCGCAATCCGTAACGCTCTTTTGGATAATGAAATGGTTTTGCTGGTACCAAAAGAAGAATATAGGATTATTACCTCATCAAACGAAATGGCCCGGATTATTTATGAACTTGATCGCCTGGATGCGGAATACGTGATCGGGGAATACGGCGAAAAGACCATGATCAGGGGACAAATTACCGCTGCTCATCTGAATGAACTGCTTAGTCAAGATATTTTTAGAAAAGGAGAAGCAAGGGCAGAACATAGTTTTGGCGGTTATGCGCCGTTTACAGGCACGAGTCTGCCGGAAGAAATTGATTATGATCCGCTGAACGATAAAGATCATCCCTCTGGTTCAATCTTCTTTAGAAATGGAGCAGGATTTTATGTCAGCAAGGATGAAACCTATGCTTATGCTCATATCAAACCGCTGACAACCAATAAAACTAAGACAACCGGGGAGTACCGGCCATCAAAGGTCAGCGATGAAGAAATTAAACGAGTATTTGCAAACGCTAATCCGCACAAAAAGGAAAAATATATTCCAAAAACTAAGAAAGATAATTCACGATACAAGACGAAAGCCGTACATAAGGAATCGCTGTATATTGCTGATGGCTATAATCTGATGCACCAAAGCGGCAGCGGGCGTGATGAACTGATTGCCGATCTTAGTTATTATGCGGCGATGAAAGGGTCGGCAATGTGGGTTGTATTTGATGCATACAAGGTCGACAACCCGACCAGATTAACAGAAGGACCCTTGAAAATTATCTATACCCGCAAAACGGAAACTGCCGATGAATATATTCAAAGGAAAGTAAAGGAACTAAGCGATAAATATAATATTACCGTCATTTCATCAGACAGTCTTATCCAGATTTCCGTTTTTAGCGACGGAGCTAACCGTATGTCGTCAAGAGCGTTGTTTGGCGAACTGGAACGGCTTAAAAGCCGGAAAAATCCTAATTATGATAATGGACAGAAAAATCAGCCGTTAAAAGAACTGCTGGCTGGTTATAAGGAGAACGAAAAATGAAAAAGTATGTATTAGCGATCGATCAGGGCACAACCAGTACCAGAGCAATCTTGTTTGATCATGATCAAAGGGTCGTAGCGTCGGCTGCCAAAGACATTGCCAACTATTTCCCGCATAACGGCTGGGTCGAGATGGATGCTGATGAAGTGTGGCTGTCGGTACTGGCGGCTATTTCGGAGCTGTTTCAGAAAAGTCATATTAATCCTGAAGAAGTGGAAACGATCAGTATTACCAATCAAAGAGAGACAACGGTCATCTGGAACAAAAAAACCGGACTGCCGGTTTATAACGCTATTGTATGGCAATCAAGACAGACTGAAGAAATCGTCGAGCACTATCGCGCTGAAGCAGGAGATGATTTTGTCAAGACCAGGACCGGGTTGATCTTTGATCCGTATTTCAGCGCCAGCAAGATCCGGTTTATTTTGGATCGGATTGACGCCGATACCAAAGACCTGCTGTTTGGTACGATTGACAGCTGGCTGGTATATAAACTGACCGGCGGCGAAGTGCATGTCAGCGATGTAACTAACGCGTCGCGGACACTGCTGTTTAATATCCACACGCTGGATTGGGATGAAGATCTGTTGTCGCTGTTTGCCATCCCGCGGGCAATGCTGCCGCAGATCGTTGATACTTCCGGTTTTATCGGGATGGTTAAGCCTTATCATTTCTTCAATATGGCAGTACCGATCAGCGCGATTGTCGGCGACCAGCAGGCAGCTTTATTCGGTCAGTCCTGTTTCAAAGAAGGAGATATCAAAAATACTTACGGTACCGGCGGTTTTCTTCTGATCAATACCGGAGATGAGATGATTCTTTCAAAAAACGGTTTACTGTCAACCGTGGCCTGGAAGATCAAAGATCAGGTTCGGTATGCTTTGGAGGGTAGTATATTTGTCTCGGGCAGTCTGATGCAGTGGCTAAGAGACGGTTTGCATCTTTTCAGCAATGTCAGCGAGACTGAGGCGATCGCCAAAAGTATTGAATCTTCGCAAGGGGTAGTCATCGTTCCGGCTTTTACGGGTCTGGGAGCGCCGTATTGGGATGCGAAAGCTCGGGGGATGATCTTAAATCTTGACCGCGGTACGGATTATCGCCATTTAATCAGAGCCGGTCTTGAGGCGATGGCTTATCAGTCAAAGGATTTGATCGATATCATGGCTGCGGACAGCGGTCATACGATCAACAGTCTTAAGGTTGACGGCGGTGCCAGCCGGAATAATTTCTTGCTGCAGTTTCAAAGCGATATTCTTGGCATTCCGGTTATCCGCAACCGGCAGGCCGAATCGACCGCCTTGGGTGCAGCCCGTTTAGCTGGTCTGGCTACCGGGTTTTATACGATGGATGATTTTACCAATGATCAAAGCGAGATCTTTGAGCCGCAGATGAGCAAAGAAGAGGCTGAACAATTGTACGATAACTGGGTCAAAGCGGTTGGTGTTTGTCAAAGATATAAATAAAAAAGCGCCGTCAAGCGGCGAAATAAATGCATCAATATAAGAAGGATAAAAAACAGAAAAAGGAAAAAAGAAAAGGTCTTCTTGTCTTGATGCATATTTGATTATACTTAAATTATTTTAAGATGCAAGAGAAATGTAAAAGAATTGCTTGAAAATATTCATTTTATTTTCAATTAATATGAAAATATTTTCAATATCATTTCAATCACTATTGTTTTATAATATAGGGGTCTTATGAGGAGAATTTATGAATAAAACGAGAAAAATGGCTTTTTTAACCTTATTTATTGCCATTGAGATCGTCATGTCGATTGTTCCATTTCTGGGATATATTCCATTAGGAGTAATTAACGCTACCACTTTACATATCCCGGTCATCTTGGCCAGCATTATTATCGGAAAAAAAGAAGGTGCTGTGATGGGACTTATTTTTGGTTTGACCTCCCTTGTCAAAAATACTTTGGAACCAAACGCTACTTCTTTCCTTTTTTCACCGTTCTTTTCATTAAACGGTACTTCCGGCAATTTTATGAGTCTTGTGATTGCTATTGCGCCGCGAGTCTTATGCGGTTATCTGCCGGGTCTGATATATGAGAAGATTAAATGGAGAAAAGATGACTTAAAAGTTATGCTGGCAGCCGGAATCGGATCGTTTACCAACACGGCTTTGGTCATGGGGATGGCTTATCTGTTTTTTGGCAGCGAATACGCCGCTGCTATCGGTAGAGCTTTTAATACGATCCTTTATGTAATTCTGGGAGTGGTTTTTACTAACGGAGTTGCTGAAATGATCGTCGCCATGATTTTCTCTTTGATCATTGTCCGGGTTGCCAGAAAAGTTATTGTCAGATAGGAGATTATATGCAAAAATGTGTGTTGTTGGGTGTTTCCAGTTCGATTGCGGTCTATAAAGCGGTGCAGCTTACCAGCGATCTTTTAAAAAAAGGTTACGATGTTGAGGTGACAATGACCGAAAATGCTACAAAGTTCGTTGCCCCACTGACCTTTTCGACCCTTACCAAACATAATACGATTTATCAAACCTTTGATGAACATACCGAATATGATATTCACCATATATCATTGGCTAAAAAAGTTGATGTCTTTATTGTCGCTCCGGCGACCGCCAATGTTATTTCCAAATTGGCAAACGGTATTGCCGATGATTTTTTGACAACTACGTTTTTAGCTTTTAAAGGACCAAAGATCATCGCTCCGGCGATGAATACTGCTATGTATGATAATCCGATCATTCAGGATAATATTGCCAAGCTTAAAGAATACGGCTGTATGATCGTTGAGCCGGAAGTAGGTCTTTTGGCTTGTAAAGATGAGGGGCGGGGAAAACTGGCGGCCATTGATACTTTGATCGCCGCCATTGAAGCCGCTCTGATTGAACCGAAAACTTTAAAAGGAAAAAAGGTGGTAGTTACTGCCGGGCCAACTATCGAAAAGATTGATCCTGTTCGCTTTATCTCCAACCATTCCAGTGGCAAAATGGGCTATGCTATTGCGAAAGCGGCTTTTGAACTTGGGGCAGAGGTAACGCTGGTCAGTGGTCCCACCAGTCTTAAGCATCCTTATGGCGTTAAGACTATTTCGGTCAGCTCAGCTAACGAGATGCTCGAAGCAATGAAAAAGGTGTATCCGGATAGCGATTATGTAATCATGGCGGCAGCAGTGGCTGATTACCGGATCGAAGATCCTTCGGATATCAAGATCAAAAAAAGCGGTGATGACATGAGTTTGCATCTGGTCCGCAACCCGGATATTCTGGCTTATCTGGGCGAAAACAAAAAACGGCAGAAATTATGCGGATTTGCTATGGAAACCAACGATGTAATTGAAAATGCCAGAGTCAAATTTCTTCACAAAAACTGTGATATGCTGGTGGTCAATGATCTGAATGAAAAAGGTGCCGGTTTTAAAGTCGATACAAATATCGTTTCGATTATTACGGCAGATAATATAGAAAAAATGCCACTTATGAGCAAAGATGAGCTGGCAATGGCTATTCTTAGGAAGTTAGGGGAATTATAATGGGGAAATTATTAGTTGCCGATATCGGTAATACCAATATCACTTTTGCCATCTATGACGGTGATGAGATCATTTCGACCTATCGGCTTACCACCTGGTTCAAAAGGACCAGCGACGAGTATGGATTTATGATCACTCATTTTTTAAATTCAGCCAATGTAAAAAAAGAAGATGTCCAGGATGTTGTGATTTCCAGTGTCGTTCCGAAAATCATGCACTCTTTTACCAACAGCATACGTCGTTATATTAGTAAAGAGCCGATCATCGTCACCGCTAAAACCGATACCGGAATAAAGATCGATTACGATCATCCATCGGAAGTCGGCGCCGATCGCATCACTGATGCGGCGGGAGCTTTTTATAATTACGGCGGCGATCTTTTGATTATTGATTTTGGCACTGCCACTACTTTTGAATATGTTTCGGCTGATGGCGTTTATCATGGCGGCTGTATCTTGCCAGGGCTGGAGATCAGTGCTCAGGCTTTAACCAGCAATACGGCAAAATTGCCGGAAATCGAAATCAAACCGCAAAAAACGGTAGTAACGAAAGATACGATCTCGGCGATGCAAAGCGGTATTTTCAACGGCTATTTAGGCAGCGTGGAATATTTAATAAATAAATTCAAGCAAGAGACTGGCAAAGAATTAAAGGTTATTGCAACCGGCGGTTTGGGTCGGGTAATCAGCGAACATACGGCAATGATCGATATTTATGATGCTAATCTTACTTTTAAGGGGTTAAAGCGGATCTATGACCGAAACCACTAGAAAAGCCGGGGTCTTGATGCCGATCAGTGCTTTAATGTCGGAAAGCGGGATCGGCGATTTTGGTGAAGGGGCTTATGAATTTATCGACATTATCAAAAAGACCGGGTTCAAGATCTGGCAGATTCTACCGCTTAATCCTTTGGGGTATGGCAATTCACCTTATCAGCCTTTTTCTTCCAAAGCTTTTGATGAACTGTATATATCATTGACTGATTTAAAAAAACGTGGCCTGATTCAAAAGATCAAACCGTTTGCCAAAAACGCGAATCATATCGATTATGGAGCGGTAAGAGCGTAT
>CASFYR010000065.1 GCA_949298975.1 uncultured Bacillota bacterium | reverse complement strand
TTCTTTTCAAAGGCCGGGTCCAGGGCGTGGGCTTTCGCTATTTTATCTATCAGAAGGCGCTCAAATATCATCTTACCGGTTATGTCCGCAATCTTTACAGTGGCGATGTCGAAGCTTATATCCAAGGTGAAAAGACGGCGATCGATAATTTTTTAGCTGATGTTTTGCATAACAGCGACCGTTTCATCCAGATTGACGATTACTGGATCAAAAAAGTCGCCCCGATCGAAGACGACTGTTTTGAAGTCAGGTATTAGACGGCAGATCTCGAAAATGATACATAATGATCCCGCCGGCCACGGCCACATTTAATGAGTCCATATTTTGCATCGGAATCTTAAAGATCAGATCGCTTTTAGCGTAAACTTCTTCGCTGACGCCAGCCCCTTCATTGCCCAAAACGATCATAAATCGATGAAGACAGTTCAATTCGTGCAATTCTTTCGTATCACGTTTTAAACCGGTTGCCATGATCAAAAAACCCTGTGCCTTAAGATCGTCCAGGATCTTTAAATCAGCAGCATGAATGATATTGATGTCATATACCGCTCCACCGCTGGCTTTAAGACACTTCGGATGATAAACATCGACACAATCCTTCAGCATAATAACGGTATCAAAACCGAATAAAACGGCGCTTTTGATGATCGTTCCGACATTTTGCGGATCTTTAAGATCATCTAGGACCACTATTCTGTCTAACGGTTTTTTCAGCGTCTCATCTTTGAGCGCAATCCCAATACAAGTCTGATCGTCCCGTTTGGCGATCTTTTTCATGACTTCTTTGCTTACTTCATAGCTTGATGGAGCATCATAAGGATTGTTTTCGCAATATACGACTTCTTTTAAGACCCCGGCTTTTGCTGCTGCTTTGATCAAAGCTTCATCTTCGATCAGGTAATTGCGATCCCGGTATTTTTTTAAGTGAAGTTTCGTCCAATCTTTTACTTTTTGATTAGTCAGAGAAGTTATCATTGATATTTCCTCATTTCCAAAACCGTGACCATTACATTAAGAGCGCTGGCGGCATTAAGAGCGTTCTTAAAATCACTGGGATATTCGATATACAACTCATCGTCTGCCAAAGCCAGTATCTCTTTTTTGATTCCTCTTTTCTCGCCGCCGATAATGATGATCTTATTGCGATCACCATAATCATACGAAAAAATATTATGTGCCCTTTCACTGCGTGATAAAGCCAAAATCCGATACTTATCCTTCATCAGCTGCACATCCGCCAAAAGATCATCGGTTAAAATGACATCCAATCCATCGAAGGCACCGGCACTGGATTTTTGAATCGTTGCCGCCATTGACGAATAATCCCGTTTAGCCATGATTACCTGATGATACCCAAAAGCCTTAAGGGTACGCATGATATATCCGACATTAAAGGGATCTTCAATTCCGTCGATCAAAAAGACGACCGGATCTGCCAGTTCAGTGACCGTTTGATAACAGCGTTCTTCAACCTCGCAAATCATTCCGCCATGGGTTTTGCCCATAGCGATCTTGTCAATATAAGAGCGCTCTTTCCTGATGACTTCGATCCCTTTGCTCTTGGCCAAACGAGCGATATATTTAAAATCACGCGTTCTTTTATGTTTGTCGATATATACCGTCTTTACCGTTCGGCGATCATTGATAATGGCGGATTTAGTGCTGATCGCTCCTTCAAAAATCATCGGATCACCTTCCTGATCATATAATGCGGTTTAACCATAAACGGCACTCGGATCCAAAGCATCTCCATCGGCTGATTGACTACCGTCAAAACTTCTTCATCCAAACTGAAGATATCTTCGACTTTAAACCGTTCATTATTCATATCCGGGCCGAATACTTCCAGGATATCGCCTTTGGTAAACTTATTTCGGACTTCGATCAAAGCCCGGCCGGTATGAAGATCGAAATCTTTGACATAAGCGACATACTCATGGGTAACTCCGGCGCCATTAACACCGTATAAATGTTTGGAATGATCGGCATGACCGCTGAGGAAACCGTCATCGCTCGGACGGTTTTCCGCCTTGTCAAGCTCACGGTCATAGTAGGCGATCCGTCTGGCATCAATACCGTTGCCGATCATGATCTCATCGATCATATTACGGTAAGTCTTGGTTACCTGGGCAATATAATAATCCGATTTCATCCTTCCCTCAATCTTCAGCGAAGCGACATTAGCCCTGATCAAGCGTTCAATATAAGATGTGGCTCTGAGATCTTTCGAAGACATTGAAAGCAGACATTCCCGATCGCTGACCAAACGGTCATTGTCATAGATCCGGTATTTCCAGCGGCAACTTTGGGCACAGCCGCCGCGGTTGGCATCCCGCAGCGTCATCCGGTTAGATAAGGTACAGCGGCCGGAATAATTAGAACACATCCCGCCGTGAATAAAAACTTCCAGCGGTATATCAACTCTTTGTGCGATAACTTCGATCTCGCTCATCGCCACTTCTCTGGCCAAAACGACCCGGTCGGCACCATACATCTTTAGCTGACGGATCGCATCAGAATTGGTTGAAGACAGCTGGGTGCTGATATGACACTCCAAAGCCGGCGCATATTTTTTGCATAAAGCCATTACCGCCAGCGATTCAATGATTATGCCATCAACTCCGATATCCGCCAAAGTTCTCAAATATGCAATTATTCCTTTAAAATCATCATCGTGAAAAACGATATTGACCGTTACATATACTTTCCGGCGATACTCTTTCGCAAAAGCGACAATCTCCTTGATATCCTCAATCTCAAAATTAGATGCCCGTGAGCGCAAAGAAAACTGTTTGCCGCCAAGATAAACAGCGTCTGCGCCATAGCGGATCGCCGTTTTGGCCTTTTGCAGGTCTTTGGCCGGTGCCAATAATTCTATTTTATTCATATCGTTCACCTACTTTGTAATATTAGTCTTGGCATAAAGATAACCCTTATCAAAATTAAGATCACCATATGCCAGCTTAAGATTATTTTCCAGCAAATACGCATTATCTTCGTTTAGGTATTTATAATCGCGTAAAACTCTGAACAAAACTTCATCCTCAATAAACAGGGAATCGATGATCCCTCTTTTCAGATATTTTTCAAACTGAGGATGTTCCTTATAAGTACATAAAATATAATCGGTATAGATATCAGTCCCATAACGTCCCTCATAGATCGGCATCCGGTAATCTCTGGTATCTTCGATGATCCTTACATCTTCTTTACCGCTAAGGTCTATATCCCGGCCGATATATTCGAAATAGTTATGCAAAAAATGCCGTTTGGACGAAGAAGCGCGCAGATAACCGAAAATCTGCATATCTACTGCCCCGGGATTATTCTTGGCAATCGCGATCGTTTCATCTAAAGTGATTTCTCTGGCTGCCACAACCCCATCCATTCCCTGATGCAATAAAAATTCGGCGTCCAGCGAATTAGTGATCAGAGTATGCGGATCATAGATCATCTGGGTCGCAAAACCCATCTCTCTGATGGTTCGGTATACTCCCAGATCGGCAAAATAGATTCCTTTCGGCCGCAGAAAATGCAGAAATTCCAGATATTCTTTAAGCAGTGACCGGTCATACTCTTCGATCATGACATCAATGGCCACATACATATCAAGATTATAAATGATACATTCCAAAGCCAATTTTTTCAGTTCATCCAGATCAAAACGATAACGGTTGGAAAAAATATTGGCCCCCAATATTACTCCGTCAACTTTATAATCACTCAATTTTTTCAAGTGTTCAAATTTTTTAAGCGTTACTAATAATTCCATATAGTAATTTTAACACAATTATAATAGAATAATCCTATGAGTAAAACTAAAAGAATCATTATCACCGCTCTGTTAATGAGCCTGCAGATCGTATTAGGCGCCTTTGTCAGAATACCGGTCGGCGAAAATCTTAATATCTATTTCACTTATATCATCGTTATGATTACTGCCATCATCCTTAAGCCAACGGAAGCTTTAATCTACGCGGTGGTCGAAGACAATCTGGCCTTCTTCCTTTTTCCAAACGGAACCTATTTCCCCGGTTATACCCTGACCGCTGTTGCCGGAATAATGATCTATTCCGCTTTTTTAAACAAAGAAGTCAGTATCAGAAGAATTATTTTAGCCAAAACGGCTGTCAATGTCTTTGTGAACATTGCCCTTAACAGCGTCTGGTCGGCAATTCTTTTTTCCAAAGGCTATCTTTATTATCTGACAGCTTCCACCTTTAAGAATTTGATCATGCTGCCGTTGGAGATCCTGATCTTCATCGCTGTATATCGCCTGGTCCAAAATTCGCTTTATGCCAATAAACTAATTAATGAAAAACAATTATTAACAAATAAACCGGTCATTTGACCGGTTTCAGACTGTTGACAAATAGACTTATTTATCTATTTGTGTTAAAATCTTAAATGTGAATGGGTTCTCTTTTCTAACCAATAAGTTGT
>CASFYR010000064.1 GCA_949298975.1 uncultured Bacillota bacterium | reverse complement strand
TATATTATCAAATACCTATATCAAAGTCAAGCAGGAAATGGGGGAAAATGAAAGAAATTTCATGATAGGAAATGTAAGGGGTTTACTGCGAGGATCGATCCATCATTTTATTCTTAATATGACTATATATCCGGCGTTTATTTCTGAATATAATTTAAATAGCGCAGAAGATAGTCGTTGATGCAATCGAAATCGAAAGGCTTATCCTTATTTTCGACCATTTTAATTAAATTGCGCATTTCCATTTCCACGATCATTTTAAGTTCATGAGCATAATTCATCTTTTGAGCATGCTCCTCGTACTCATTTTCATCCAGAACGGCATAGGTATAATCGGGATATACTTTGACATCCAGATCATAATCAATATTTTTGATCGCTTCACCGTCATAAATGCTGGGCGAAGCTAAATTGCAATAGTAGTAGATCCCATTTTTGCGCACCATGGAAATAATGTTAAACCAGCGATTGTCATAAAAGAAACAGATGGCCGGTTCTTTGGTCAGCCAACGACGACCATCGCTTTCAACGACCCAGGTATGATCGGTGACCACCACCCACTCATGTTCGCTCTTATCGAGCAAAAGCCCTTTTGACCAGGTACGATGCAAGTTGCCGTCATGTTTATAAGATTGGATAAATAAACTGTCGTTGATCTTTAATTCTTCCATACCAATTAATTATAACAAAATAAAAGAGGTTTAAAACCTCTTTTCATCAATCGTTAGTTTTTAATCTGGTCAAAATCAAAGGCACAACGATCATCAGCATTATCATCGTAGCCAAAGAATATGGCAAATTATAACTCAGCGATCCAGCCCAAGCTGCTGCACTGCCGGAAGCTACGCCATCCGGCCAAAAGTATGCACCGCTGATGATGATCGATGCCATGCGGATAATCATCATAAGTCCAATGCCGAGTTCAGCTTCGAATAATGTATGCTTGCGATAAAAGATAGCCGAAGCCCCAATAACAACCGAAGGAACAATGTAGTCAAGTACATGCTGCATAACGCCGATCGTATCCGGATTAAGCCCCATCAGTGTGCTGAGCAGATACCAGATCGCACCAACACTCATGCCTTTAAGCCATCCTAAATGAAAGGAAGCCACAACGATCGGGATCAAAGCGATATTTACCGAACCGCCCTTCGGCATGTTCAAAAACGGCAGCATCTCCTTAAAATAATCTAAGGCAATTGCCAGGGCTACATATAGCGCCATATAAACCAAATCTTTAGTTTTCATAAAAAAACACCTCATTTCTAAGGCGTAAGGAAAAACAAACTCCCTACGCTAGTACTAACTAGATCAGGTCAAAGGGTATTATCTCAGCTGTTGCCAGCACCCCTGTTCTCAAATATTATATATTTATTATCTTTAGAAATCAATATATAATGTAATTATGGAAATGACATATTTTAAACAATTAAAAAATCTGCTCGACGAAGATGATAAACTGGCAGCTCTATGCAACACTGCGGCTTTTCTCTTTGAAACGATCGATGATATCAACTGGGTCGGTTTTTATTTCATTAAGGGTGATGAACTGGTACTGGGACCTTTTCAAGGACGGGTAGCATGCACCCGCTTAAAGCTGAATAAAGGAGTATGTGCTTTTGCGGTCAATGCCCGGCAATTGATCGTGGTCAATAATGTTCACGAATTTGAAGGCCACATCGCTTGCGATGACAGAACCAATGCCGAACTGGTAGTGCCGCTGAAAATCGACAATAAGATCATCGGCGTGCTCGATGTTGACTCCCTTTCCCTACCCCGCTTTAAAAAAGAAGACGAGGATCGCTTTGAGATCGTTGCCCGGCTGATCAGCGAAAGATTACGCTATTGAAAAAGAAGACTTGGTCTTCTTTTATTTATGGTACTGATTTAAGGCGTCCAGGGTTTCCATTACTGCTACCGTATGATCAAGCAATTCCAAATGCGTTTGATAATCATCGTTATCAAAAATCTCTTTCATTTTAGCTACTTCATAATCGTATGGATTACCATTATCCCTTTCCGTTACGGTACGGTCATTGCCCACCACTACCTCATAAGAAGAAGTGATCGAAGTAGCGCCTGTCGCTTTAATATAACCTTTTTCGCCGATTATCTGCAGATATGACTCGGATTCCGAATCCTTGCCAGCCATTGCATTAACGATCATATCATCGTATTTCAGCAGGGCTACTCCTGAGGTATCGGCGCCAAGCGTATCATTATAAAGGTAATAGCACGAAGCTGGTTTGCCAAACAGATATTGAGCTACATGCAGATTATAAACATTAAGATCGTTAAGAGCGCCGCCGCCCATCGCCGGATTAAAGTTATTCGGCAATTCCCCGTTTTTAAACTCGTCGTATTTTCGGGAATATTTAGTGAAATTAAGCGCAACTAAATGAATCTTGCCGATCTTGGACAAATCTTTTTTCATTCTGGCATAAGTCGGCAAATGGATCGCCGTAATCGCTTCAAATAGGTAAAGGTGTCTGGCTTTAGCTGTTTCTACCAGTTTCATCGTATCTTCCATATTGGTCGTGAACGGTTTTTCGACGATAGCGTTTTTTCCGTGTTCTAAAGCCTTTAGGGTATATTCAAAATGTAAAGCGTTTGGCAAAGCGATATAAACGGTATCAACCTCTTTATCGTTGAGCAAATCTTCATAATTATCATAGGCTTTCTTAAAACCATACTCCGCTTTAAAAGCTTCGGCTTTTTTAATATCCCGCGAATATGCGGCGATAAGATTCAGATCATTTGCTTTAAATGCTTTGATCAATTCTCTGGTAATGGTACTGGTTCCGGTTGTTGCGATGTTCATTGTTCTACCCCCTGTTTTTAAAATATTCAACGCCTTCATCAACAGCGGCATCGACCCTGACAAGTTTCAATACCGCCTCATTGATCTTTGTTTCTTTAACTAGACCTTTATTGCTTAAAATCTGGCCGACGGCTAAAAACCCGTCATCACTATCCAGTTCGATATCCAGATATTTTTTAAAGACACGCTGACCGTCTTCACTTATCGCCGCGCCGTTTAAGATCACTGGCCGAACTGCGCTGCGATATTCGCTAAGATGCAAAGCGGTCATGTTGTCAAAGTCGACGCCGGCTAAAAGGCAATAAGCTTTAAGGTCATACAGTTTGGCTAACGGCGAGCCCTCGCCCAAGCCAAAATCCAAGGGCTGATCGGCCGTGATCAGCCGGGCATACTTACCAAAAGCGACAAAAGCACAATTTGGGTGATATGACACCGACGCTTTTTCTCGCCGTCTTAAGTTATCATAAACAACCGACATGTGATAAGTCTCGCTTAATTTGGGGTCAAAAGGCGGGTGATTCTGCCGGTATTTCTCATACAGTTCAAAATTCATCGGTGGATTGACAAAATAACTCGGTTCGCTGTTTTCCCCGCATTGCAGCGGCATCACGATCGTTCCGTTATAGCCGACCGCTTCAATCAGTGCGTCGACAAAAGTCCTTGCCCCGCCGATAATATAACCGAATTTGCTCATCGATACATGAACAATAATCGTCATCCCTCTTTCGATCCCGATTTCCGTAAAGGCCGAAATCAGATCGCTCTTGCTTAAAGCGTTATCAATCCTCTTTGCCATGTGCCATCCTGCTTGCTGCACTGGCAGCTATCGCTCCGACGATATCGTCTAAAAATGTATTGCATACTCCCGGTCTTTCCCTATTCAATTCTTTGATTATTCCCGGTTTGATCTTATCGATATACCCGAAATTTGTTAACGCGATCGATCCGTAAATATTGCAAATGCCATAGGCCAGCACTTCGTCAACGCCATATAATCCGTCATCGCGCATTACGATATCGGCAAATTTCTGATTATGGAACCTTCCCTCTTCGCATAGCATATCAAGTTCAATCGCCGTTAAGACGGCGTTTTGCACTTCCCGCTTTTTTAAGATCTCCACGATATTAGCGCGGATCTGCTCTTTGGCAATAATCTGATCATAAGGTCGATGCAAAAACTCGGCGCATTCCACGATATCGTCGATTTCGACCCCTCTTTTGCTTAAAGCTTCACAGCATTCATTAAATAGCATATCAATCTTCCTTCATTAATTTATCTGACAGTAACTGATATTCAGTTTGCTTAACTCATCTTCGATCGTTTGATGATCGATATCAGCCACGGTATTTCTTGATCTGACGGTAAGGATCGCCGCCGTCAGGGCATAAGACAGCATCTTATCAACTTCAGTGCCTTTTTGATGCATATTGAGGTAGGCTGCCAGCATAGCGTCGCCCGCCCCGGTAGCGTTGCGCAGATTCTTTTCGGTTGAATTATGTTCAAAGCGGAAAATCTGGTCGTCCTTAAGCAAATATGCTCCTTTTTTATCGGTCAAAAGGATCTCCCTGGCCCCCTTTTGAGCTAATTTGCGAAGTGACGATATAACATCTGCTTTGCTCGATAGCGGAAAACCGACCAAAGTTTCGGCTTCCAGGCGATTCAGTTTGATAATATCGATCTTATCGATCAGACCGTTCAATTTAAAAACTTTATTGGCGCTGATGGCATCCGCCGCCTTGATCCCTTTAAAATTATCCGCAATATATAGCATGGTATCCTGATCAAGATTGGTATCAATCACCAGATAATCGTCATCATTCAAAACGGCTTCCAGTTTATTCAGATCTTCTTTCCTTAATGATTCGATGATCTGCATATCCGATAAACCCAAATACATATCATTGTCTTCATCCATGATCGCCAGATACATTGATGATGGCAGATCGCTTCTCCGACAATAATTTAATTGCAACCCTTGTTTTCGACAGTCGCTGATCAGCATCTCGCCAAAATGATCCCGTGAAAAAATACTGATAAATTCAACCCGGTTGCCAAGTTTAGCCAGATTAACAGCAATATTATGCCCTACTCCGCCAAAACTGACCGTAAAATCCGCCGGATTTGAATCTCTTAAGATCAGCTCCCGCCGGCTTTTGGCAAAAATGTCGATATTAGCCCCGCCTATAACATAGATCATAATCTTATTTTAGCATGATTTGACTTAATTAAAATAAGTATTGAGGATATTATGCACATCCTTGGCATAAGCAGAAGAGTCATCACCGTTAAGAGTGGTAGCTCCGCCGGTAATCAGAAACCAGATCGTTCCGTCATTTTCCTCGATCACGCAGGCATAATTGTATTGCGATTCATAGGTATAGCCGGTCTTGCCGCCGATAACTTTGGCATTATCGCTTTGCATTTTATCCAAGAAACGATAAGAAGTAGCGTAAAAGTAATAACCGTCTTTTTCGATGTATGAGGCAGTGATGATCTCGCGGGCTTTTTCGTTTTGCCAAAGATAGGCCATCAAGGTATTCATATCACTTAATGTCGAATAATTCTCGGTATCAAAAAGACCGGTCGGATTGGTAAAGTGCGAAGCATTCATCCCGATCGCCGCTGCTTTCTCATTCATCAAATTTACAAAATCACTGCCGGCAACCGTTTCCACATACCGGCTGAGGATATTGGCGCAATCGGCCGCCGATGGCAGCATTAAACCGTAAAGAGCCGCATCAATGCTGATGGTATCCCCGGCATTTAAGCCTAAAACGGAAGCGTTGGCTTCATAAAGACCTTCGATATCATCTGCCGTTGTCACCAATACCGTCGAATAGTCATCGACATGATCGAGTACCACCGCTAAAGTCAAAAGCTTGGTCAGCGAGGCCGGATAAAACATCTCATCTTTGCCTGATGAGTAAACGGTAATGTTGCCATCAGCCGTTTCTTTAGACATCAGGTACCGCCGGGAATTTAATTCAATATCAAATTTAGTGTCGATTTCAGGGTCATAAGCATCAGCCCTAAGGCTGCTGCCAAACTGTCCGCCGGCAATCATGTCCCAGATCTTGCCAACTAAAAATATCGAACCGCTAAATAAAACGATCAAAATCGTCAACAGAATAATAAGACGGCCGATACGGATTTTTCTTTTTCTCATAAGCAAAATAATATCATAAACTGACCCTGATTTGCCATAAAACCAAAAAATACATATAATAATGGTATGAATAAGACATTCCGTAAAATATCATCGTTGATACTCACAGCGATCCTGATCCTGCTGCTTAGCGGCTGTGCGCAGTTTAACAGCGAGTATCAGATTTATCAAGACGGTGAATATTCATTCAAAACCGAATTGCTGATTCCCGAGAGTTTATCCAGTCTGCCGGATGTCAATATCGATGAACTGGTTGAATATCTCAAGACTTCATTAAAACTCGAGGATGACCTTGCAATCAATGAAATCGGCCGGGAAGTAAACGGCATTGCCTACACCGGAGTAGAAATCATTCGAGAAAAAGGGCCGGTATTAGAAGGCGGAGCGGTAACGATCGACTTTGACCGGGCACACGCCGAAATGGTCTTCACGTTAAATAACCCCGACCTTTCCGATATCTTTTTTACTTTCGTTCCCCTTTCAGAAGGAACGGACCAGCAAAGCGCAATGAAATCGTATGAAGAGATGGGTATGAGCGTGAAGTTTGTCTTCAATATGCCCGGCGAGATCCTTTCGACCAGCGGCGGGGTAATTAACGGCAACAGCGTTGAGTTTTCTTTGATCGATAATTCGCTTCGAACGATCATCATCCGTTCCAAATATCCGGGATTAACTTATCTGCAGATCGGAATGATCAGCGGCGGAGCGATTATTATTGCCGCTTTGGGTAGTTTGTATTTCTATAAAAAGAAAAAAGTTATCCGTCCCGACAATCAAGCTCTGGCGATAAAACCGGATATGACCGATGACTTCCATCAGGAAAAAGATCAATTGCTGGCTCAGTTTTATGAAGATATAAAAAACGGCAGTCAGACCAAAAAGATCAAACTGACTTTGGACCCTCATGAAAAAAAGAAGCGTTGAGCTTCTTTTTAATTTAATTCATCTGTAATCAACCGATACTTTTTTCAATATCAGCGATCTCTTCTTCGAGCTTTGCGATAAATTCCTTCTTGTCTTCGATACGGGCTTCATTTTCTTCGATGGCGCTGCTGCCAAGAAGTTCTTTATTCAGCTGTTCAAGCCGGGCAATCTGTCTTTTCTGATCTTCGATCAATTCGATCTTCCGCTCTTTAGCTTCTTCCATCCGTTTTAGCCAATTCTCATGTTTTTCATCATTGATCTTTTTTAATCCATCGAAGTATTTATCCATCACATCGCGGAATTTACGCCAGATTCTTTCATCACGGTAACGGCCACAAGTGCCGATTTCCTTCCATCTGACATTCAGATCCTTCATAAATTCAGTATCGGCTTTAGAGTATTCTTCTTTAGCCAGCACTTCTTTAGCTTCGGCAATCAGGGCTTCCTTCTTCTGACTGTTAGCAGCATAGACTTCATGCAGTTCATCATAATAAGTCTTGCGGTAGTCAAAGAAAGCCTGTCTGGCAGCAGTAAAGCGTTCCCATAAATCATCGTCGGCTTCCCGGCCGGCACTGCCCGCTTCTTTCCATTTCTGCATCAGTTCCTGATATATTTCGCTGGTTTTTTCCACATCTTTAGAATCAGAATATTCCGCGGCTTTAGCAATCAGCTCTTCCTTGATCTGTTTGACTTCTTCAAATCTTTCCTTCATCTCATCGAAGTATTTATGACGAGCATCAAAGAAAGCCTTTCTGGCCGAGGAGAATTTCTGCCAGAGTTCTTCATCGATCTCGCGGCCGGCCGATCTGATAGCTTTCCATTCATCCATAAGCTCATTGATTCTGACGGCAGCACTCTTCTTGCCGGCTTCCGGCAATAATTCTTCCACTTCCCTGATCAGAGCCTCTTTAGCGTTTTGATTGCTGGCGCTGATCTCGGAACGTTTGGCATTGATCTCATTGATATATTTATCAAACTCTTCCTCCAGTTGCTGTTCATAAGCCGATTCCCAGGAAGGAATTCGATTCCAGCGCTTTTTGATGGCCGATACCTCGCGCATATCGATCTGCGAATCCTCCATAGCGGCAATAGCCTTAATCGCTTCGATCAGCTCATTTCGTTTTTCAACATTAGCATCGATATCATTCTCGATAAACTTGTTTTCGTTATTATACATAACTTCCTCCATACCCTTATAAGATATATTTTACCTCATTTAAACAATAAAATCTATCAAACCTTGACCAAAAAACGCAACAATTGCCATGACAGCTACGTATAATACAACATACGGGAAGACCTGTTTCATCAAAACCCCGTCTTCACCGTCTTTTTTGACGGCCACCAGACCAATCGCAATACTTTGCGGAGCAAGCATCTTGCCAGCCGCTACTCCCAGCGAGTTTAAAGCCACCATCCAATACGGATCAACTCCGATCGATGCGGCGGCATTCAGCTGAACATTGCCAAACAAAACCGACGAACTGGTACCGCTGCCGGTAATAAAGGTCCCTAAAGCACCGATCAGCGGGGCGACCAGAGGATACATGATGCCCAGCGACATGACAAACATACCGGCAATATTGTTGATCATTCCGGAATAACCCATGATCTTCGCTGTTGCCAAAACACAAAACATGGTAATGATCGTTTTGGACATCTGAATCACTGTTGCCTTGAAAACATAAACAACATCAGCCAATCTCATTTTGTTGACCACTGCCCCGATCAAAGCCGCCAAAAAGATCCAGACTCCCGGAGTGTTGATCCAGGTAAAAGTATAAGGCGTTCCGCCCTCGCCCTGATAGATCTGAACCGAAGTCTTAAACACAGCTAAAAAGTCGTTGACCGGTTTGACTAAAATACTGGTCGAAAGCAAAAATACAAAGACCAAGACAAAAGGCAGCCACGATCTAACGACTTTAGATAATGGTAAAGATTCACGGCTACCTTCCATTACCAGATCGTATTCGCCTGACGGATGTCTTTTATCGTGGATTTTTGCCAGCATGATCGTTACCAGCAAAGAAACGATCGAACCGACGACAACCGCCAGTTCTGCGCCGACGAAATAAGTTACTATCAGTTCCGGCAAAAGAAAAGACAATCCTGAAGCTAAAGTGATCCAAAATACCCCTTTGATCGCTTTAAAACTCTTTCCGGTAATTGCCACCATAATAAAAGGCGAAAGTAAGATCAAAGGCGAAAGCTGCAGCACTTCGACAAAGGCTAGACGGGCCGAATCCAGGCCAACAAGATTTGCCAGGGTTACCGTTGGAATACCGATCGAACCAAAAGGAGTCGGTGTTCCATTGGCAATCAGACAGACCAGACAAGCCAGAAGCGGAGAAAAACCTAGATTAGCCAGCATCCCGGCCGGAATTGCAATAGCCGTACCAAAGCCGGCCATTCCCTCCATAAAACCGCCGAAACACCAGGCAATCAGCAAACATAAGATTCTTTTATCTTTAGAAACACCGGTAATCATATTCTTGATTACTTCCATCGATCCATTGTGCAAACAAGTGTTGTATAAAAAGACGGCGGCAATGATTACGACGACGATCGGCCATAAAGCCATCGCAACTCCCTCCAGCGCTGCGGACAATCCGTTATAAGGACTCATTTTAAAGACCAGCACCGCCAAAACAAAGGCGATGACCATCGCAACAAAACTGGCTTTATATCCCGCCCATTTAAGCGCACCCAACGAAACGATCATCCATAAGATCGGTAGTAAACTAATCACAAATAATAATATAGCCATATTTCCCCTCGTTACGACGATAATTATAGAATATTAATCGCAAAACTTAAAGCACGTTTTTAAATAAAAGCCCTTCCAAAACCAAAAACATATTAAAACCGGCCAAAAGCCGGTTTTAATAAACACTGTCAGTCCAGTATCAGAAAATGCCCAGATAACAGCCGACACAAGAGAAGACGATCAAGAAGATCAAAATGGTCGTAGTCTTGATTTTTTTACCTAAAAGATAATACATTACAAAGAATGCTACCGCCGGCAAAAGACAAGGCATGATCTGATCGATATAAGTCTGGATCGGCGTCATCGCTCCCTCGACGCCTACTTCATAAGTAATCGAGAAAGAGACGGTCGTTGCAACCATTGCCCCGACAACCATCAGGCCCAAAATCGAGGCTACTTTGGTGATCCGGGCGATCGTATCGCTGTTGGAAGCATCGGCGAAGAATTTCATGCCGTTGTTAAGACCGATCCTCAAACCATAGAAACGCACCAGGAATGCCGGTACATTGATTATCAGCAAGAACAGTATCGGACCCATGATATTGCCGCTTGAAGAGAAAGATACTCCCACACCGATCGCAATTGTCAGCAGAGTTCCCCAGAAAAAGGAGTCACCAACCGCTGCCATCGGTCCCATCAATGATACTTTTACCGCGCTGATCGTACTTTCGTCAAAATCCGAATTGGCAGCATTTTCTTCTTCCATTGATGCGCAAACACCGGCCAGAAGCGTGACGATATGCGGGGTACAGGCCATAAATTCCAGATGTCTTTTTAAAGCGCGGGACATTGCAGCGCTGTCATCTTTATACAGCCTTTTTAGTACCGGGATCATCATGTAACAGAAATTAATATGCTGCTGACGCTCATAGTTCCAAGCCGAATCCAAAGTACAGCTGCGGGTAAATACCTGACGCAGATCTTTTTTCGTTAATGCGCGTTCGTTTTTAGAATTCGTTGTCATCAATACTTACCTCCTTAGTTGAATTTTTCTTGCTGTCGTTAAAGAATACAACTCCGGCAACCACCAAACCGCAAAGGGTTACTCCTAACACCGGTGCATTGAAATAAGCCGCCAGCACAAATCCGGCCAAAAGATACGGTGATAGTTCTTTGGTCAGGATCATCCTTGCCAGCATTGCAAAACCGACGGCCGGCAAAAGTCCGGCAGCGACGTCCATGCCGCGTAAGATAAAGTCAGGGATTACCGTTAACAGCTGTTCAATAATCGGGATGCCCAAATAATAACCAATGCCTACAACCAATGCCAGCACTACTTTGTTGCCGATCCCGGCAAATCTTGTGATCCATTCGATCCGCCGGTAGTCACCCTTCTCGGCAGCAGCATCGCACATGTGCCCGGCTTGCGTCAGAACAAACATCATCAAAAGGTTATCAATTACTCCGACCAGTGTGGCAACAGGAATAGCCAAAGCTACTGCCGTACCGATATCCTGACCGGAAATTATGACAAACGCCGTGCCGATGACCGTCCCGGAAGTCATATCCGGCGGATTGGAAGCACCAATCGGCACTGCTCCCAAAAAAGCCAATTCCAAGGCTGCGCCGACCATCAGACCCATTTCCAGATTGCCCAAGACCAAACCGGTCAGAGGACCGATGATGATCGGACGGTTGTTCATGGTCGATCCCCAGTAGCTGTGCATATAGCCGATAAATGCTACCAGTGTTATTAATACCGTTTCCAAAAATAAATTATTCATATCCTAAACTCCTTATATCAACTTCATCGCATCTTCCGCTGTTTCATCCGGCACCATCTGAACATACAGCCTGATACCTTTTTCATTCATCGCTTTTATTGCCTGACAGTCATCTTCCGAAACAAAGATCGCCTTAGAGATCTGACGGCGGTCTTCTCTGGTCTTTGTGCCACCCAGATTAACTTCAGTTATTGCCGCGACGGCATCACATAATTTTTTGGTATCAGCGATCGACTCAACAATGATCATCAGATGATATTTGTCTGTAACACCGCTGAGCAGGGCCTTTATTGAATCGTCGATACTCTTGATTACCAATTTGACGCCATTAGGCTTAGCCATCCGCAAGGCTGCCTGCCGCAGTTCATCTTTTGCCACACCGTCATTAGCGATCAAAATGCAATCAGTACCTAATGATGCCGACCACTTGAATGCCACCTGACCATGCAGCAGACGATGGTCAACCCTGGTTAGTTTAATCATTTTTTCTCACCTCTTATCTTTCTTACCTGTTCGATGATCATTTTTACATGTTCCTCATCAACCTCGCCGTCATCATGATATGTATCCTTAAGATAACTGCCGACGATTGCGCCATCAGCTATGGCAAACTGTTTAGCCATATTATCCGGAGTGACTCCGGCGCCGACGATCAACGGAAAGCTGCCGATATTCTCTCTGAACTCTTCGATTTTCACCATGGAAGTTTCCTGACCGGTCGCATCTTGCGTGACGCAGATCGCATCGCAACGGGTCATAGCAATCTTTAAGTCTTCAGCTACACTGTTGGCTGACAGCACCGGCTGATATTTAAAGCGCACACCGCCCAGAACCCTTCCAGCATAACGGGATCGATACAGGGCGAAAAAGGCGGCAATCGCATCTTCATCCCGCGGTTTGACATGGCCGACCACCGAATCAAACTGAACAAAATCAGTCTGATATTTCATGGCCAGCTCAAAGCCCATCGCATCAACATTAAGACAGTTGACCCCGCATACCATCTTTGGATAGTGTTCCTTTAAATGTGTTAAGGCCATTTCCATATGACGGTAAGTGCCGAAATAATCTTCAACGATAACCGCATCGACCCCACAGCGATGATAGATCGCTAATTCGTTTTGCATTCGGCGGCAAATATCTTCATCGCCGCTGCCCTTGAGATGAAGCATGGCGATTATTGGTTTTTCATTCGTGAATATATCTAAAAATCCTCGCTCGTTCATACATCCTCCTAAAAATCTTCGTTTTCCACTTCTTCATTTATTTCTGTTGTCTGAATGCCCTGACGGCTCTGATCAATCAGCCGGGTAATGTCCTCTTGCGTCAATTTAGTGCGGTATTCCAGACATAAAGTTAAAAGCAGAGGCAAATTCATACCGGTAAAGAGCTGAACATTGGCATATCTTTTTAGCGGATACAGAGCGCTATACACGCTGGCGCCATATATATCGCATAAAATGACAAATTCCCTTTCCGGCTGGTCTTCAATCTGTTTTCTTAACTCTTCGGCAAAATCTTTGGTATCTCCTCCGTAATTCAAAGTAAACACAATAAAATCATTATCTGTTTCACCGGCAATCATTTTATAGGTATCAGCTAACCCTTCGGCCAGCCTGCCATGTGATGCCAATACAATCTGACGGTCCATCGGTTCCTCCTAACTTGTATTATCTTGTATCTTGTACTTACATTATATTACGAAATGAAAGCGCTGTCAAAACTTTTCTTAATTATTGGAAATTTGTTATAATAAATGCATGACTAAAAACAAAATTAAACAAATGGTCCCTTTGACTCTGCATGAACAATTATATGCAACGATAAAAGAACAGATCTTAAACGGTCATTATCAGCCCGGTGACCGAATTACTTCCGAATTACAATTATGTGCGGAATACAATATCAGCCGGGTAACGGTCCGGTCGGCGATCCAGCAGTTGGTCAATGAAGGTTATTTGATCCGCCGGCATGGCAAGGGTACCTTTGTCAAAGAGACCGAAACAATCGAAAGCGTCTTTACTTCCGGCAGTTTTACCGATACCTGTCTTAGGATGAATGCCCGGCCGTCCACCAAGATCATCTCATGCCAGATGATCGACGGTGAAAAGATGATTGCTGAGAGACTAGGCTGTTCAGACAATAATTTGATCTTGATCAAACGGGTGCGTTTGGTAAATGATGTTCCTAATATTATTGAATTGGATTATTTCCCGTCAAGTTACGATTTCCTTTTAAAAGAAGATCTGTCCAACGGGTCCTTGCTTAAGCTGATCAGCGCCAGAACCGGGATCATTCCCCGCCGGTTCGAAGATCAGTTTCGGATCTTTATGGCCAATAAAGAATTCGCCAGACTGCTGTCTTGCCCGCGCAACACCCCGCTTTTAGAGGTAACCCAGCAAGTTTCAGACAGCGAAGAACGACCGATATACATCAATAAGCAATATATCCTAACCAGCAAATATGTCTATGTTGTCCGATCGTCAAAATAAAAAAACCGGTCGTTTGAACAAGCTATTCATAAAATCATGCTTATTCTTTTGACAGGTTTATTTTTAAAGGTATTTAACCGATGACCGGATTTCGTTTTATCTGCTTTTGCTATTTTGCTTATAAACGATATTTAAGACAGTAAAAACTGTCTTTTTTTACTATTCATTCGTTTCCTCGTTATAAGTCAAAAGCACCGTTTGACCCAATACGGCATTAAGGGCGTTATTACCTTTAACATCTTTACAGGAATAAGCCATCGATCCAAGGTAGAGCAGACGATCTCCGATTGATAAAACCCCGGCGTCATTGCTTAAATGAGCAAGCGACCCGGTCTTATGGGCAAACTTATATTCTATAGGGAAATACAACGATAACTGATCGTTGAACTTTTGATCTTCCAGAATTCTGATTGCCAGATCGCACAATTGCTCATTGAGTATCTTTTTTTGATAAAGCTTTTGATAAAGCAAATACATATCATTTTGCGAAGTATAATTATTTTTACCGGCTAAAACAGCTTGACTATCAAGCATATATCGTTCAAGTTTCGTCTTTTTTAAGCCCAAGACACCGGTTATATATTCATTGATATAATCAAAGCCAAAGGTCTTTATCAGAATATTGGTTGAAGTGTTTTCCGAAACGGTTATCATCAATTCGATCAGTTTTAACAGTGAATGCTCGCCCGGCGTTGGATTTTCGATCTCGTTGTCGTTAAAAATATCACCTTCTCGGACCAAAAGCTTATCATTAAGCTGAAAGCAGCCTTCTCTGACTTTTTCTAATACCGCAAGCATGATCGGAACTTTGATCAGTGAAGCTGAAACTACCGCTTTTTCAGCATCATAGGCAAACCATTCCTCGCCGCTGTAAAGATCTTTGATCAAAACCGTCAGTTTATCATCTGAAGAAGCGAGCAGATCATTAAGTTTGGTCTGCAGTTTATTAATATCCATTATTAAATTCCTCCTTGGTGATTGTCACTATGCTTGCGATGATGGATTAACAGTGAAACCAGCGTATAAACCAACACTGTCCCCAAAACGATCGCCATGGCATCTTGCATAAATAAGGCTGCATTGGCTTCAAACGCTTTATTATCGCCGGCTATCAAGCCGCTTGTACAATAGTAAAGATAGCTTCCGGGAATCAGAGGGATGATGGTCGGGATATAGATCAGAGTCGAAGGTACTTTATCGATCCTGGCGCCAATTTCGGCATACGCTGTCACTGCGATCGCCGCGGCAAACATCGCCGCCATCCGGTTAGCGGTCAGC
>CASFYR010000063.1 GCA_949298975.1 uncultured Bacillota bacterium | reverse complement strand
CTAAACGGAGTTACGGTCAAAGAGTTGAATGATCAGGTTATGGCCGCGACCGAAAAGTATCCAGACAGAATAATTGGCTATGGATATATCAATCCTAGAGAAGCTGGTGCTATCGATGAAGTACATCGCTGTATGAAACATAAAGGAATGAAAGGATTCAAATTTCATTCCTGGAAACACGGATATTTTCCTTCAAACAACAAGGCGTTGGATGGTATTATGGACGCTATCGCTCAATATGATGTGCCGGTTTTAGTTCACACCGGTACCGCTCCTTTGTCTTTGCCGCAGCAATGGGCGAAGATAGCCGAAAGACATCCGGATGTAACTTTTGTGTTCGCTCATATTGGTTATCTTGATTTTGGTTATGATTGTGTCGAATGTGTTAGAGATTTAAAAAATGTTTATGTCGATACTGCCGGTCAAGTTGAGATACCGGTTATGGAAAAGGCGCTCGATGAATTGGGAGCAGATCGTATTTTATATGCCAGCGACTGGCCATATAAATATCCAAAAAGTGAAATCGTAAAGTTTGACTATTATTGCTTAAGTGAAGAAGATCGAGAAAAGATTTTCTACAAGAATGCAATGAAACTCTGGAAATTATAAGAATCGTATGCCCTGTTAACAGCAGGGCATACTAAATGGAGGATTATGGAAAAACAAATAATTGGAATGATACACCTTATGGCTTTGCCGATGGCCCCAAAAAACAGGTTCGATATCGATACTATCTATGACAAAGCGCTGCAAGATCTTTTAGCATTAGAACAAAACGGGGCTTCAGCAGCTATAATTGAAAACTTTAATGATATTCCTTACGGAATGGAAAACGATAAACTAGACCTTTATACTCTTTGTGCAATTACGGCCAAATTGAAAACGATAGCTAGAATACCTCTTGGATTAAATATTCAGTTTAACTGTTACGATGATGAGATAGCGATGGCTACGGCGTGTGGTGTTGATTTTATTCGGGTTGAAGCTTATGTTGAAAATCGGGTCGGTTCTTTTGGAGTAGCAGAAGCGTGTGCCGCTAAAATTGAAAGACTGAGAAAAAAATACGATTCCAAAGTAAAAATATACGCCGATGTTAATGTGAAGCATTCTCATCCATTGATACCTTCGATCTCGTTTGAAGAAAGTGTGGTCGAGGCAATTGAAGCGGGAGCTGATGCTATTATTGTAACAGGTTTAAAAACTGGTGAGAATCCAAGTTTAGAAGATGTAACAAGGGTTAAACAATATGCCGGTAATATACCTGTTATTTTGGGTAGTGGAATCAACAAAGATAACATCTTAAATTATTACGGTTATATTGACGGTGCGATAGTTGGAACATCATTCAAGAAAAACCACGATGTATATAGTGAAATTGACGGCAATCTTGTAAAAGAATTTATCGATACAATTATTCGTAATGAATAAGTACAGAATAAAAATGTCTCTTTGTAAAACTAAATTTGTATAAGTTTTCAAGAATTATAGGGCGTTCAAAGACGCTCTATTTACTTTTTTATCATTTTACTTGCCAGACTGAGTGATGTATAATATTAAAGTAATTAGTATGGATACTTCAACGATAAAAAAATTGCAGGCGATCGAACTTGAAATACTTAAAGAGTTTATCCGACTATGTGATGATAATAATCTGCGGTATTATTTGTCATACGGCACATGTATCGGAATGATCAGGCATAAAGGCTTTATTCCTTGGGATGACGATATCGATGTATCGATGCCAAGAGAAGACTACGATCGTTTAGTCAAAATAGCCAATGACAAATTAAGTGACGGTTTTTTCTTTCAGAACTATTTTACCGATCCGCGCTGTGGTTTAATTTTTGGCAAAATACGCAAAAACGGTACTATTCTCTCTGAAGTTTATTCTCATCATATCGCAATGCATCAGGGAGTGTGGATCGATGTTTTTCCTATGGATCGGTTTCCCAATGATCCCAACGTCCGAAAAAAGTTTTTCAGAAATTTAAACTTTGTTAAAAACCTGTACATTGTAAAGTGCGGTTATAGACTTCCGCCGGACAAGCAAGGTCTTATTACCAAAATTGCTTATCATATTTCAAAAGTTGTGGTATTGTTCTTGCCATTGAATTTTATAATACATAAACTGGATCAGCTGGTTCGCAAATATGATCGGCCTGAATCGAAAGACTGCATTATTTCATATTATCGTTCCACTTCTATTCCGTATAACCTGCTTGAGGAAGACATAATTTTGCCTTTTGAAGATACGATGGCTAAAACATATAAAAACTATGATTATTATCTTTCGGCTTTATATGGCGACTATATGACCCCGCCGCCGGTTGAAAAGAGAAATGTTGGCGGCGATCATTACATTTATGAGTTTAACGAGAATACCGGCAAAAAATCGGATATTAACAGAGGATAAGATGTGTTTGCATTAATCAACAGGATTATCGATGAAAAAGATGAAAGGGTAATACTTAAAAGATCGGCTTTCTTTAATTTGATAGCCAGTATTTTAAATTCTACCCTTTCTACAATACTGCTTTTTTTTATTACCAGATTAAGCGGCCTTAATGTTGCCGGGATGTTTTCGATTGCTTTCGCCATATCTTATCAATGTTTATCCCTTGGCAATTTTGGTTCCCGAAACTTCCAGGCATCTGATGTCAAACATGTCTATTCGTTTGGCGACTACATTTACATCAGGATTTTTTCGGCCGTCTTGATGTATTCAATGCTTATATATTATTCTTTCATGTCAGGTTATTCAAATGAGAAAGCAATGGTTGTTTTTTCTTTTGGTCTTTTTAAGAGTATTGACGCGATTGAAGATATCGTGCACGGTGAATATCATCGTAATAACCGATTAGATATTGCATCACTGCTGTTAATCATTAGATATGCTATAGCTATTTCGCTTTTTATAATTGTTTATGCATTGACCAGAGATTTTATTTTTACTTCTTTTTTATCGTTGTTTGTTACCATAGTCATTTTTATTGTTGAAAACAAAACGATTATCGGCAAGTTTTATCATGATAAGATTCGTTTTAATTTTGCCAATTTCAAAAGTCTGCTGGTAATTCTGACGCCAATTTGTATCTCCAATTATATTCGCATGTATGTTACTAATTTGCCAAAATATGTCATCGACGATTCGTTGAACGAAATTGCCCAGTCATATTTCAGTATTTTGATTATGCCGGTATTTATCATTAATCTATTAAGCGATGTTATCTTCCGCCCCTTTATCACCCGATTGTCAACCTTTTGGAACGATGATAACATCCACGATTTCGTCAAGATGTTGTTTATTCAGTTAGGAATAATCGTTCTATTAACATTGATTATGATGGCTGGTGGGTATATTATCGGTTTGAAGCTTTTAGGTCTGGTATTTGGTGTAGATCTATCTTCCCACATGGCAAGTTTAATGATTCTATTGCTGGCAGGCGGCTTTAACACCGCTTCCTCATTTCTGAATTTAGTGTTGATCATTCAGGGACAGCAAACGAAGTTCACGGCCGTTTATATTATTACGACAATTATAGCAATCGCCATTGCAACCCCGTTGATCATGCGATTTGAAATAATTGGCGCCTCATTGCTCTATTTGCTGATTTGTTTTACTTTCTTTGCCTGCTTTGCAGTTTTTGTCTATCGGTCGATCAAAAACAAGAATGGTTAATATGCTTTTAAAGCGTAATCGGCATATTTTTTAGCCATTTCATACCAGTTGTAAAGCGATTCGCCCATTATGGCGCCGCACGATTCGCGGAACATCGCCCATATAAACCAATAATACGCAATAATTGCCGTATATGCCATAAAGTGAAATTCACTGGTTTTTGAATAGCTTTCTTTCAGGTATTCTTTGATCATTTTTTTAGCTTCATCAAAATCATACATTGCGTCAACGATATAATAACCGACGTCAATTCCCGGGTCACAGAAACCAGAATACTCCCAGTCGATCAATAATACCTCATCATTTGGCAGAATCATCCAATTAGGCCGGTAAGTATCGCCGTGGCAAAAACATTTATCTATGCCGTCATTAACTGTTTTGTCGACCAAAACCCTGATTTTGTTTTTTAGGGAATAAAATGATTTCAAACAATCGGGATCCTTTTTTATCAGCATATTTTCCATTGTCAGAGCGTCATTCCAAGGGTCTAGACCGTAATTGACTTTAATGTTTGAGGTATGAAGTTTTTTTAGCACGTTTACAATTTTCTTTGTGTCTTCAAAGTTATGATAATCCGGTTCACGGAATTCTCTAACGTATTTGGAAATTTTCCAGCCTTTTTCAATATCCATATAAATAAAGGTTGGATCAATTTTGAGTTCTTTGGCTATTTGGAGTGATTGCTTCTCGTTTTTTCGGTTAATGATACTTTCGGTTCCATCACCCGGATGACGGTAAATATAATCGGTATCCTTAATGCGGAAAATGAAAGAAGTATTGGTCATACCTTCGGATATGGTACGAAAATTAACGATATCTTTTTCCTGGCAATTAAAAACCTTTTTTATATTATTTATTATTTCGCTGTTGGAATTATTGCTGTATTTTTGGTCAAATTGCCTTAATTCTTCAAAATAATCAAACTCATGGATGGTTGCTTCCGGATATTCTTTAAAATAGAATGCTGGTAAAACCGATAAATTGTCCTTTACCATCTTTTCCCAAAACTCAGTATTGTATATCCCCAGTTCTCTATCAGCCGCCGCTAATTCAAAAAATTTTAAAGCGAAATCATTTTGCCAATACGAATGACCCAACAGCATTTGTCCGCACTTTGCGCCTTTTTCCATTTTGATTATGAGACCGTTTCTAGTGAGACAGTACATTTCACTGGTTTGACGGTCAACCTTCATCCCGGCATAAAACGATTCATATTCGTACTGATGAAAAGGATTGGCGGTAAAGTAATCATCACATGAGCAAATATAGGTGTTGCCTATGATGCCTCGTGCCAGATATAAACTTTCGATATTATTTTTTATATTATAAGAGGTATTGAAGATAAACTTAACATTGTAGCGCTCTTTTAAATAAAAGAACATTTCCTTTTTATAACCCAGGATAACCGTTATGTCTTTGATGCCGGCTTCTTGGAGCTGTTCGATCTGGCGATCGATCAGTCTTTCCCCCTTAACCTCAAAAAGCCCTTTTGGTTTCTCTAAAGAGAGGGGAATAAAGCGGGTGGAAGATCCGGCCGCCATTATAACCGCATTATTGACTTTATACGGTGCAAGGGCTTTTAACCCTGCAGCCGTCAGATGGTAGTTATCATCGATCATCCCTTCTTCTTGCAGACGATTATAAAGCGAAACATCCTGAATTATTGTTTGCGTATAGATGTCGTTCAGTATGCCGTTTCGTTTATTTTGAACTTCATACAAATGATTTAACAGACAAAACTCATTCTTAACCATATTTACCTCTTAAAACTTTTTATTGCTTATGAAGCCGCGGAACAAAGCCTTGATAAAGTTCTCTTCAGCACTCTGGTATTCTTTCCCGCCAAGGATCAGCGATTCAACGCGCAATTTACTGATATCTTTTTTGTTTATTCGATAAGGATTGTCTGACAATATGACCATATCAGCTATTTTGCCAACTTCCAGACTGCCTCTTTCCTGATCGTCAAAACCAAGATAGTAACCGTTAAGGGTACACATTCTTAGAGCTTCAGTGACTGATAATGCTTCTTCTTGATTTGGATTATTAACCGCTTTGTCCAGCCATGACAAAGGATTAGGATCGGTGCAAGGGGCATCAGATCCGGCGGCAATAACCAGACTGTTTTGATAGAATGTTTTAAGCGGGTTTAGTTGAAGCAATCTTTTTTTGCCCAGGATCTTTTCAAGATAGGCGTCTGGTTCCTGCCGCCAGCTGATAAAAGAACTTTGAACCGCTAAATTAATATGATATTCCTGACAGATCCGCATCCCGTTTTCAGTGGGAAGGCAGGCATGAATTATCGTATGACGATGATCGGTACGCGGGCAATCGTCCAAAGCGGCCTTTAAAGCTTTTGTTGCCTGATCAAAAGCTGCATCGCCGATGGCGTGCATTTCAATCTGCAAACAAGCGCGGTTGGCTGCTTTACAAAACGAAATTACATCTTCGTCAGCATAATAAAGAACTCCATGATTTTGTTCATTCTGATAGGATTCGATCAAGGCTGCGTCCATCGAGCCGAAACAACCGTCAAGCGCGCACTTAAAACATCCGCCGATTCGTGGTAGTTTGCGCTTTATCGCCGCATTGATATCCATTGATTGAGGGAATACCCGCAACTGGAAACCGTTGTTGATAGAACGGGCAAAGGTTTTCTCGATGGTAATATCGAGGTCAAACGGGAAACCGACCCCGCTGACCGTATGGATGCAGCCTATGCCTTGTCGAGCCTGATAATCAAGGGCACGCTGCATATTTTTAAATAATTTAAAGATGGAAATGGAATTGGTAATATAATTGGAAAAAACAAAAAACGATTCTTGATTCATTTCGCCGCTATCATAATGATAACCGCGGAGGTTCTCAACTTTTTTATTGAGTTTATTTAACAATTTGCTGTTAACGATACAGGCGTGGCCATCGTATTTTACTACCATTAACTCCTTGTCAGGACAAACGCTATCCAGTTCAATTTTTGATATCAGTCTTCCCTCGGCGACTGAATGGGCGGAAGCACCAAATGCGATCAGCACTTTTTCTTTGCTGCGGTTAGCGAATTCGGCAATCAGTTTTAACATCTCGTCATTGCTTTGGGCATTCATGACATTCAGTCCGGCATTAAAAGTTGCAAATGAGGCGAAATGCTGATGCGTATCGACGAAAGACGGAATAAGAGCCTTATTGTTTAGCTCACATATTTTTAAGTTCTGATATTCTTCCGGTAAATTATTGCCGACAAATAAGATGCGGCCCTTGTCTTCGACCAGATATTTGCATAGATCATCATGATCGTTTAAAGTAATGATATTGCCCTTATATACTTTCATTTTTCTCCTCGAATGCCATATATTTATCGTCGATTTTAGCCAATTCATGCAGACTATCAATTTCTAAAATATCTTCATTTCGGCATATTCTGATTTCTACATTGTAGTGTTCTTTAAATAATACTAACGGAATAAATTCCCAAAACAGATCATGTCCATTATCAGTATTGTAGGCCGCGCTCCAGTCGGACTGCAATTTCTTACAGTCATCGGCGGTCCAGTAGGTAATTTCGTATTGATTGAAGCAGCGCTGACCGCCTTTGCGGTAGTTGACGGCATAACCGTCTTCCATATCGAAACACCAGTCGTCGGTCGATAGGGCATAGGATGCCAGGTAGTTGCTGCAGTAATGATATTTTTTTATGATGTCAGGATTTGACAAAAATAAATCGCCGGCGCAAATATAGCTTCCATTGCTGATTTCTCCTTTAATTCTAAGGGCGCTGGAAATATTGTTTTCGCTAAGATAACTGTCGTTATCAATAAAATGCAAGCGAGGATATTTATCCAATAATTCACTAAACTTTTCTTTGAGGTAACCCCTGACGATGACGATATCATCAATTCCTTTGTTGTAAAGCGCATCTAACAATCGGTCAATGATTCTGATTCCGTGGACTTTAACCAAAGGTTTTGGAGTGGTTAGGGTTATCGGATTCATTCTGCTGCCCATTCCAGCCGCAAAGATAATCGCTTTTTTGACCCGGTAAGGTTCTAAAGCCATCAAACCATCTTCGGTCACGTGGATAATTTGATTCTGATTTTTAAGGTATCCCTTTTGGATTAGCCGATCCATTGCCTGATCGATCAGTGAACCGGAGATCGCAATACTATTAATTAGTTCTCGCCAGTCATAGCTTATGTTTTGCCGTTCTGCAATATAAGCCAATATTTCAAATTCGTATCGGTTCATTAACTCTCCTTTACAGATATAAATCCAGAAATTCTTTTCGGGACATTTTTAAATCAAAATAAGGAATTTGTTCCCTATCGGCAATTTTTTTAAACCACAGCCACATTTTGTCGATATTTGTTGTGTCGACAGCAAATATCGAGGCAATGTCTTTGATGATCTTGAGACCGAAAGCGAAATCGGCGGTAAAGTAGCGGGAATTAAAATCAGGGATATAACCGTTATCTTTTTTAATCATAGGAGTCAACATTCCTTTAAAAGCTTTGATACTTTTGATTTTAGCGGTCATCGCTTCTTCGGTATAGCTCTCATAATGCTCGAGCAATGATTTAACAGTGGTTAATTCTAATGGAATGATGGCACAAAGTTTTTGCAACTCCTCGTCACATAGAAACAATTCATGAGACGCAGCATCGTCCCATTCTTCATAAAACAAAGTATCCCTTGAATAGACGACCCCTTGGTTGTAATTTTTAAACATTGAGTAAAGTCTTGAGGTATGTAAAATGGGATTAGATGGAGTTAAAGTTACCGACAGGTAATTAGGCAGTTCGACGGTTTTCATTTCAAAGAATAAAGCTATATCTTTGGCGATAACCGTGGTTTGATTTTTGGGGATCGCTGCGATTTGTAATTCTTCTTTTCGGCCTAACATATAGACGGATTTTCCATATTCTTTTAATCTGGCGATGCTGTGTACTCGCTGAAAACCGAATAGTACCGCTCCTTTTTTAATAATATTGCTAAATGCGAATTCAGCCCCGCCGCTGCCGGGGATGATCCCGATTTTTTGATCAGGGACAATATAAGGTTCAAGCTGTTTTGAAATAGCAGCAAACATCCAAGAAGGAAGGGTGATCCAAATATATTCAGCACCCATGACCGCCTTGCTTAAATCGTGAGTGATATTGGCCATGACTCCCTTACAAATCATGTTTTCTTCCTGATCAAATACAGTTATCTCGCCAGCAAAAAGCTGAGGTTTTGATGAATAAATCGTTACCTCGTGGCCTTTGGCAGCCAGTTCCGCCGCCATTAGTGTTCCAATGTTTCCACCGCCGATAACACACATTTTCATTTTTTAATCACCCCTTAACAGTTTTAACAAATACTATTTTACATTTATTTTACAAAAAAATATACTTCTCAATCATTTTAGTTTCAACAGTATTATAAAAGACAATCATAACGATTGTCTTTTTAAGTTATAATGCCACATATTTGTTTAATTTTTTTAGAATAAATGCCGTAACTGCAAATAAGTGTGATCGAAGACAAAAGAGATAAATTCGGTAGAACAAAGGCATCTGGCTCTTTATGTAAATATTCTTGTACCAGGAGGGGAATTTAGTTGAGAATCTATCATAAATTTCTTTTAATTGTTTGTAATCGAATCCTTGTCTGAAACTTGCTCGATATATAGTTCCGATTAATATATGGTATATTTCGATATACTCTAGCTTTATTGAATTGCCGATATTCTTTTCAACAATATCAAATATCTTGTATATATCAAATATTTTATCGTTGTAGGTATACATTGTTGACCCTTCGTTTTGAAGATAGTTATACAATGATTCTTCAATGATGGCAAATCTATTGGTGTGAGCTATTAACATGGTATAAAAACCCAAATCTTCGTAATATAGTTTGTTATTAGGAAATTTAATGCCATTCCCCTTTATCAGACTGGTTTTAAATGCTTTACCCCAAGGAGCAGGAAATTTCGCAAGCATCAGATCGTTAATGGTGAATTTATTCAAACTGTTTTTGGTTGGATATACTCTTGTGAAATAACAAGCGCTAATATCGGCCCCGTTTTTTAATGGAGCGATCAATTTTTGCAGATAATTCGGTTCGATATAATCGTCGCTGTCAACAAAAGTAACATATAATGTTTCAACCTTTTCAAGAGCGTTATTTCTGGCTTCCCCTTGGCCGGCATTATTTTGAAAAATATAAATAAAACGCCCATCATCTTTAATGAATGATTTTATAATTTCTGCCGTATCATCAATGCTCCCGTCATCGACAATATAAGCAATAAAGTCTTGATACGTCTGGTTTTTAATTGATTCTAAGCAACGGATGATGCGGCTGCTTTCGTTATAAGCCGGAACGATGATGGATATATCAGCCATAAATACCTCTCTTTTAAACAATAAGATTATATAATATATCTTCTTTCAATAACAATTAAATATCCGATTAATTTTGTAATCCCCTTTTGTTAGGGGTATAATATCTGATGTTAGGGTGATATATATGGAATGGATTTTATTATTTGGATTTGTAATTGTTGCTGCGTCGCTGGGCAGCTTCTTGCGTTATCAAAGAAGTTATGACGGTGTCATGAAACGGATAGCCAAACTCAAAAGCAAGAGCGAAGATGAGTTTATGCGTTTTATTGACGGCAAAGTTGCCCAAAAACAGCTGTCAGCTTATCAGACTTGTTTGATCAAAGCCAATTACTATGCTGAACAGGGTCTGATCGAAAAAAGTATTGCGGTTATTTCCGCATTTGACCCGGTTCATTTAAAAAAAGAGGATAAAGTAGTATATCATGAGCGCTTGTTCGAACTTTATCTCAAGTTGGGAGACAAAAAGGCGATTGATGAAGCGGATGCAGCCAAAGCAATCGTTAAAAGGCACAAGATGAAACAGTACGATCGTCTGATGCAGGAAATCGATGAAGCGATCGCAGTGTATTTTGATAATGATATCAGCTATATCGGCAAATATGAAAAGGCATTGGCAAATGAAAAAATTGACGATTATTCCAAAGCCGAGTATTATTACCGTTTGGCCCGTCTTTACCATCATCAGGGCAGCGAAGGCAAAGTTGACGAATGTTTGCGCCTGTCATCAAAATATCTGCCGACCGCGATCTGGCAGAACAAAATGGATGATTGCCTCAAAGATCATCAATTATTAGATTAGGAGATCCAAGATGAAACTATTATGGCAATTATATAAAACCTGGTTTAGTTTAGGTTTGTTCACCTTTGGCGGCGGCTATGCCATGCTGCCGATGATCCAAAGAGAGATAATTGAGAAGCATCATTGGGCTACTGAAGAAGAAGTAATGGATTACTATGCCATCGGACAGTGTACCCCGGGGATCATTGCCGTCAATACCGCCACCTTTATCGGTTATTATCAAAAAGGCATCATCGGCGGGATCGTCGCTACATTGGGCGTGATATCGCCGTCGATCATCATCATAACCATTATCGCCTCCGTACTTACCAATTTCATGGAGTATGAATGGGTAGCTCATGCCTTAAAAGGGATCAATGTTGCCGTCTGTATGCTAATGATCAATGCCATCAGCAACTTATGGCAGAAGAATATCAAAAACATCGCTTCGTTTTTGATCTTTATCATCGCATTATTGCTGTCGCTTTTTACCGGCGTATCTACCGTATGGCTGGTAATACTCTCCGGAATACTGGGTGTGATCTTTTCTAAAACGGGGTGGATCAAATCATGATCGAACTGATGTTCCTTATCATCTTTGAATTTTTCAAGACCGGTCTATTCGCGGTCGGCGGCGGTTTGGCCACCATTCCTTTTTTAGCCGAGATGGGTGAAAAGTACGGTTGGTTTACGATGGAGACCCTATCGACGATGATCGCTATTTCCGAAAGCACCCCGGGACCGATGGGCATCAATATGGCCACCTATGTCGGCTACTCTCTTTTAGGGGTTTTAGGTTCTTTGCTTTCGACATTAAGTATCGTTGCTCCCAGCATTATCGTTATCTGTATTATTGCCAACTATTTTGAAAAGTTCAAGAATGCCAAAATCGTCAAAGAGATCTTTAACGGTCTTAAACCGGCAGTCATCGCTTTTATCATCGCCGCCTGTCTTGATCTTTTCTTAAAGACCCTTTTCAATCTTGAGATGCCTTTTGGTCTTTTGACCACTTTTGACTTCAAATGCATCATGACTATGATCATCCTTTTGATCATCTCCCGGAAATATAACAAGATCCATCCGATCTTCTTCATTGTTATAGCAGCAGCGATCGGAGTTGTCTTCAGATTTTGATAAAGCCACCGTCAGGTGGTTTTTATCAGGGCTTTGAGGCTTGTTTTTTCAACTTTGATTGCAAAAAATCGTTCATTGAATATAATAGAAGTCATGAAATGGCAAAAAATACTTAAAGAGAACGTAAAATATCTGCCAAGCATATCCGAATTGATCGCCTGTCTTTTGGCACCGCTTTTGATCTTCATCTATTCGCAATATGCATACGGTTCAGATATCACAACATTTACGACCGATATTTATCTGATCAATTATTTCGTCATTGCCTGCATGATGTATTCGCTCATTGCTTTGAGCAATAACATCAAGTTCAGCATTATATCGACTGCCGTTTTCTTTGTTGGTTTTTCAATTATTAATTATTATGTGACGATATACCGTGGTACACCGGTATTGCCTTGGGATATCATTGCGATCAAGACGGCGCTGAATGTTGCCGGCGGCTACTCGTTTACTCTGACATTTGAAATTGCGGTCGCAGTCATTTTGACACTGGTCATGAGCGTCTTATTGGTCATACTGCTGCCTAAAAGGAAATTCATCAGCAAAACCTCTATCTTTGTCCGGACGGCTTCATTAATTGTGGCGGTTTACCTTTTCAGTCTTTTCAATACTTCCTGGGAGATCGAAAGTTACGGGGTCAAAACCGACACCTGGGCTCATAAAGATGCTTACCGTAAATATGGTATTCCCTCCGAGTTTATTCTTAACCTCAAATTTTTGAATATCGACGTCCCAGAGAATTATTCAACCGAACTTAAAGACGATATCATCAATAACTTTGAAAGCAGTTATCAGACTTATGATGTCGATAAGACGCCGAACATCATCGTCATCATGAATGAATCATGGACCGATTATGAGGAATTCGGCAATATTGAATTAAGTGAACCGGTGATGGAAAACATCAAAAATCTCGATAACAGCATTTTTGGTCATGCTTACTCTTCGGTCTGGGGCGGCGGCACTTCCCAGAGTGAATTTGAGTTTTTGACCGGTAATTCCATGGCTTTCCTGCCGCCAAACTCCGTTCCTTATCAGCAGTATCTAAAAGGTGATACCAATTCCTATGTCTGGTATCTAAAGAGCCTGGGTTTTGATACTCTGGCTTATCATTCCTATTTAGCCAGCGGCTGGAATCGGGAAAAGGCCTATGATTATCTGGGTTTTGATGATTTTATCAGCATGGAAGATATGGTTACACCGCTGGAATACGGTCATCAGGATTTTTGCTACGACCGGGTTGATTTTGCTGAACTGATCTATCGCTATGAAAACCGTGATATGAGCAAGCCGTTCTTTCTTTTCAATGTAACGATGCAAAACCACGGCGGCTATGACGACTTTATTATGGACGATGTATCGGTTATTGGGTCCGATCATGCGTATCCGAAGGCGGAATTTTATCTGAGTCTTGTCAACCAAACTGATGAGGCTTTTATGGAACTGGTTGATTATTTTAAACAGGTCGATGAACCGGTCATCATTTTAATGTATGGCGACCATCAGCCGTATGTTGAAGATGAGTTTATTTATAAAGCGATGGGGATCGAAGATCCAAGCGACAAAACGCAGCTCATTGAGCGCTATCGCGTTCCTTTCGTCTTCTGGGCCAATTATGACTTGCCGGATATTACGATCAAAGACAGCAGTTTAAACTTTCTGATGCAGGATCTTTTGAGCTTAGCTGGTATTGAAACCAATAAATACGGGGAATTCATCTATACTTTGAATCAAACGATCCCGTCTTTATCCTTCAACGGCTATTTCGACAATGACGGTCAGTTTTATACCCACGAAGACAGTGCTGGATTGTATGATGATCTGATCGATCAATATCGTATTTTGGCTTATGCCAATTTATTTGATGAAAGCTATCAGGAAAATTCAATAACCAGCCAGCGAGGCTAGTTGCTTAGTTTTAAAAAAGCGGAGGAAAATTAAATATGCAACTGAAGAAGAAAAAGAGATTGATCATCGTTTTGGTTGTGATTGATATTATCTTTATTGCATCGATCTTCGGCATCAATCTGTTGATGGATTCGTATCTTGGTAAAATGAACCGCGGCGAAAGTTTCTCCAAGACTGAAGTTATGGCCAATGATCTGGAAAATAATAATGTTGAGAATATTCTTTTGATCGGGATTGATAAATCGGACGGGGAAGGTCTGCATCGTTCTGATGTTATGAAGATTATTTCGCTTGATTACAGTAATAAAAGAATGAAGATAACTTCGGTACAGCGAGATAATCTCGTCTATATTCCGGCTGCTGAAAAATATGACAAACTTAACCACAGTTATTTGTATGAAGAAGAAAAAAGCGTCATCGAGGCCTTTAATTACAATTTTGATATGAATATAACAAAATATGTTTCTTTTGATTTTGATTCGGTAGAACATATCGTTGATATTCTGGGGGGTGTAGATGTTGATCTTACCAGTGCCGAAGCATACCAGGTAGGCTTTTCGACGGGCGGCGTTCATACCTTAAACGGCAAGCAGGCCCTGACCTATTCCCGTATCCGACATCTTGACAGCGACTATGGGCGAATGGAAAGACAAACCAAAGTTATCAATGCGATCATTCAAAAATTCAAAGATGAATCAGTATTCTCTCTGTTGGATGTCATTGGCAATGTTTTACCTTATGTCAAAACCAATATCAGCAATAGCGAGATCAAAGCTTACCTTAATCGCGTTATAGGCTTTGATTTGAGCAATATCGAACAATACCAGTTTCCATCTCAAGGCTACGGTTCCATTTTGACCAGTCTGTATCTTTATGGTTACGGTCCGCAATATGTTTTAAAAGATTTTAGCGGTGAAGTCGCTTTAATGCATCAAAATATTTATGGCAAGGTTTACGAGGTTAGCGATCGGGTAAAAGAAACCGATCAGGCAATGCTGGAAATGGCAGGGTATTAAACAGGATCACCAGGTGATCCTGTTTTTATTTTAATGATTAAGTGCTAAAATAACTATTATGTTAGAAATAAAGAATATTTGCAAAGAATACCATACCGGCGGGCTGATCCAGAAAGCGTTGGATGATGTCAGTCTCAATTTAAGGGAAAACGAATTTGTCGCGATCTTAGGGCCTAGCGGCAGCGGCAAGACGACTTTGCTCAATATTATCGGCGGCTTAGATCATTACGATTCCGGCGATCTTATCATCAACCATGTTTCGACCAAACGATATAAGGACAAAGACTGGGATTCCTATCGCAATCATACGATCGGTTTTGTCTTTCAATCATATAATCTGATTCCTCATCAGACCATTTTAGCCAATGTGGAATTGGCTTTGACTATCTCCGGCATCGGAAAAAAAGAACGGCATCTTCGTGCCCTGGAAGCACTGGCCAAAGTCGGATTGAAGGAACAATCACATAAAAAACCGAATCAGTTATCCGGCGGTCAGATGCAGCGGGTGGCGATTGCCAGAGCTTTAGTCAATGATCCTGATATCCTGTTAGCCGATGAACCGACAGGCGCATTGGATACTGTCACCAGTTTACAGGTGATGGATCTTTTAAAAGAAGTGGCAAAAGACCGTCTGGTAGTAATGGTCACCCATAATCCGGAATTGGCCGACCGCTATGCCACAAGGATCGTCAAACTGCAGGATGGTCATATCATTGCTGACAGCGATCCTTATATGATCCAAAACAAAGATGATAGTCAGCATCGCAATTTTGGCCGGTCTTCCATGTCTTTTTTGACTTCGCTGTCTTTAAGCTTCAACAATCTGAAAACCAAAAAAGCCCGGACTATTCTGACAGCCTTTGCCGGGTCGATCGGGATTATCGGCATCGCTTTGATCATGTCACTGTCAAACGGGGTGAATAATTATATTAAATCGGTGGAAGAAGAAACTTTATCTGAGTATCCCCTGACGATAACCAAGACCGGTTTTAATTTTGCGGCGATGATGACCGATATGATCGGCGAGAGTCAAAGGGAAGCGTCGGAAAACGAGATCGTGGTCAGCGATATGCTGACTGACATGTTCGTAAATGTCGGATCCAATGATCTGAAATCGCTCAAAAAGCATATCGACAATAATTTAAGCAAGGTTGAAGGCGAAGTGCGGGCAATAGATTATCTTTATGATGTTGATCCGATCATTTATAAAAAGAACGGTGATGATTATTATCAGGTCAATCCCGATTCAACCTTCGCCAGTATCGGTTTTGGGTCGTCCCAGTCATCAAACAGCATGATGTCAACGATGATGAGCACGGACGTATTTTTTGAATTGCCGGAAGAAGAAGCCTTGTATCAGGATTCTTACGAAGTATTAGCCGGCCGCTATCCGTCTTCGTATGATGAGTGTCTGCTGGTTTTGGGCAGCCATGGTCAGATCAGCGATTTCGTGCTTTATACCTTAGGTTTGCGGGATCAGGACGAATTAAAAGCGATGGTCGAAAGCTTTTCCCGATCGGAAACGGTCGAAGTGCCGGAATATGACGATCATTATACTTTTGAGGAGATGATCGGGATCGATTTTAAATTGGTCGACCCATCGTCCATGTACCAGTATGACGATGAATTCAACATATATGTCGATAAGAGCGAAGATCAAGCCTACATGCTTAATCTGCTCGATAACAGCGATGATCTGAAAATTGTCGGAGTAGTCAGACCGAAAGAATCAGCCAGTGCCGCCATGCTGCAAATGGGAATTGCTTATACCAAAGATCTGACTTATCATCTGATTGCTTTGGCTGAAAACAGCGAGCTGGTTCAAAAGCAATTAGCTGATCCTGAGATAAATGTTTTGACTGGGAAACCGTTTGGCGAAAAAGAGGCGGGAACACTGGATTTCAGCAGGATGATAAGTATTGATGAAAACAGGATGATGAGCTCCTTTAAGATCGATCAGCATTATCTGCAGCAAGTTTTCCGTATCGATCCTGCCGAAATAACGATCGATTATGATCTTTTGCCATCGTTATCGTATGAAGAACTTATAAAAGATATCGATCTTAACTACGATCAGGAAGCACTGACGACCCTTTATAAAACTGTCAGCGATGATTTTGCGGCTTACCTGCAAGAAAATGATCTAGATGACCCGGCAAGGGTGGAAGAGTATTTTCAGGATTATCTTAACAGCGAACGCGGGCAGTCGGTCACTAAAGAAGCGGTGGGGGTATTTTTAAGTGCATGCGGTATCGATGAAGATGTGATGAACCTTTTACAAGAGCGGATCTTTGCACTGGTCAGCGACAATCTTTCCCTTATTGTCCAAGACTTGATATCTCAGATCCAGGCAAAACTTATGACAGCGGTAAATAAACTGCCTGATGCGGTCAGTTTTGATCCGGCTGTTTTTGCTTCAGCTATTTCCTTGAATATTGATGAAAAGGAAATATCCGCGATTATCATGGCGATGATGCAAAAGGAAACAATTACTAAAGATACCGTTTTAAAAAGCTTAGGCTATGCTGATTTAGATGATCCTTCGGCAATCTATATATACCCGCAGGATTTTGAAAGCAAGAGCGAGATTATCCGTTTTCTTGACGATTATAATAAGCAAATGGAAACCGAAGATCCGATGAAAGTTGTGTCTTTTACCGATTATGTTGGTACTTTGATGGCATCGGTAACTGATATCATCAATATCATCAGTTATATTTTGATCGCTTTTGTCGCCATATCACTGATCGTATCATCAATCATGATCGGAATCATCACATATATCAGCGTACTGGAGAGAAGGAAAGAGATCGGTATCTTAAGAGCGATCGGTGCTTCTAAAAACAATATCGCCGAAGTATTTAACGCCGAAACAATGATCATTGGTTTTCTATCCGGTTCAATGGGGATCATCATTACCTTGCTTTTGCTAATCCCGATCAACACCTTGATCCATATTATTGGCGGCAACGAAGAGGTCAACGCCGTCTTACCGGCTGCCGGTGCGGTTGTTTTGGTATCATTAAGTGTATTCTTAACCTTCATCGGTGGGCTGATACCGGCTAAAAAAGCGGCCAAAAGCGATCCGGTCAGCGCACTCAGATCGGAATAAAGTTAAAATTATTCTTGCGGTATGCTATAATGGTTGAGCAATGAAAAGGGTATTTTTTGTTTCGAGCACCGGAGGGCATCTTACTGAACTTTTGCAGTTAAAGAGTTTATTCATTGAATACGATTATCAGATCATAACCGAAAAAACAGCGACAAATGCTTATCTAAAAAATGAGTACAAAACTCATTATCTTTGGTATGGGACTAAACACAACATGACCACTTACTGGTTTATATTTCCTTTTAATTGTTTCCTCAGCTTAATTTATTTTCTGCGGTATCGCCCTTCAGTGATTGTTTCTACCGGCTCGCATACCGCAGTTCCGTTATGTTATATTGCTCATTTCTTTAAAAAGAAAGTGATCTATATTGAAACATTCGCTAATATTCATACTAAATCAATGGCCGGAAAGCTGGTATATCCGATTGCCGATTATTTTATTGTGCAATGGGAAGAAATGTTACGCTTGTACCCGAAAGCTATTTACGGAGGCTGGATTTTTTAGGAGCGTATATGATATTTGTTACTTTAGGAACTCAAGATAAACCATTTAACAGATTACTGGAAGAAATTGAAAGACTGATTGGCGAAGGAATAATCAATGATGAAGTTGTTGCCCAGATCGGATCGACAGCGTTTGACAGTAAAAAAATGAAGTGTGTTGAATATATGAATAAGGACGTTTTTGAAAAAGCGATTAAAAACTGCCGCTATCTGATTACTCATGGCGGTGTCGGTTCGATCATTCAGGGATTAAATCATAATAAAAAAGTGATCGCTGTGGCACGGTTGTCAAGGTACGGTGAACACGAAAATGATCATCAGGTTGAGATAATCAATCAGTTTGTGAAAGATAATTATATTTTAGGCTGCCTTGAAGTAAAAGAGCTCGCCGGACAGATCCGACGGCTTGGTGATTTTTGTCCGGATCATTATCACAGTAACAATGATCATTTTGTAAAATTGGTAAGGAGTTTGATTGAAAGATGAAAAAATGTAAGATGGTATATTTAGTATTGCATTTTGAAACTATTGATGAAACAATCAAATGCATCGAATCGATCAGAGCAAAAGACGATACCGAAGGAAATTACCATGTGGTAGTGGTGGACAACGCTTCAAAGAACGGTTCCGGCCCTAAACTGCTTGATATGTATGCTCAAGACGAACACATCACCGTTATACTTAATGATCGAAACTTAGGTTTTTCCGGCGGCAATAATATTGGTTTCCATTACATAAAGGAACATTTTGATCCGGATTTTATTATGATGATGAATAATGACACCGAACTTTTACAGTCGGATTATTATCGATCGATAAGCGAGGAATATAAACGCAGTCATTTTGCTGTACTTGGTCCAGAGATAATCTTAAAGGATGGCAGCGTGTGCAAAGATCCCAAGCAGATCATTAAGCTTGATGAAATTGACCGTGAAAAAAAACGGACGAAAAAAGAACTGCTAAAAAACTATCTGATGATCGAGTCGATCCATCTTGTTTTGTATAAATACTTGCACCGATTGCGCATTTGGCAGAGGATTAAAGAAAAGCGTCATGAACCGATCATTAATGATCCGTATATGGAAAATGTGCGTCTCCATGGCTGTTGTTTAATCTTCTCGCCGGTCTATATTGAGAAATTTGATGGTTTGGATAATCGGACCTTTCTTTATGCTGAAGAGGAAATATTATTTGTTCGATTAATCGTTCATAATATGAAAAGCGTCTATGATCCGCAAATTAAGATATACCACGCCGAAAGAGCTGCTACCGGAGCCGTTTTTGGTGATATTGGGTATAAGAAAAGACGCTTTGTATATCAAAAACATCTCGAGGTACTGAAGGTTATCGAAGAACTTTACCAAGAAAACTTTGAGGCGCTTAAGGAGTATATTTTATGATCAGTGTTATTACTCCGGTTTATAACGGCGAAAAATATATCGAACGTTTTTTGTTAAGCATGGCCAATCAGTCATATTCCGATTTTGAGCTGATAATTGTCGATGACGGATCGCAAGACAGAACTATGGAAATAATTGACGAATTCCGGTATCTATTTGCAAAGATTAAGGTCATTTCACAGATCAATCAAGGGCAAGGGGCGGCCAGAAACCATGGAATTGCGATAGCTGAAGGCGAATTTATTGCTTTTATTGACAGTGATGATACGGTAAGCAGTGAATATTTGGCAATTTTAGCCCGCAAGCAAGAGGCATTAAAAGCTGATATTGTTTGGTGCAATGCCAGTCTCCTCAAAGGGAATGCAGCTGTCGGTCAACTGGATCGGGGCGTGATATCCGATGGAATCGAATCATATATTTTGCACAATGCCGGACCATGCCGCAAACTTTTTCGCAAAGAGCTGTTCATTCCTTTCCCGGAAGGGATATTCTATGAGGATCTGGCGGTCGTTCCTTTATGGGGTATAGACGCAAAACGAATAGTATATGTATCAGAACCGCTATACAATTATCATTTGCATGACGGATCAACGATGCATCAATTAAGTTTCAATCATAAACTGGATGACATTTTTTTAGCGACGTCAATTCTTAAACGAGGATTAGAGAAACAGTATCCTCAATTAACAGAGTTTTTGTTGACCGATCATCTTCTGCATGCGGCTTCTTTGCGTTATTTTAAGTTTAAGGCCTATGATCGTTTAGAAAAAATAGTAAAAATAATGGAGGAGTATCCAAATTTTGTTAAAAACGAATTTTATCGCAAGGAGGATTGGAAATACCGGCTGGTCTGTTATTTGTTTTATAAGAAAAAGTATAGAATATTAAAGATGGTATTAAAATGAAAAAAAAGTGTTTGTTTGTGGTTGACGAGAGGCAAGTTGGTGGGGTTTCGGTCGTTTTGAACGATTTATTGCATATGATGAATTTGAGTCGATACGACATTGATCTGTTGATTTTGCATGATCGAGGAGATATGCTGACGGATCTGCCTGAGGGTATATGCGTATTGTTTGGTGGTCCATATTTTTCGGCTGTTGATTATTCGATCAGAGAAGTTTTGGCATCAGGTAATTTAAAACTTATCTTTCACAAAATGCAAGTTGTCATAGACTTGAAATCACAAAGAATCATCCGCCGGATCAAACAAGAGCGAAAACGAATGAAATTAAGGCAATACGATGTTGAAATAGCATATAAAGATGGTTTTCCGGCTATTTTTACCGCTTTTGGCGACAGCAAACAAAAACTGCACTTTTTACATTCATCATATAAAACTTTTGATCCGACCGCAAAGTATCGTTTACTGTTTGAGAAAGTTTACGCTCGTTTTGATCATATAGTCGGAGTGTCGGAAAAAGTAGTTGATGAATTCAACGAAATATACCATATGAATGACAAAACAACAATAATCCCCAATATCATTGATGAAGAACGAATAAAGGCGGCCGGGCAATCGGACAGTATTATGCAATATGATCCCTTTTCAATAAATGTTGCTTTGGTAGGCCGTCTACATCCAATAAAAGGGTATGACCGACTTATAGAAGTATTGAGAACGCTAAAAAAAGAAGGGCATCTTGATAAAATAAAGTTTCATATTTTCGGCGATGGTCCGGAAAAGGAGAATTTGAAGAGTCAAATTAAGGAGGCAAATCTGACAAAAGAAGTGCTGATGTATGGATCTGTCAAAAATCCATACAAAGAGATAAAACGGGCAGATCTTTTGCTGTTGCCTTCGCTGTCCGAGGCTTTTGGTGCAGTAATTATCGAGGCATTTATTCTGGGAACTCCAGTCATGGCAACGAAGACCAGTGGTTCATTGCATACGATGCAGGAGCACGGAATTATAGTGGATAATAGTTTTGCCGGTCTGTATGCGGGGTTAAAACAAGTCATTGAAGATCCTGCCTGGCTTCAGAATGAGCGAAGTGCTTTGCAAGGCTACCATTATCCAAATGATCTTTTAATTAAAAAAATCGAAAAAATAATCGACGGAGAAACGGTATGATCAAAGTCAGCGTAATAGTTCCGGTTTATAATACGGAGAAATATCTGAAAAAGTGTTTAGAATCGCTGGTAAAGCAAAGTTTAAAAGAAATTGAAATCATTATCGTTAATGACGGTAGTCCTGATCAAAGCGAAGATATTATTAATCGTTATCAAAAAGAGTATCCGGAGAAAATAAAAGCGTTTAAAAAAGTGAACGGCGGATTAAGCAGTGCTCGAAATATGGGGATTGATAAAGCTGGCGGAGAATATCTGGCTTTTGTTGACAGCGATGATTATGTCAAGACGCAAATGTTTGAAAAAATGTATGCCAAAGCTAAAGAGGAAGACCTCGATTTAGTGATGTGTGATTTTATCGAGGAACACACCAATAAAAGTGTTAAATGCACCTGCCATTTAAATCAAAGCATGACTGGAATTGAACCGATCAAAGAACATATGGTAATCCTTTACCCTTCGGCGTGGAATAAAATATATCGAAGAGAATTATTTGATCACATTCGTTTTAAACCGGACGTATGGTTTGAAGATGTGGAGATGATATATCGCTTGTGGCCAAAGCTTAAGTCGGTTGGCGCAGTTAATGAATACTTGTATCATTATGTCATCCGCGAAGGATCGATCACTAAAACGGTAGACAAACGCATTTATGATTATATCGACAACATGAACGGGCTGATCAAATATTATCAGCAGGAAGGTTTGTACGATCACTACCGCGATGAGCTTGAATATGTCTATGTGCGCTATCTTTATGCCACTTTTGTTAAAACAGCGGCTAAGTATGAGCGAAACGAGTATTTAAAGGCTGTTGACAGAGCTATCGGTGAAGTGAAGGAGTATTATCCAAATTATCGTGATAATAAGTATATGGATAACTGCAGTCTTAAAAATATTTATTTTAAGCTTTTTAATCGCCGCCTGGCTTTGATATATTATCTTTTAAAACATTGAAAGGATATAAAATATTATGAAAGTGTCGGTTGCTATTTGTACCTATAATGGCGAAAAATATATTAGCGAACAACTACAGAGCATTTTGAATCAGAGCCGTCGAGTTGATGAAATAATTATCAGCGATGACAACAGTTTGGATGATACGGTGAAAATCGTTGAAGATATTTTGGTTAAGAGCGGTATCAGTTATCGTCTGTTGATCAATGAGCAGTCGCTGGGGGTAATCAAAAACTTTCGCCAGTGTTATGAAGCGTGCAGCGGTGATGTGATTTTTAGTTGCGATCAGGACGATATATGGGTAAGTGATAAGGTGGAAAAGATCATTTCAGAATTCAATGATCCGACAGTTGATATGGTGGCAACAAACGCTTTTCTTATCGATGGCAACGGGCAAGAAATGGAATTAAGTTTAAGAGATGTGCTTGGATTTGATTGTTTAGACCGTTATCATTTTATTGATAATTTGCTTAGAAATTACTGCATTACCGGTGCGACAATGGCTATTCGGCGAGAATTCGCTTTAAAATACTACCAAGAGAGCAGTTATTGGCTGCACGACGGATGGCTGGCAATGGTTGCCGGATTGAAAGAAAGTTTAGTTTATCTGGACGATAGATTAATTAAATATCGACTGCATGGAGGGAATGTTGTTGGCCTGGGAAAAATAGAGAATAAGGATAATAACCGCTTAATAGAAAAAGAAAAGAAGAAATATTTGATTAAAAGAACTATTACCCAACCGTTTTATCATCAAGATCTTTTCAATGCAAAATATAATGCATATTCGGAATTATTGGCATTATTTGGTTCAAATAATAGATTGAATGATTGCGTTGATTTTTGGAAAAAACGATCAGAGATCAAGGATTATGATTTTAGGAAATTCTTAATTTATTATCAGGAAAGCGGAGAAAATTTTTATTTATTTGATGCCGAGTATTTGAGAAAATACGATATTTATTTATGGATTATATTTCATCTTTTTAGGCGATATAATCACTAAGACCGATAAAATAGTGATAAACAAACAATTATTTGATATAATAATGCGGTTAAAGGAGAAAGCATGGAAAATCGTGACAACGCTATTGAAATAAGACATTGCAGCAAAAGTTTTAAAATTGTTTACGATAAACCTCAAACACTGAAAGAAAAACTAGTCGCCCTAGGCAAGGGAAATAGGATTGATCGAAAGCTGGTATTGGATGACATCAATCTAAATATAAATAAAGGTGAAACGGTCGCTTTGATCGGAACTAATGGCTGCGGTAAATCAACCCTGTTAAAGTTGATGACTAAAATTCTATACCCAACTAAAGGAACTATCGAAACGAATGGCAAACTTACATCTCTTTTAGAATTGGGAGCCGGTTTTCACCCTGATTTTACAGGCAGAGAAAACATTTACTTCAATGCGTCTATTTTTGGCTTGACAAGAAAAGAAATCGAAAAGCGAATGCAGGATATTATTGATTTTTCGGAATTAGGAGAATTTATTGACAATCCCGTAAGAACGTATTCTTCTGGGATGTATATGAGGTTAGCCTTTTCGATTGCGATTAATGTCGATGCAGAAATACTATTAATCGATGAAATTTTAGCTGTCGGTGACCAGCATTTCCAAGATAAGTGTTTTAGTAAATTGGCTGAATTAGGCAAGAGCGACAAGACAATTGTAATTGTGTCGCATGATTTAAATTCGGTAAAAAGGTTGTGCAACAGAGCTATATGGATATACAAAGGCAAGATTTCTGGTGACGGCAGCCCGGAAGAGATAATTGAAAAATATTTGAATCAGGTGGCGATTGATCACCACGAAAAAAGAAAAAAGATAAAAATAGAAGACCAAATTAAAGATTCTTATATTGGCGAGATTAATATTGACGAACCCGGCGAAAACAGCGAGTTGTTGCTTTACGATAACAAATTGCGTATTCATGGCTGGGAGCTGAGCGATTGTAATAATTCAACCGTTGAAGTAATGATTGATGGTGTAAAATGCGATGGAGTATTCAGAACTGACAGACCGGATGTATTGGTGGTTTTTGAAGGACGATATGGTGGTGATGCTACAAACGATCAACCGGGATGGGAGGTTGTTGCCAATATAGATAGCAGTTTAAAAGGAGCCCATCAAATTACAGTTATTTCGAAATCACCTCAGAATACCGAGATAGCAAGAAAGATTAGAAATTTTGTTGTAAAGTAAGGAAGAGCAAATGTTATTCAGAGAATTATATAAATATCGTGAATTATTGAAATCAAATGTCAAAAAGGAAATCAGAGGAAAATATAAGGGATCTTTTTTAGGTGTTTTGTGGTCATTTGTCAATCCATTGTTGCAAGTCGCGGTCTATGCTATTGTATTTCCTTTTTTGATGGCAAGAAGCGGTGGGGATAATTACTTGATATATTTGGTTACCGGTATAATTCCGTGGACTTTTTTTACCAATTCAATTGTTCAAGGCGTTACTACCATCAGGTATAACGCCGGAATAATAAAAAAAGTGTATTTTCCAAGAGAAATATTGCCTATTTCAGTTGTTTTGAGCGGACTTATAAACTTTTTTATCTCTTGTTTAATTGTGTTTATTTTTTTGTTTTTTTCTGGAGTTGGCATATCTTGGCATGTTGTTTTGCTGCCTTTTTTTGGTTTGTTACAGATGTTATTTTCGTTAGGTATAATTTTTGCGATCAGCGCAATAAATGTATATGTTAAAGACACCGAATATATTGTTACTTTTGTAATCAATATGTTGTTTTATGGAACGCCTATTCTGTATGCCATTTCTAATTTTTCTTCAGCTCCAGCTATTTTGATCAAATTGGTTGAAATAAATCCATTGACCCAATTTATCTATGCGTACAGGGATCTGTTTATGTATCATGTATTACCAGAGTTTAATGGTGTTGTTTATATTTTCGTTTTGACATTTATATCTTTATTTGTCGGGTATTTTATTTTCAAAAAACTGGAAAAAGGATTTGCTGAGGAATTGTAAAAGGAGCAATAACTATGAGATTTAATGTGAGGGACTGTGCGGTATATGGCGTTAAAAGACCGCTGATAATATTTGTTGGTTGGGTAGATAACTCAATTGAAAAGATTGTAATTAAGATCGAAAATGAAACGATATTTGAAAAACAATTGAGCAAATCTTTTTCAAAAATAAAATCATTTAGCCTGGGAGCAGCGGTTAATGTAAGAAGAATTAATTATCACTTCGATTTCTATGCAGTTGACGACAGAGGATTTTATCATCGAATTTATAGTTATAAATCTACCTTATTTGATCGAATAATTAAAAAGATAAAATCATTATTATATAAGAATGTTACTTTTATTCGCCGTCATTTTACTGATATCGATTATAAATCAACCGAAGCAATCAGCGAACAGAAATATAATGAATGGATAAAAAAGCACGAATGTTTCTCTCCGAAAATCAAGTACGAATATAACCCTCTTATCTCGATAGTAATGCCGGTATATAATGTTAAGGGAAGATATTTAAGAGCGTGCATTGATTCGATTTTAAGACAGAGTTATGAGAATTTCGAAATTTGCATTGCTGACGATTGTTCTACCGCGGAAGACACTATTAATACATTAAAAGAATATCAGAAAAAAGATAAACGTATAAAAGTGTTTTTTCGTGAACAGAACGGGCATATCTCCAATGCGACCAATTCGGCTCTGAATTTAGCTACCGGAGAATTTGTTGGCTTGATGGATAATGATGATGAATTGATGCCTAATGCTTTAAATGAAGTTGTAAAAGTATTAAATCAAGATAAAACCTTAGATTTTATTTATTCAGATGAAGATAAAATTGACGAATATGGCAACCGCAGTGATCCTCATTTTAAACCAGACTATGCCAAAGACACTTTCTATGGAGGCAATTATATTTGCCATTTTAGCGTTATTAGAAGGAAAGTAATTGAGGAAATTGGCAGATTCAGAACTGGTTATGAAGGAGCACAAGATTTCGATTTGTTTTTGCGCGTTTTAGATCGTACTGACAAAATATATCATATTGATAAGATTCTTTATCATTGGCGAATGATCCCCGGATCGACAGCGCTCGATTCTAGTTCGAAGAATTATGCCGGAGAAGCTGGTAAACGCGCCTTGGAAGACCTTTTAGAAAAGAAAGGCGTCAAAGCAAATGTTAATGTTATGGTTAATACCCATTACTTTATCGAATATCTTCTGGAAAAAAAAGTGACAATTGACTTAATAATCCATTCTGATGGCAAAAATGATCTCGTAATAGATCGTCTTGTCCGAATGGCCACAGAAATTGAATTTGATAATTATCGAATCGTTATCATCACTGATGAGAGTGATTATTATGAATTCATTTTAAGCAAATACTTAACACAAGAAAGATTTGTCACAATTCCTTCAACCAATAATATCACTCGCGATATTAACCGTTATGCAAGAATCAGTAAAGCAGACCTACTGTTATTGCTAAAAAAGGAATGTGAGATTCTATCGTTTAATGCGTTGGAAGTTATGGCTGGTTACACAATTCAGGATGATGTAGGGGTTGTTGGCGGTAAAGTTGTTGACGAAAGAGGCTTCGGTTTGGCTTCGGGATATTATTTACAAAAAGGAAATCTGCTCGGTATTCCTAAGCCATCTTATCCAGGAGATTATGGAACCTATGGCAGCCTGTTAACTCAGTACAATTATAAAATTGTTGAAAGTGAATGTTACATGGTCAAAACTAAAGATTTCATTGAAATTGGCGGATTGGACGAAACCGTTGATTACCGGGTTGCCTCCTATTTAATTTGCGTGCAGCTTTATTACCGAGGATTACGTAATGTAGTCATTCCTCATATAGAGATAATGTTTACTGCTTACAACGATATTACTCAAGAAGAAATGAAAGTATTAAGCAAAAGAATTAACAGTATTGGCTGTAATATTGAAAGAGACAAGTATTACAATGTAAATTTCTCTTCCAAGCATATTTATAAATTGCCAGGGTAATGACACATGAGAGCTAACATAGAAAAATACAAATTAATTTTTTTGATTTTGATGACTGTATTATGCGCTATCGGATATCTTTTCTTTGCTGTCAGGCCATTGCATACGGACGATCTCAAAGGGATCGCGAGCAGCACAGGACATGTTGAAAACTTAATTTTAGTGGATGATGTTGTTTATTCTCAAGAATTTGTTTGCCAGGTTGACAACATGTCGGAAGTGTCGGTGTTGTTTATCAGAGAAAACCAAAATTATGTAAGTGGATCGGTAAGTTTACGTTTATACGACGAATACGGATTGATACATGAGCAAAATTATGAAGCTAATATTATCCCTAATATGAATCGAGTAACTAATTTTCTTGATCCTATTAGTGATAGTAAAGGTAAAAAGTATCTTGTTGAAATTCAGGCGTCAAACATCGGTGACAATGATTCGCTGGGGATAGTTGTTTTTGATGATGAAGAATATTTCTTCTCAGAAAACGGCGAAAGAAATGAAAATGCTTTTACGATAACTTATGAGGGAGTTAAAAATGATGTTACATCCTTCTGGTATCCGACAGTTGCGATTGCTATTATGATACCACTTTACATGACAATTGATTATTCTAAAATCAAAAGGAAAAAAAGATGAGAGAGTACAAAAAGAAGAAAATTAAAATTATTGCTTTAGCAGCCTTATTATTATTTCCTTTTGTCATGACTTATCTTTCGACTAATTTTGAATTAGATTTTTTTCATGGTCAAGATAAAGGAGTTCATGTCATTGAAAGTAAAGCAACAGAAAAGATAGAGAGCAATTCAGCGATAATCTATGATTTAGACAACATATATGTTGATAAAATAAGAATAGTTTTTAATAGCGAAAATGAAGAATCATATCTTTTGAAAATTGATGGATATAACGATTTTGACTATAACGATTATACTGAAAGAAGTGTAAGTTCAAATAGTTTTATTTCCGAAGAAACAATTAATATCGGGAAAGTTGTTAAAAGAATCGAATTGGTCGATGAAGACGGTGACTACAACGATTTGCCTGAGCTGTATATATATAATGTTTCTGATTTTAATTTATATTATTTCTTCTTCTTTTCCATGCTTTCAATATCGGTTGGATATCTTGGATATAATTGGCTGGAAAAAAGATTGAAATTGGAAAATGCATTTTTGGTCGTCTATATCTGTGTGACTTTGACAATGATCGTGTCATATCCAAAAATAGCTCATTGGACGCCTGACTCTGAAATCCATTTTCAATATGCGTGGAGACAATCATTTTTGAAAACCGAGCAGTATAGTTATAGTTATTATGAGAATATCAGAGTTCCATACCCAACTATTCCGGATACAAAAGAAACTCAGAAAATACTCGATATGGAATTGGATAATCCGAGCAACACTGAATACTATTCTTCTGTCTATAAAGGTATTTTTACAAGATATAATTATATAGACTACTATCCGGCTTCTATTGGTTTGTTTTTAGGTAGAACACTAAGGCTGCCATTCACTTTTACATACATGTTAGGCAAGATAACAAGTGCATTAGCAATTGGTTTAATCTCTTACGCAGCAGTTAAAATTGCTAAAAAAGGCAAGGCGTTGGTTATGACGATAGCTTTGATTCCGACCTCGGTTTTTTTAGCCGCTCAATACTCGCTTGACGGTTTGGTAAACTCCTGTTTATTGTTGGCGAGCGTACTGTATATTAATCAGATGATCGACAGAAGAGATAAAGTAACTTTTGGTTGGACTATTGCTTATCTAAGCATGATAACGATAGCTTGTTTAGCTAAACCTGTATATGCACCGCTGGTGTTGTTGCCGGTTGTATTTAAAGCTGATAAATTTGTCGGTATCAGGCAAAAAAATATATATAAACTAAGTTTATTCTTTGTTTTCTTTACTTTAATGTTTATACTAATAATTCCGGTTTTAAATAGTGTTTCAGCAGGAGTTAGTGATTTGCGCGGCGGGTATACCAGTGCTATTGGTCAATTGGCATCTTTGCTCACCCATCCTTTCTATTTTGTGAAAATGTATGTATGGACTTATATTAGTTCTTTTGGTGATTATATTTTTGCTCATGACGCTTTCGTTGGTGCTTACTATCAGGAATCTCTTTCAGGAACTTTCTATTTGCTTCTTTTAATTCAATATGTAATCTTGACATTTGCCGGCTGGGAATTATCTGAGAAAATCAAAAACAGCAGTAAATTATTTCTGGGCTTGTTAATTAGTGTGGTGATTATGTTCATTTTCGGATCGATGCACCTTTCGTTTACACCTGTTGGCATGGATGTTATCAACGGAGTTCAAATTCGATATTTTACCCCTTTATTCCTGTTAATATCTTTTGTTTTTGCAGGAAATAAGGTTAAACTCAATTTTCATCGAAATAATATGAATTTGGTTTTAATTTCAATATCGACAATTGCGGTTTTTGCCTTTTCATACTTCGTTGTTTTATCGACATTCTGTAACTAATTCTTTGTTCGCATAAATATTGACAGGAAATAGGTCATATATTTCCTGTTTTTTAATAAATTAAAATATATCTTGACACCTTATACTATGTAATGTATAGTATTAGATGTAAGGAGGTATATAATATGACTGATATGTATGATTTATACCTGGAAATGGCAAAAAAGGATAAAGCGACCTTAGAGGTGCTTAGATCACAGCCATACATTTTGATCGATAATAAAAGAATCAGATAGGAAGGGTAAGCGATGGATGCACAATTAAAAAGAGGCAGTTTGGAAGTATGTGTTCTAGCCGCTTTGCTGAAAGAAGATTCCTATGGCTATAAGATTGTTAAGGATCTGGACGGGGTAATGGAGATATCGGAATCAACCCTTTACCCGATCCTCAAACGGCTGGAAAAAAGCGGCTGCGTTAAGACATACAGCGAAGAAAGCAATGGGCGATTGCGCAAGTTTTATGCCATTACAGACGAGGGTTATCGCAAAATAATCGAATATATCAAGGATTTTAAGGAATTGATCCAAGTTTACAGATTTATTGAAAAAGGAGCCAGAGAAAATGAAAGATAAATTTTTGGCCGAACTGAGAGCGGCCCTGAATGACGTCAACTATAATGAAATTGACGAGACGATCGCCTATTTTGACGAGATGATTACCGATAAAGTTGAAGAGGGTTATGACGAAGCCGAAGTAATCGATAATCTTGGCAGCAGTCAGGATATCGCTAACATTTTAGTCAAAGAAGAGGAAAAGAAAACGCCGTTTGAAGCCAAAGAAGCGAAACAGGCGTTCCCAGAACCGGAGGAAGTGCTGGTTGACGAAGACGAGGATAAGAAACGCATGTCTTTTGATCCTTTGCAATTCAGCAAGATCAAGTTTGAAAGTATTGCTTATGATCTGACCGTCAGCGGATATGACGGCAGTGAGGTGATCTTGGAATATGATCGCACCGACGAGAGTTCCTTCAGTGCGAAAATCAGTCATGACCGTCTGGAAATCGAGAATGAATTATCCGGTTTTAACCGTTTCTTTCATCATCATAAGGAACGCAAAGAAGCAAACTTGTATTTGCCAAACGGTTGGGATGGCGTCCTTGACAGCGAACTGGTCAGCGGCAATTTTACATTGCAGGACAAAAAATTGGTCAAACTGATCGTCGAGAGCGCGGCTGGCAATGT